>NZ_JBFJWS010000441.1:0-1501 GCF_041623545.1 Zhongshania sp. | reverse complement strand
ATTTCTTCCGCGAGACGGTCAAGATCGACCTCGCTCGAAATATCACCCATCGCCGACATTGCATCGCCCTGCTGGCGCTGAAAGGTTTCGTTGATTTTGTCCTGCAGGAATTTTTCCTCACAGAGACTAAAGATAAGCGGCTGAGAAATCACCCGCTGCACTTCGGCAATTGCTGATGGTGGTGTTTGCTTGCAACACAGAAGTGTTAACTCACCATTCGCACCCTCTTCAACAAGAACGCGGTTACTGCGGGCAAAGGCATACGTCAGAGCATGAGACATATCAACGTGAAGCCTCGTTCACGCTTACTAAGTCTGGCTTAACGCAAGGGCTCTCCGCCTCACAGTCTGATTCCGATACAGCATTATCTGCAGATTCAGCCCTTGGCACTTGCATCTGAATATCACTGCGCTTGTCCGCTGACGGCGCCAGGTGACGTTTCTCAACCGCTTCTTCAGCTGGTGACATTGGTGGCGGCACCGGCTTATGAGGCAATATATTCGGTGGCGAGGCATCCATACCCGTCCATTCAGGAAGTACTGCTAAGTCAGTAAAGGGGAATAAATTAATGCCCTGTTCAGCTTTCACCAATTGCTCTGCGCGGATAAAGTTGTATTTGCGAGCACTTAAATCTGACAAGGTAGCTTGGTCGCGCACAATCGTTGGACGAATAAACACCATCAAATTACGCTTGGTCTTGCTGGTGCTATCCGAACGAAACAAGCGGCCAAAAAAGGGAATGTCGCCAAGCAAGGGCACTTTGGCCGACTGCTCTGTTACTTGATCATCGATTAAGCCGCCCAGCACAATAGTTGCGCCATCGTTGACCAATACTGCGGTTTTAATAGTACGTTTATTGGTAATAACATCCGCCGCGCCATTTGATGGGCTTAGGGATGAAACCTCTTGTTCAATATTCAACTGAACCGCATCCCCCTCATTGATTTGGGGGGTGAACAATAATTTTATACCCACTTCTTGGCGACTAATCGTCTGGAAGGGATTGGTATTGGTGGAGCTCGCAGTCGAGCCGGTGATCACCGGGATTTCCTGACCTACCAAAATTGAGGCTTCTTCATTATCCAAGGTCAGCAGACTCGGCGTGGACAAAATATTGGACTCTGAGTCACTCGCCAGCGCGGTAAGCAGCGTCGCAAAACTAAAGGCGCCGTCTTTAAGTTTACCCAAACCAATCGCAGCGCCCCGCACACCGCTAACGGCCGCAGCCGCAGCCTCCTCACCCGCCAGCAAACTAATAATGCCGGGGGTACCACTGCTCCCAGAAGCGCCACCGCCAAAGTTGATGCCACCGGCAGGCTGATTGCCGCCATTTCGGCCTTTAAACAACCACTGTACCCCTAGTTCTTTGGCGCGATTATCTGACACCTCAATAATAATCGCTTCAACTAAGACTTGCGCGCGACGAATATCTAGGTCGCGAATGACCGAGACTAAATCGGTAATGATATGAGGGCTGCCTGAGAGCACAATTGAGTTGGTT
>NZ_JBFJWS010000440.1:0-1660 GCF_041623545.1 Zhongshania sp. | reverse complement strand
TTGCGCTGGCCGCTGCCGGCGACGAACTTTACCGCCGGGGCTGGGTGCCCGCCACCAGTGGCAACTTCTCTTGTCGGCTCAATGCCGATTCGGCCATTGTGACTGCATCCGGCAATCACAAGGGCCGTCTTAGCCCCAGCGATTTCATTGCCGTTGACCTACAAGCCAAGCCGATCAGTAGTGGCAAACCCTCGGCAGAAACTGCGCTGCACACCCAGCTGTACGCTCGCTTCGCTCAGATTGGCGCGGTACTGCACTGCCACTCGCCGGCGGCCACGGTTTTGTCCATGGCACTAGACGACAGCCCTGAACTCATTTTAGAAAATTACGAGTTGCTCAAAGCCTTTGACGGTGTCGACACCCACGCGACTCGGGTGAGCCTCCCCATTTTTGCCAATACCCAAGATATCGACGCCCTCGCAAAAGAGGCCGACCAGCACCTTGCCGCGCACCCCCACTGCCCCGCTTATCTAATTCGCGGCCACGGCGTGTATTGCTGGGGCAAAGATTTAAATGCGTGTATGCGCAATTTAGAAGCCGTCGATTTTCTCTTACACTGCGAACTCGAAAGAATGCGCCTTAGGCGCTAGGAGCCACCATGAGCACTCTGACTATTTTTGCTGATTCCGATAGCAGCCAAGCACTGCTGAAAAGCACTGAGCCAAGTGAAATTAGCCGCTTACTCAGCGCCGCGGGCGTTCGGTTTGAACAGTGGCAAACCCGTGATGACATTCGCGCCGGTGATAGCCAAGACTCGGTTTTAGCGGCCTATGCTGATGATGTTGAGCGCCTGATTCGCGAACAAGGCTACCAAACCGTCGACGTGATCAGCATCGCCAGTGACAATCCGCAAAAGGACGCCCTGCGTCAAAAGTTTTTAGACGAGCATACTCACAGCGAAGATGAAGTGCGCTTTTTTGTTGAGGGCCAAGGCCTGTTTGCCCTGCATCTTGGCGACAAGGTATTTGAGATACTCTGCGAAAAAGGCGATTTACTAAGCGTACCCGCCAACACTCAGCACTGGTTTGATTTAGGGCCAGAGCCAGACTTGGTCGCCATTCGTTTTTTTAATAACCCCGAAGGCTGGGTGGCGAATTACACCGGCAGTAAAATAGCCGATGCCTACTCACGCATTGCTGCGACCAACTAAAAGCCAAGAGAATCGCCTGTGATCAACACCATTCTTACCGACATTGAAGGCACCACCAGCTCAATTCACTTTGTGCATGAAGTGCTCTTCCCTTATGCGGCAAAGAATTTGCCTGAGTTTGTTCGCAATAATCACGCTAAGCCGGAAGTGAATAGCGCATTACAAGACGTTGCCGCATTAGCGGGCATTGCCGCCGATGATATTGACGCCCTCATCGCCCAACTCTTGCGCTGGATTAGCGATGACAAAAAAGTCACGCCGCTTAAAAGTTTGCAGGGCTTGGTCTGGGAGCACGGCTACCGGAATGGCGACTACAAGGCCCATATTTACGCGGATGCATTAACGGCCCTACAAGCCTGGCATCAACAAGGTATTGACCTCTATGTATACTCCTCTGGGTCGGTTTACGCGCAAAAGCTATTTTTTGAGTTTAACGAGGGAGGAGATTTAAGACGCTTTTTTAAAGGCTATTTCGACACCGTTACCGGCGCCAAGCGCGAGGTCGAGTCC
>NZ_JBFJWS010000439.1:0-1679 GCF_041623545.1 Zhongshania sp. | reverse complement strand
CGCGTATTTCAGATATTTAAAGGGAAAGTGGTCCGCTTCCATGAGGTCGTGATTGTGTTGATTGATCTCTGAAAAAGCAATCGCAGTAATAACAATGGTAACTATATGAAAGTCGCCCATCATCATCGCCAATACCCCAATGCTTGCACCGTACAAACTCAGGCCGATACAGGTCTCAAGTGGGTGAAGATAGTTTGAGTCCATGCGGCATGGGTTTTTCTGACGGTGATGCACAGCGTGAACCCACACTAACGGCCCTTTAAATGCGCCGTTTTCATGAAACAAGAAGCGGTGTACCAAGTAATAGAAAAAATCATAGAACATAAGGATCACAAAGATATCCAGCGGAATCTGCCACCACGCTTGGGATTCTGTCGTAATGCTAAAGGGTATAATCAAGGTGAAAATACCGAGGTGAGTCAATAGTCCCCAAATTTTACTGCGCTTTTGAATCGCGGGATAATTGAGGCGGTTACCTCTGGAATCGGCAGCCTCTTTATTCAAGTCACGAACTTGCTTAAAGGCCGGAATTAAATAAAGAACATACCTAGCGGCAAGGGGAATAAGCATGGCTGTAAAAAACGCAGCGACAGATGCCCCAATATGATAGTTTTCTGGCGAAAATATCGAAGTAATCATTACTGTTCTTCTCTTGTGATAGTCATTAATTGTTTTGCCAAGGCCTTTGCGCCACTAACCCCTAGCTCATTCAGTAATTTTTCAGATAATTGCTGAATATTGGCTGAAAGCGCACTGGGGCTGTTGTAAGCCCTAGCCACCAGTAAATACAAAGCGCGCATAGTTTCATCAAGCAGCGCGTTTTCTTCCGGGCTGAATCGCTCACTAATTGACGCTTCCAGCTGCGCCACGCTACGTGCGGATTCCTCCACCAATTTTTGCCCTAAAGGCGACAGGCTTAGTATAAATTGGCGCTTGTCGCTGAGATCCGGCTCCCGAGTGATGTAACCCAGTAGTTCGAGCTCCGCCGCGATAACGGCAATTGCCTGCTTACTCACTCCACTCACTGCCGCGATTGTCTGCATCTTGCGACTTTCACGATTAATCATGCCAAGCACTTGACCAAAGCTCGGTTTCAATCCCGTGAAACCTTTTTCGGTTAATGAACTGAGCAAAGCCTGTTGAAAATAATTATCCAATTGCGGCAGCATCAGATTTAGGCGGGTAGGCCTAAGCAGTGTCGTATCGGTATTCTCCAGCGCGAGGACCCGATACGACGCAGGAAAGACAAGGCCCAAGTTCTGGCAAAGCTTCTCCAATATCGCGATTAGCTGCAATAAGCGCTCCTCGCCAACCGCGTCGGCAAATTGCCGGTCTAGCTCGCTTGTGACCTTAAAACCATCCGCCACAAGCTGGCGGCCAAGTCGACTGAGGGAAAGTAGGCTTGAGCGACTATCTTCCGGGTTTTTCCGGCGCTCGATTAGGCCTAAATTCTCCAGTTCTTTAATTGTTTTACTGCATAACTGTTTGCTCTTACCGAGCTTGGCCGCCAACTCACCCGGCGAACAATCCCCTTGCGCCAACATCGAAATATGGCCATCAAAACTCAAGCTAAGCTTGGCATAGCGCTTACTCTCCATCAGTTTGTCCATAGTATGTTTCAGGACAAAATGCGTGAGCACCATGACGCTAACGATCAAACCGTGATCGTCAGCGTATGG
>NZ_JBFJWS010000438.1:0-1702 GCF_041623545.1 Zhongshania sp. | reverse complement strand
GGCTTGCATGGCTGTGTGACCCTAGTAATAGATAAACTTGCTATTACTATTGCAACCGCTATGCCAAACCTAAAATTCGATATAACACACTGTTTTTATTATACTTTTACACAAACCCTTTAAGTTAGCTCTTATGTCTAGACCAGCTTGATTCGCATATTGCAAATCAGATCAATAAAAAACGTAAAATGAGAAACATGCTTAGCTCTACGACCTACTATTCGGGCATAGCTGCGTACTCAGCATACTGGTAACAACGGTGAATCGTATCGCCGGCGCTTTTACTTACCTCGCTTAGCCGCTATCGCCATTATTTTGCGCTCGAATCTGTCATATAGATTTATCGGCAAGATAGCCAACAGGATAGTGCAGACAGTGGTCACCGCCGTGGTAGTAAACTCTTTTAACAAAATACGACTGTCTGACTTGTATGCCAAACCAAGTAGCGTGTTAGCACTCTCTGAATCGCGGGACTGAACCGCGCGGCGCGCTAAATATCGGTATTGGTAAGCCCGAGCCAAGCCTTCCCATTTGGCTATAAAGACCGGGTCAATCTTACGATTGTTTTCAACCGAACGCTCCCAGGACTCGAGTTGACGGCGCCAGTTAGCAGACAAGCCTTCTCCGTTGACGCGATACCACGTCAATGCCTCAGATAACCCCGCGAACTTCCACTTTGTTGACAGGGCAATACGTAACCAGCACTCAACATCTTCGGATTGACGAAAGCTTTCGTCAAAGTACATGGTGTCGTCATGGCCGGACTCTGGCCGAGTAAACTTGATATCATTGAGCGTTTCGCGGCGAATCACCGGTGCGGAGCCATTACCAACGGGGTTGCGGCAAAAAATATCCTGAGCAGAAATACCCTCGCACTTAGGGTGCTGGCCTATACCCATATCTTCTCCGTCGTCATTCATAAACTGAGAAGCACTGTAGCTCACCCCAATGTTAGGGTTCGCATCTAAATGGTCAACATGACGCTCTAATTTACGGGGGCCCCAACGATCATCAGAATCTAAAAAAGCAACATATTCGCCCTTTGAGTGTCGTACTCCGGTATTGCGTGCACCAGCCAACCCGCGATTAAGCTGCTGTACCAAGCGCACCCGCTCGTCATCACAGGCCTTAATAATTTCGGCGCAGTTATCTGGCGAGCCATCGTCGACACAAATTACTTCAAAGTCACGAAAAGTTTGCGCTAACACCGAGTCCAAGCAATCCTGTAAATAAGCTGCGGCGTTGTACATAGGAATAACCACACTAACCTTAGGCCCATTAACGTTCGAACTGCTCTGACTGATCAAGGTGTCGTCGGTGTCCAACAAGGTCATTTCAGAAATTCCTTTATTATGTGATATGCCTAAGCCGTATTAAGTGTAAGCGTTTAGTCCCAAACAAAAAATACTTCTTATATAGATTAGAATGCGCTAAGTTTTTAACCATCGATCTATATCAGTGTAGTACCTTACTTTAGCTCATATTTCGTCAAGGCATTACATTTTGTCTCGTCAAATAAAAACTAAAACCCACACCAGGCGTGCAGTTTTAGTAGGCCCCGGCACCCAGTAAAACAGCGGGGATAGTCTTGGCAGTGATTACAATGTCAGTGAACAAGCTGCGCTCGCGGATATAACGTAAATCAAGATCAATCTGCTGCTCAAAGCTCAGGTCAGCGCGTCCTGATACCTGCCACAATCCT
>NZ_JBFJWS010000437.1:0-1716 GCF_041623545.1 Zhongshania sp. | reverse complement strand
CCATTCATGCACAACCACTACCGCTGGACCCGGATCAGCTTTAGACGAATCACTGTATAACACCGCCGAACCCAATTTACCGGGTAGGCTTAATTTACTCTCCACAAGCTCGGCGTTCGCCGCCGAGGCAAACAATACCAATGCGCTAAACCATGCGACTAACTTCATTTTTGGCTCCTTCTTTTGGTGATATTCGATCATGCGTCAAACAATATAGCGCTTATCAGATACCGAGGGGTAGCGTATCACTGTCACGTCGAACGTCTGGCGTCTGGCGTCTGGCGTCTGGCGTCTGGCGTCTGGCGTCTGGCGAAAAGCATACAGCGGCACTCACATCATATCCCGTTCCACATCCCGCAACCGCCGCGAATAGCTGCGGCAGTTTTTCCACAGCCAATCTTCCTTGGCCCGACGCGCCTTCTTCATTGCCGCACCACTGGCGTAGCCCGTAAGCTTTTTACCCGCACCGAGAGCCTGCTCTAAACGAACAACTTCAACTTTTTTGGCACGGCACGCTCGCCAATCAGCGGCCTGAGCTGACGCAGTAATCGTTAACGCAGCGCTCAATAGCGCTATGGGGTATTTCATGGCGACCTCCTTGTCGACATTAAGCGGTTTCAATCCAGAGCCGATAAGTTAAAACACAGTTACGCGCCATGCAAACACAGCTTAACTGTCTTAACGAGTGCGCCAGTGGCATAATACGCCGCTGATGCCCGCTACCGGAATTTCTTGCATGAGCAGAACAGCCCTCCCCGAATTTCTTACCAACGCCGCTGTCCCCAGTGAACTTCAGTCCGTCATTCTTGGTCTTGCCGACGTCAGCGTAACAATTAGCCAAGCCCTCGCCAAAGGCGCTTTGGCCGGTGTACTCGGCGCTGCCGGTGCTGAAAACGTGCAGGGCGAAGACCAAAAGAAGCTCGACGTTATTGCCAATGATCTTATTAAAGACGCCCTAGCGGCATTGCCTGCGGTTCGCGGTCTCGCCTCTGAAGAAGAACCCGATGTCGTTGCCTGTCACACCGATGGCCAATACTTGGTCACCTTCGACCCATTAGATGGCTCATCGAATATCGACATTAACAGCATGGTCGGCACCATTTTCTCGGTGCTGCCCCACACTGGAAGCGCTGCGGTCACCGAACAGGACTTTTTGCAGCCCGGCCGTCAACAGGCCGCAGCTGGTTATGTATTGTACGGCCCATCGGTAATGCTCGTTTTGAGTACTGGCAATGGCGTGGCGATGTTCACTCTGGATCAGGACCAAAACACCTACTTGCTAACGGAGTCTGAAGTTAGCATTTCAGTCGAGGCGAAAGAATTTTCTATCAATATGTCTAACCAGCGCCACTGGGTTGCTGGCATGCAAAATTACATTAGCGACCTGCTGCTTGGCAAAGAAGGCCCCCGGGGCAAAGACTTTAATATGCGCTGGGTGGCCGCAATGGTGGCTGATGTTCACCGCATTCTGTGCCGAGGCGGCTTATTCACCTACCCCTGGGACAGCCGCAAACCCGAGCAGGCCGGCAAATTGCGCCTAATGTACGAAGCCAACCCCATGGGGTTTTTAGTTGAGCAGGCCGGGGGCGAGGTCTGGACACCAGAGGGCAAAATTCTCGACATTCAACCCGAACATATTCATCAGCGGGTTCCGGTTATTCTCGGCGCGGCGAGCGAAGTTAAAATTTGCGTTGACTACCACCAGCGCTGATTTTT
>NZ_JBFJWS010000436.1:0-1742 GCF_041623545.1 Zhongshania sp. | reverse complement strand
TTTATGAAATGCAGATCAGTTACCATCAGGGCTAAAATTATCATAATGAAGAGGCCCCGCGATGTCGGAGCATATTGATCCGCCTACTGATTTCCGCTCTGACACACCCTACCCCGCCCCTAGCGTGGCCTGGTATGCAACTCTACTACTTGCCTTTCTCTACTGGCTGTCTATTTTAGACCGATTTATTATCTCCCTGCTCGTTGAACCCATTAAACGCGACATGGGGATTAGCGACCTGCAATTTGGTTTATTACACGGCGCTGCATTCGCTATTACTTATTCGCTCTTCGGCTTAATCGCCGGCGCTCTCGCAGATCGTTTTCCGCGGCGCTGGATTATATTTGTGAGCGTCGCCGCGTGGTCTATGGCGACCGCCGCTTGCGGAATGGCGCAAAATTTCTGGCACCTATTAATCGCCAGAGTTGGCGTTGGCATGGGCGAAGCTGGGCTCAATCCCAGCGCGACATCAATGCTCACTGACCTATTTCCCCGCAGCCGCCTCACCTCAGCGATGGCAGTGTATTCCATGGGCGCAACAGTTGGCTCCGGCACCGCCTACTTGCTCGGCGGTGCCATTGTCGAGCTAGTATCGAAAAGTGATACATTTAGTATTCCACTCATCGGCGCCATACCCTCCTGGCAAGCGGTGTTTTTTATTATTGGCGTACCCGGCGTATTTCTCTCTTTACTGATTTTTACACTACCCGAACCGCTGCGCCGCGATCGCAGCAACATCAAACAAAGCAGTGGGTTTTGGAAAAGTATATATGAAGCCTACAAAAACCTGATTCAGTTTATACGCACACAATCCCGATTTTTTGCCCATCACTACAGTGGCTTCATGTTTGCATCCGCTGTAATGGGCGGCTGCGGAGTGTGGTATCCCGCACATATGGCCCGAACATTTGCCTGGAGCTCAAGCGAGATCGGCCTCTCCCTCGGTATTACATTGGTCGCAGCGGGCATATTGGGTAAATTTATCTGCGGCTTCGCGGTCGACACCATGTACAGTAAAGGCTATCGTGACGGTCAATTTCGTTGGTACGCCTGCTGTTTAGTGCTAGCCACGCCCTTTGGTATTCTTGCCACAACCACGGCCAACCCAGTGATTTTTCTAAGTTGCGTCGCAGTATTTCTTGCGCTACTCGCACCACTACCTGCGTGTTATGTTGCCTCGTTAAATCTTGTCACACCGAATGAATTGCGCGGCACCGGCATTGCTTTTTTTGCTGGCACGGCAGGTCTCATTGGGATCGGCGCCGGTCCAATTATCGTGGCGGGTATAGGTGAAAGCCTGTTTGCTGGATCAAATACCATTGGCGCAGGCATGGCGACCACCATTGCCATATTCTGCCCCATCGCTGCAGTGCTGCTGGCAACAGGTTGCAAATCAATGCGCACAGCGGTCAACGCTGCAGAAAGCTAAATGGAATAGTAAGCGAAATCGCTCAGTATAATATCCGAGTAATTTATAGATAATAAAAAGAGAAATCGCGGGACGCGATCAGGTTTCAAACAGAGAAAGGCAATTCAAAGGAGACAAAAAACGCGGGAAACATTTCGTTTCCCGCGTTACCGTATTACTTAGCTGATCGAGTTTGTGCTTCGGCGTGATGAGCAAACATTTTCATCAAGTCGCCAGACACAACACGACGCCCTTCTTCACCGTCTGCAAGCGGCTTGGCGCCACCATAAGATTTAGGTGTGGTGTCGACGTTCGCTGCTGCAGCGGCCGCACG
>NZ_JBFJWS010000435.1:0-1745 GCF_041623545.1 Zhongshania sp. | reverse complement strand
GGCGGCGTCGTCGGGGCTATCTAGTCCCCACACCACATCGTCGCGCTGGATCGGTTGTAATTGTCGTATCACTTTGCTCAAGCTGGTGGCGCCGACTTTTGCACCGCAGCCGCCGCAGCGCATGGCAAGGGCAGATAAGGGGCTGGGGGTGTCGATACCGCTTATGGCCGGGGCGACAGCTTGGTTTGCGAGGGCCGAGGCGGGCATGCTCAACTCGGCAAACATAGCCATAAATTGCTGGTCAATGCGATTCTTCCAGCGCCATACCCAGCCGCCGCGCAGGGTGGGCAAAAAACGGCGGTGGGCAATGGCATCTCGCCTGCCGAGGGCGAGAATACTTAAAAAGTCCTGTTGAGGGCGGTGCTGCTTCAGGGGCTTTGCTAAAAGCTTCCGCTGTAAATTTTCAAACAACACCGGGCCTTGCCGTACCGCAAAGACGCCTGCTGCTGGGCGCGGGTATTTAACTTGTTGGGCGATGTCTCCGGCGGCAAAGACAAAATCGTGGCTGGTCGCTTGCAAGGTGTCGAATAGGCTAATAAAGCCTTTGTCATCGGTGGCTAAACCACTTTGACGAGGCCAAGCCGCGGCGCTGGCCTGGGTGCACCAGAATATATGTTCGCTCGCTAGGGGAGCTGCCCCGCTGCTGAAATGAATATGTCCAGAACTGAGTTTACTCACCTCACTATTGCTGTGCATGTGAATGCCCTTGCTGCGCAACTCCGCGGCTACGTGTCCGCGAATCCGCGGCGGGTAGCTGCTAAGGATATTCTCACCGCGATAAATCAGGTGGAAGTCCACTGGTATGCCTATGTCCGCTTGTTGGCTAATGGCATGGCGCATGGCCAAAATCAACTCGACTCCGGCTGCACCACCACCGATCACGGCAATCGCGCATGGCCTTGACGCACATCGGAGTTGGGCTAGGCAATGCTGCCAGCGGGGATAAAACGCGCTGATTGGTTTCACCGGCGTGGCATATTCTGCGACCCCGACCAAGCTGAGGTCGGGGGTGATGCCACTATTGATCGACAGTAGGTCAAAGCCAATCGCGGGGCGGTCAGTGTCGTCGAGCCACAATTCACGGTTATCTAAATCGAGGCGGCTAACACTGGCCTGAATAAATCGCACACCGGCAAACTGGCAGAGCCGCATCAAATCGATATGGGCGTCGTCAAATTGGAAATGTCCGGCGACTAAGCCCGGCAACATCCCCGAATAGGGGGTTTGCACCTGGGGCGAGATCAGAGTTAAACGCACACCTGGTAAGGACCGCATCCCCCACATTTTGATGACCTGGGCATGGGCGTGGCCGCCACCGACGAGGACTAGATCTTGATAGGCGATGGTCGACGTGCTCGTCATGCTCATAGGGTTTGTTGAATCTCTAAATTGGACGGGGCATTGCCTAGTATCGCACGCCAGAGCCGAATCGATAAAATTCGGCGTTTACCTGTAATCATCAGCGCTTTTTAACTTTGTTTGGTTGCTCGGTCGGTGCTCGGTGCTGGCGCGTTAATTTACCTGCGGATAACTTGGTATCTTGTGGTTGACTATATAGACAATCATTGTTTACTATCTCGCCATGATTAGCTATCTCCGCCCAAATGCAGACGACCTGCCATACGTTGACGATCACGGTTTGATCGTTAGCGTCATGGTGCTCACGCATTTTGTCCTGAAACATACTATGGACAAACTGATGGAGAGTAAGCGCTATGCCAAGCTTAGCTTGAGTTTTGATGGCC
>NZ_JBFJWS010000434.1:0-1763 GCF_041623545.1 Zhongshania sp. | reverse complement strand
GGCAACATCGCTTTTATATCATTGCGTAAAAAGCGATCATCAATGAGCTCGATAATGCCTCGGTCTGTGGGGCTGCGGATTAAGCGGCCAGCCGCTTGTATTACTTTTTGCATACCCGGGTAGAGATAGGTATAGCGATAGCCGTCGCCGTATCTCGCCTCAAGACGACTCCTCAGAACTTCATGTAATTCATCGTGGGGCGGCAGCCCCAGGGTAGCGACAAAAACGCCAATGAGCTGTTCGCCGGGTAGGTCGATGCCTTCTGAAAAGACGCCGCCCAAGACTGCAAATCCAACACTGGGGGCACCGTCGCTAATCTCCGAAATGAATTGTTCCCGAGCGATGGGGGCCATGCCAGCTGTCTGACGAATAAGGCGAATATCGGGAAAAGTGGTTTTCACGTATTCATAAAGCGCATTGAGGTATTCAAAGCTACTGAGATAAACGAGGTAGTTGCCGGGCCTGTTCTGAAACTGCTCTGCTATTCGCATACTAATCGGTTCAAGTGAGGCGCGCCGGTTGTCGCGCCGAGTGCTGATGTCGGTGACCAAGCGAAGGTCGATCTGATCCCGTTGAAAGGGGCTTTCAATATCTTTAAATACGGTTGTTTCCGGCATCCCCAATAGGTCTAAGTGATAGCGATCTGGAGCGAGGGTGGCGGAGAATAAAATCGCGCTACTGGCGTCGCTAAAGCGCTGCTTTAAATGGTCGGCGGGTATTAAATTATCGATTTTAAGTTTGGCACTGCCGCGCAGCAGGCTGCCGGCAATCGGCGAGACGGTAAACTCCAAGGTGCAGAGCGAGTGGTCGCCAAAGGCGTCGGCCAGGCGCAAAAAGCCCAGTGCGGTAAACAGCACATGTTGAATGTCAGCCGCAGCGGGGTGGTCGCTCAGGTAGTCAGTAATGGCGGCGATCAGGCCATATAGGGCGGTGTTTAATTCGTCGGGTACCTCATCTAAAAAGTAGCGATGCTCTAAATCTTGTGCGCTGATGTCGGTCAGATAGGGTTTGGTCAATGATTGCCAAGCATCTTCAAGGTCGGCGAGGGGCTGCTTTAGGGGCGCCGGTGCTTTGTTTATGGTGTAGAGCATTTCCGCCTCACTTAGCACAATACTGTACATGCTTCGCGCCCGATCAATGAGGTTGTGGGCTTCATCTACTAGCGGGGCAACTTTCCATTCATTCTGTTTCGTTAGCCCGTAGAGTATGGCGAATTGATCAAAGTAGTGATTAACATCGCCAACCACTATATCGGACCAGCGGGCCATTTCTTGGGCGAGAAAATAGCGGCAAATATTGTGGTTACGCGCAATGCTGCGCAGCGCACTTTGATCTAAAAAACGCTGTTGAATGGCCTCTTCACGGGCGCCCGCCAGCCGGTCGAAGAAACCGTTGGCCAAGGGGCAGGAGTCGCCGTGGCAAGCATTATCCGGGTAGTCGCAGGCCGCTTCGCGGGACGACAGTTCCAATACCCGTATTGGCGTTGGCTCAGCTTGCCCGCTACTGATTGTTTTTAAGCCCTCGAGGCCAAGTTTGCGGCCGGTATTGCGGCAGCTTAAAAAAAATAGGCGATCTAGGCCTGTTTTCGGCATCGCTTTCATTGCCGGAAACAGCACACCAACGGTTTTGCCGATACCGGTTGGCGCCTGTAGCAATAATGGCACATTGGAGGCCACCGCTTTGTAAACGTTGCTGGCGAGCTCGTGCTGACCGGTACGGAAATCAGGGTGGGGAAAGCTTAGCTCGGCGAGGGCAAGGTCTCG
>NZ_JBFJWS010000433.1:0-1884 GCF_041623545.1 Zhongshania sp. | reverse complement strand
GGGCTCTCAGTATCATGAATCACTGGTATACCTTGGTTAGAGGCTTTGAGTACGGTTTCCGACTCGGGAATAACCCCCAGTAATTTGGTGGCCAGAATTTCTTCTACGTCTTTAACGCCTAGCATCTCACCTTTTTCAACGCGCTCGGGGTTATAGCGGGTTAGCAGTAGGCATTCTTCAACGCGCTGGCCTTGCTCGGCGCGGCGTGATTTGCTCTGCAATATACCCAATATGCGGTCTGAATCGCGTACCGAGGAGACTTCAGGGTTGGCGACAACAATGGCCATATCGGCAAAGTACATGGCCATAAAGGCGCCGTGCTCAATACCGGCTGGGGAATCGCAAATAATATATTCAAAGCCGTCGTCGGCGAGTTCCTTTAATACCCGCTCAACACCTTCAATAGTCAGTGCGTCTTTGTCGCGGGTTTGCGAAGCCGGCAAAATATAGAGGTTCTCGGCGCGCTTGTCTTTGATCAAGGCTTGGCGCAATTTGGCTTCGCCATTGATCACATTGACAAAGTCGTACACCACGCGGCGCTCGCAATTCATAATGATGTCGAGGTTGCGCAGGCCAATATCAAAATCGATTACGGCGGTTTTATGGCCGCGCATGGCAATGCCGCTGCTGATTGCAGCGCTGGTTGTGGTTTTACCCACACCGCCTTTTCCTGAGGTAACTACTATTATCTTGGCCAAGGGTCTAATCCTTTTAAGGGCATGATGAGTGTGTGATTAGGCATTAAACGAGCGGTGTAATACACAGCGACTGCTCGTCTCGTCCGATTTGGACCGCGCTTTTCCAGTGTTCACTGCGCAAATCTTCGTCAACCTTGAAGGTGCCGGCAATGGAAACCAGCTCAGCTTCGAGGCTTTGACAGAAAATTCGCGCGCTGAGGTCGCCTTTTACGCCGGCGAGGGCGCGGCCACGTAAGGCGCCGTAAACATGTATATTGCCGTCGGCCAGTACCTCTGCACCGGCTGATACCGCGGCCATAATGATTAGGTCGCCACCTGGGGCGTAAACCTGTTGGCCAGAGCGGATTGGCGTGGTGATGATTTTACTGGGGTTGCGATTGATTTCAACGTGATTAGAGGGGCTTAGCTCTAATTGGGCAGACGCTGGTGCCTCAGGCTCACTTTGCTTGGCTTCTGGCGCCTCGCTGTTCTCGGTCTCGGCTTCTATTTGCGGCTCTGGTGCTGGTTTGACCCGCGTCGCGGGCATTATCGCTAAGTTAAGTGCCTGCGCCTGTTCGGCTAAACCCTCGACACCACTGCGCAGCGCTACCGGCAATAAACCTTGGTCTCGGCATAGGGCCAGAATATCGGCCAAGGGTAGGGCGCTTACATCGCCGATAAAATCATCAAAGCTGAGTACAACAGGGGTTTGCTTGAAAAAGGCTGGTGCGCTTGCGGCTTTGTCGGCGAGTTGCTGTGCAAAATCCGCCGGGTCAAACCGGCTGATTTCCAATAGTGTGAGGGGGAATAGGCCGCCCTTCAAACGGAAGGTAGCGGTGACGGCTGAGTTATCGCTGGCGTTTGACTTTATAAGTGGCAATCTGCTTTCCTAGGTGTGGCTAAATCTCCAGCGCGCGATGAAACGCGGCTTGAGATAGGTTTTAAGTATTCAAGATTTCAGCCCCTTAGAGTAAGGCATCGCCACGATTGTTCAACTGTTTTTATAGGATTAGCGCCGACTAGTCGGTACTTCGCTGATTTTAGTGCGAATTCAGTTTGTGAACAGGCTGAAAAGCGCCTAGGCGAGGGCCCACTCTCGCAATAAATTGTGATACAGCGCCGACAGCCGCTTCACTTCCTCATCGTCGTTTCCGAGTTTTTGGGTCAATGCTTGAATACTCTGGTCCAGTTCAAACAGCTGCTGCCG
>NZ_JBFJWS010000432.1:0-1885 GCF_041623545.1 Zhongshania sp. | reverse complement strand
TTTATCGACATTTGTCATGTCGTAGTCAGCTTGAAACTCAGCCTCAATAACACTCAAGGCTTGGCCAGCCATATGCCATTGATACAGTGCCTGCATCGCGTAGTGACGGGCCTTGCGACGACCTGCGGCAAGCTGATTATAGGACGGACTCTGCTGACGATTAGCCACAAAAAATTACTCATTCACAGTGGATAAAACCACATTTAAAAAACCGCGCCGCCGCTTACCAGAAACTGAATGGGCGACGCGAAAATCACTTACAAAAAACGAAATAGACAAAAGCCAAAAAGCTTAGAGCTGCTTAAGCAAGCTCACCATCTCAATAGCAGACATAGCCGCTTCTTCACCTTTATTGCCCGCCTTGGTACCAGCGCGCTCAATAGCCTGTTCAATGCTGTCGACGGTCAAAACACCGAAAGACACTGGCACGCTGTACTGCATGGACACCTGCGCCAAGCCTTTTACGCACTCGCCAGCAACGTATTCAAAGTGCGGCGTGCCGCCGCGAATAACGGCGCCCAGCGCAATAATCGCGTCGTAATTTTTACTGTCTGCCACTTTCTGGCAAACCAGTGGAATTTCAAACGCACCCGGCGCGCGCACGATGGTGATATTGTCTTCTGACACACCATGGCGACGCAGTGAGTCTAGAGCGCCTTCCAACAAGCTTTCAACCACAAAGCTATTCCAGCGGCCCACAACAATCGCGTAGTTACCACCAACCGCAGTGAAAGTACCTTCAATCGTTTTCATAGTCGTTCCTTAATTTCTTAAATTATCAGGCTTGGCCAACGTCTTCAGGGCTGACAAATTCCACTACTTCTAAGTCAAAGCCAGAGATGGCATTGTATTTAACCGGCGCACCCATTAGACGAATTTTGCCCACGCCAACGTCACGCAATATTTGCGAACCCAAACCAACATTAAAGTAGGTTGTTTGATACTGCACGCTGTCGCCCTGCAATGGCGGATTCAAACCTTGCGCAATACCGAGGTCAGCCAATATGGTCTCTGGTGTTTCGCGGTGGGCGAGTAACACCACCACGCCACCCTCGGCGGCAACGGTTGCCAAGCTGCGGTGCATATTCCAGCCCGTGGTTGAACCCGGCGGCTGCGTCTGCAATAAGTCGCGAATAGTAGAACCCAAGTGTACTCGCGCCAGCGTCGGCACAGCTGCATCGATTGGGCCTTTTTGCAGTGCGAAATGGATTTCACCGGCGACTGAGTCTTTGTAGGCGTGCAGTTCAAAGTCGCCAAAATCGGTAGCAATTGTACCACTGCTGATTTTTTCAATGGTCTGCTCGTTCAACACTTGATAGTGAATCAGGTCGGCGATGGTACCCATTTTCAAATCGTGTTCAGCGGCAAACACTTCCAGGTCTTCACGGCGCGCCATGGTGCCGTCTTCATTCATGATTTCGCAAATTACACCGGTCGGCTCAAAACCGGCCAGACGCGATAAATCACACGCCGCTTCAGTGTGCCCAGCACGACTGAGTACACCACCCGGCTCGGACATTAACGGGAAGATATGCCCCGGCTGCACGATATCGCCAGCCACCGCATTGCGGGCCGCTGCGGTGCGTACAGTATGAGCGCGATCAGCCGCCGAAATACCGGTAGTCACGCCTTTCGTGGCTTCAATAGACAGGGTAAATTTGGTGCCAAAACCCGAGGCGTTGCGGTCAACCATCAAGGGCAGGTTCAGCTGTTTACAGCGCTCTTTGGTCATCGGCATGCAGATCAGGCCGCGACCAAATTTAGCCATAAAGTTAATATCTTGGGGGCGCACACACTCCGCCGCCATCACCAGATCGCCTTCGTTTTCGCGGTCTTCGTCGTCTAACAGAATAACCATCTTACCCAGACGGATATCCTGAACTAA
>NZ_JBFJWS010000431.1:0-1888 GCF_041623545.1 Zhongshania sp. | reverse complement strand
TTATATTGGAGACTTCTGCGTGAACTATTCCACTCCCGCTCGCTTACTTGCCATCGCTATTATTACCGCACTCGCCGCCTGTGGTGGTAGCAGTAGTAGCTCCTCGTCAACACCCGTGGGATCTGGCAACACACCCACGCCAACGCCAACGCCGACACCAACACCCACGCCGACGCCAACGCCAAGTGAATTAAGCGGCTATTTCATCGACGGCCCAATTAGCGGTGCGCACTATAGTATCCAAGGGAAGAAGAGCATTTTACTCACGGCCAGCAATGGCGAATTTCGCTATTTCAGCGGCGATATAGTCAAATTTGCCATCGGCGGCATCGGCTTAGGTCAGGCCACCGCTGCTGAATTCATCACCCCGACGCAAATTCAGCCAAATCAGCAAGCGGCGATTAATCTGTCGCGCTTCCTGCTTACCTTGGATGAAGACAAGAACGCCGACAACGGCATTCAAATCTCCGCAACCGTGCGTGATGCAGCGGCAGCCTTATCGATACCCGCATCGGCTTTCGAGGTTAGCGACGGCGAGTTTGACGACTCTCAGCTTGCCGACTTTGCGCGCACGGCCAACGGCGACAGCCGCGCCCTTATTGCCCGTCGCATTGCCGAAATTGAACTGGCCTGTAGCAGCCAAGACATCAGTGACGGTCGATACGATGGTGACTGCGACACCTGGTATATCGCCGATAACAACAACCCCGCCCCAGCGCCCAATGAAGACCAAAGCCAAGAGCAGGTTGATACCCTAACAGCCTTGTTTGCCGCCAAAGCCGGCGACACCATTGAATTTAGCGAAGGCGTTTTTGAATTCACGACCACCTTAGACATGGCCCACAAGCAGGGTATTACGATCAAAGGCCAGGGTATGGCCAAAACCATTTTTGACTTTGCCCAATCGAAATCGCCAGAAGGCATTTCCATGAGCCACATGACGGGGATCACCATAGAAGACCTTACCGTCATCGACACCCCGGGCTTCTCGGTAAAAATTTCGCACTCGGACTTTGTCACCCTGCGTAATTTGCGCGCGATGTGGTCTAGCGGCGGCGACAACCGCGGCGGCATGGACCCCAAGGTTCCCGCAAGTTTAGAAGTGACGTGTGAGCACCCTTGGCCAGATAGCTTTGCGCGGCCAGCGAATGTACCGGCGCCCCGCCTCAACGGCTTACCCATCGCCTTTCCCCTCGCTACCGGTCTCTACACTGATGCCAGTGGCCAAACTCGCAACTACACCATAGACAGTTCCAACGGCGGCTACGCGATCTACCCCGTGCTGTCGAATAATGTCTTACTCGACAATGTGGTGTCACTGGGCGCCTCCGACGCCGGTATCTATGTCGGCCAGTCCAACGACATTATCGTTAAGAACAGCGAAGCCCTGTTTAACGTAGCGGGCTATGAAATTGAAAACAGTGACCGCGCCGATATGCACGACAACGTCGCCCACTGTAATACCGCCGGTTTCTTGGTCTTCGATCTACCCGGCCTCAACCAATACGGCGAACAAACTCGAATTTTTAATAACTACGCGGGCTACAATAACCTCGCCAACTTTGCCCCCGGCGGCGTGGTCAGCGCGGTACCTCAGGGTACCGGCTTACTGCAATTGGGTTATGACAAAGTTGAGTTCTTTAACAACGTAGTCGAATTTAACCGCACCCTCGGTTATGTCGGCGCCAGTCACGAGCTATTAGACGGCAATACCAATAACTCCGACAAACGCATGGATCTCTACCCGGAAGGCATCCATATCCACAGCAATATATTTACCACCAACGGTACCCTGCCCCAATTACCAGAAGAAGGCGCACTCATTTGCCAAGATGGCACTGGCGGTAAAACCGGCATTCCCTGCATTCCCACCGGCATTGATGATGGC
>NZ_JBFJWS010000430.1:0-1899 GCF_041623545.1 Zhongshania sp. | reverse complement strand
TATTGTAGCGAAGATACAGCGGCACAAATCCCAGCTCATCCGCCAATACCGCGCCGTGATTATGACCCTTGCGCGTCCACTGTTGATCATTCATACACAAGCCGTGAACAAAAATGGCGATCCGCTGTTTACCGGCCAGCAATACCCTCAAATCCTCGATCGCAAGAGCCTTGCCGTCACGACAAAAAGCCATAGTAATTGCCAGCGGATTGCCTTTACGCTGGAGATGATCACCAAGCACCCCATTAAGAGCGGACACTACCGCTGCCCGTCCCGGCGCACTCTGATTATCAGTAACTTTGTCGGTTAACCGCGGAATCAAAACATCCAAGGAAAAACCAAGCAAGCCATTCACCTGACGTATACTGCGATAGACTAAACCGCTGATGCCTTTAGTACGCTTTGGCCGCTCGGCTGCCAAGGAATCAAGCTCGCCATCTTCAGTGCCAAGTAGACCGCCGACGGTAATAATGGCGTGGTGTAGGCCTTCCGCTACATCGCACACCCCAGCAATCGCATCGACGCTTAAGCGCCCCGCACCAAGCACGTCGCCAAGGAGTTTTTGCTTTTCAGCCATCATAATATTCCCTATTTTTCCGTAAACGTCATCGTCATCCACGAGCTCAAACTATTCAATTTTCTTCGTCAGCTTTATTGCTTGAGTATCTGGACCACGTCGAATTCGCATGTTCAAAATTTCAACAAATACCGAGAACGCCATCGCGAAATACACGTAAGCCTTAGGCACATGTGCATCAAAACCTTCTGCAATGAGGGTCAGCCCAATCATAATCAAAAAAGAGAGAGCCAGCATTTTAAAGGTTGGATTGGCATCGACGAAATCGCCTATTGGTTTAGCCGCGAACAACATCACCACCACAGCAGTAATTACCGCGATCACCATAATGGATAAGTCCTCCGCCAAGCCTACTGCGGTAATGACCGAGTCGAGTGAAAATACAATATCTAATATGGCTATTTGCACCAGCACCATAGCAAAACCGCTTGCTACTGCCGCTGCAGGCGTCGCCGAAACAGCTTCCAAGCTGCTGTGAATTTCGTGAGTAGACTTGGCGAGTAAAAATAGGCCACCCAAAATCAATATCACATCACGACCGGATATTTCATGACCAAAAGCGGTAAACCACGGCTCCACCAAGCCCATGACCCAAACCAGGCTGAAAAGTAAGGCCAACCGCGAAATTAAGGCTAAACCTAACCCCAACTTCCGCGCCAATTCGCGTTGCTCTTTAGGTAAGCGCCCGACTAAGATTGAGATGAAAATTATATTGTCGATGCCCAGCACGATTTCCAATGCTATTAACGTGACAAGTGCTATCCATGCATCGGCATTCACTATCCACTCAAACATCTTAGCGCCACCCCATGATCAAATAACTACGTCGTCGAAACCAGCGCGACATTACTACGATCACCGCCAAGAAAACATTGGCCAAGATAGGAATATTTTCGGCACGTGGGTACTGAAAGATTGTTTTATTGAATTAGCATTGTAATCGACCGACTTTTACGCAAACCAATGACCAACCAGTGCCGTCAGCAGCATTGCCAAGGCCCCCCAAAAGCACACTCGAGTAGCGGCAGTCAGGACAGGTGCCCCCCCCACCTTGGCAGCAAGGGCACCGAGCAACGCCAGGAAAACCAATGCACTGCTGGAAACAGCCCAAATCAAAGCCGTTAGCGGCACCCAGAGAACCATTAATAGTGGCAGTGCCGCCCCCAAGACAAAACTCGTCGCCGAGGTAAAGGCAGCCTGCAGCGGCCGAGCGGAAAATTCTTCAATAATACCGAGCTCATCACGGGCATGCGCGCCAAGTGCGTCGTGATCCATCAACTGGGTAGCCACTTCGGCCGCTAGCCCCTCGTCCAAACCCCGCT
>NZ_JBFJWS010000429.1:0-1934 GCF_041623545.1 Zhongshania sp. | reverse complement strand
CTGACTATGCCATCAACCAAACCATAATCGAGGGCCGCTTGGGCGGCGTCGCCGTCAACCTTAGCCATCACCTCGTCAATATGATTTACATAGTAATCAAACTTCTCAGCAGATATACCTCGGCGAGAAATGAGGGTATCGCGATACACCGTCCACAACTGGTCCAGCCAAGCCTTATTGGACTCTTTGGCGGCCTCAGACATATCGTTGCGGAGCAGCGGTTCAACAGCTGACTTAAAACTGCCTACTTTAAAAACATGAAACCGGATTTTGAGCTTATTAATTGCATCAAAGAAGTAATTGCGAATAACCGCAAAGCCTTCAATACCAACGCCGCCCATATTGTGGACAAAAATTTGATCGGCAAAACTGGCCAGCAAATATTGATCTTGATCATAGTGACTCGCCGTCGCGACCACGGTTTTACCGCTATCGCGGAAACGGCTAATGGACTCAGACAACTCCAAGGTTTTACTCAGGCCAATATGCTGGAGCTCATCGAGCTGGAGCAACATTACTTCGATACGCGGGTCGTCGGTTGCTAAATCAACCGTCTCAATTAAATCGCTCAGTAATGTTTCTGTAGGTAAACCACTGGAGCTCAACTGGGTTAAGGCATCGACCGCCGTAATTTGATCAACGACTACGCCTTGGGGCGCCACAATTAACACCGCACCATCGGGCACGCTAATATTCACTGAGGTGAATACTGCCGTGAGAACAATACCGATAAAAACCACAAACACGATATTGATTAACCAGCGCCGAGTGCCTTCAATAATTGCCCCTAAGCGCGAGAAAAAACCCCGCTTTTTAGTCCCTGTCATTCGCCTGATGTCCCTTCTGCCTGTTTCGCTTTCAACATTTGTGCCTGCCAGCGAATAAATATCGTCGCACTGCAAAACAACATGACGACTGCCGCTAACTCAATATAATTAAACCAGATAGCATAGGGCGACATCGCCTCAGTTACCGCCATCGCAAAATACAATAAAATGGCAAAGCACAACCAAGCGATGCTGCGCAGCTGGTGCTTAAACACACCATAGGCAAACAACAAAATTGGCACCGTGCGAATCAACCAAATACTGACGCTAGGTTGCCGTCCCTCTTGAACCCACACCCATGTACCGAGACTTAAACTCAGCAAAAAAGCGATGTAGCTTATTTTCATTGCCCACGCCGCGAACAATGCACGCTTTTCAATACTGGTCATGTCTACCTCAGGGTTGCAGTTTTTTACTTAATTCCGCCACGCGCCGTCCCAGCGCAGTGGCTAATTCGAGTTCAATATTGTCTACCGAGCGGCCAGCTTGGCCGGCCACATGCGAGGCGCCATAAGGGGTTCCCCCGCTTTGCGTGGTGGTTAACGCCGCCTCGCTATAGGGTAAACCGGCGATGACCATGCCGTGGTGTAACAGCGGCATCATCATTGTTAGCAGGGTAGTCTCCTGCCCCCCGTGCATACTCGCACTCGAGGTAAAAACCGCCGCTGGCTTGCCGATCAGCGCACCGCTCATCCACAGGCTAGACGTGCCGTCGAGAAAATACTTCAAAGGCGCCGCCATATTACCAAATCGCGTGGGACTTCCCATCAGCAGACCTGCGCAATCACGCAAATCGTCCTCACTGGCGTACAAATGACCGCTATCAGGGATATCCTCAGCTGTGGCCTCGCACACGGTAGACACCGCTGGCACCGTGCGAATTCTCGCCTCTAAGCCGGCCTGCTCTACCCCTCTGGCAATTTGCTGGGCTAGGCGCTCAGTCGCACCATGGCGACTGTAATACAATACCAACACATACGGATTACTGCTCAACAAATACGTCCTCTTAAACTTTACGGCGAGAGCTTAATCCAGCAGCGCCAAAACATTCTCGGGTGGTCGGCCCAGCACCGCGCGTGCGCCGTTGACTACAATGGGCCGCTCGAT
>NZ_JBFJWS010000428.1:0-1939 GCF_041623545.1 Zhongshania sp. | reverse complement strand
CGCTGCGGGTTTAGCTGCGGCGATCCAGCAAGATTCGGGTTATATTTTGATCGCTTACGGTCAGACCACGGTTGAAATGACGATCTGGGTCGGCGTGGCAGTATTAACGGTATTCTTGATTCTGGTGCTGCTGATATTTATGAGCTTGCGCCGAGGCGCTAAAGTCTCCGACAACATTGGTTCCTTTTGGACAGATCGTAAAGCAGTGCGGGGTCGCAGCCATACTACCTTAGGCATGATTTCCTTTATCGAAGGTAATTGGGCTAAGTCGCGAAAACTGCTAACTGACTCTGCCAAAGATACCGAGACCCCATTAATAAATTATCTGCTGGCCGCTCGCGCTAGTCATGCCTTGGGTGATGTATCGGGCAGCCGCCATTATTTGGGTTTGGCAGAGCAAACCAGTAATAAAGCCAGCATTGCCGTGGCGCTAACCCAAGCCGAAATGCAGGTGGAAAATGGTCGCTTGGAAGAGGCCCTCGCGACATTAACGCGTGCGCGCCGCAATGCCGAGCGTCATCCCTCGGTACTGACGCTGCTTAAAAAAGTGTATATCGGTCTGCGCGACTGGAATTCACTCATGGCCTTGATACCGGATTTGCGCAAGCACGGCGGCATGAGCGATGAGAGCGTGGCCGAGTTAGAGCGTCAAGCTTTAATGGGTCAACTGGAGCACACCGCTCAGTCCGGCGATGTGTCCGCCTTACAGCAGTGGTGGAAGCACGTACCTCGCAGTTGGCATCGCGATAATGGCCTACTATTGGCTTATTGTCGGGTGCTTGTGGCGGCGGGAGATTCAGGCAGTGCTGAAAAGCTGCTGCGCGATGCCCTAAAGCAAAACTGGCACAGTGATCTACTGAAGCTTTACGGCTTAATCGCCGGCAGCGATGTGGCCCGTCAACTCAGTGTGGCAGAGTCGTGGCGTAAAGAGCATAGCGATGATGCCGTTTTACTATTGACCTTGGGGCGCTTATCGCTGCGCAACGAATTATGGGGCAAGGCGAGGGAATATTTCGAACAGGCTTACCAGCTTAGCCCCAATGCCGAAGTGTGTTTTGAATTGGGTCGGTTAATGGTTAATTTAGACGAGCCTGCGGCGGCGGAGCGCTTTACCCAAGAAGCCCTGCAGCTGCAAGGGCAGTCGTTGCCTAGCCTGCCGCAGCCGTCGTTAAGCAAGCTAAAGGATTAATGCTTTGTGAATATCGCCGCACTTGAAAAAATGCTGGCCAAGGGCAATGACAGTGCAATGTTGCGCTTTGGCCTAGGTAAGGCCTATCTTGACGACGGCAATGACGAACAAGCCATTGCGCATTTTCAGCATTGCGTCAGTGTTGATCCCAGTTATTCGGCTGCATGGAAATTGCTGGGTAAGGCGTATTTGCAAAGTGGGTCTCGCGAGCAAGCGCAGGCGGCTTGGCAGCAGGGTTTGGCTAGTGCGCAAGCAAAAGGCGATAAGCAGACTGAAAAAGAAATAACGGTATTCTTAAAAAAATTAAATAAGGTGGTACAGGAGTAAGACCACTTGATCTGAGGTATTTGTTTACAGGGAGTAAGCTAATGTCCGATATTGAAAACATCATTACGGCTGTGATTCGGCGTGAAGGCACTTATGTTAATCATCCCGCTGACCGCGGCGGCCCGACTCACTACGGAATTACTCAAAGAACTTTGTCGCGTTATCTTGGCCGAGCTGTGAGCATCAGTGAGATTGAAAACCTTGATCAGTCCTTAGCGCGGGAAATTTATCGGGAAAATTTTTATTTAGCGCCGGGGCTCGACAAATTACCGGAGCCAATAAAAGAGTTTGTTTTCGACAGTGCGGTAAATCATGGTCCAAAACAAGCGCTGCTGTTTGTGCAGCGCAGCTGTAATTTACTGGGTGCAAAGCCGCCACTGCGTGAAGATGGAATAATGGGAGATAACACTCGGCGCGCTGCTG
>NZ_JBFJWS010000427.1:0-1943 GCF_041623545.1 Zhongshania sp. | reverse complement strand
ATCCGCAGTACCGGTCATACCGGCCAACTTCTCAAACTGGCGGAAGTAATTCTGGAAGGTGGTCGATGCCAAGGTCTGGCTTTCCGCCTGTACGGTAACGCCTTCTTTGGCTTCGATAGCCTGATGCAGGCCTTCTGACAAACGCCGACCGGCCATCGTACGGCCAGTGTGCTCATCTATCAGTACAACTTGATCATTCTGAACAATGTATTCGACATTGTTATGGAACAATATATGGGCACGTAATGCAGAATTGACGTGATGCAGCAAGTTCAGATTGCCAGCGGAGTACAGACTATCACCTTCTGTTAGGAGGCCCGCCTGGATAAGCATATCTTCTACTTTTTGGTGACCAGTTTCAGTCAACTCTACCTGGCGCATTTTCTCGTCAACGGTGTAGTGGCCTTCGTCGTCAATGGGCTGGCCAGTCTCGTCAACTTCAGCTTGTTTTAACGAGGGTATAAATAAATTAATTTGCTTATACAGCGTTGAGCTATCTTCTGCTGGGCCGGAAATAACCAGTGGCGTGCGGGCTTCATCGATGAGGATCGAGTCGACCTCATCAATAATCGCGAAATTTAGACTACGCTGGTAGCGGTCTTCGATGGCAAACGCCATATTATCGCGCAGGTAATCGAAGCCGAATTCATTATTGGTGCCGTAAGTAATATCCGCCAGATAGGCTGCGCGCTTTTCCTCCGGATCTTGGCCAGAGCGGATAACACCGACACTCAAACCTAGGAACTCATAGAGGGGCCGCATCCAGTTGGCATCGCGGGAGGCGAGGTAGTCGTTAACAGTAACCACGAACACGCCGTCGCCAGGCAAAGCATTTAGGTACACGGCCAAGGTCGCAACCAGGGTTTTACCTTCACCCGTGCGCATTTCCGCGATAGTGCCTTCGTGCAGGCTGATACCACCAATAAGCTGCACATCAAAATGGCGCATACCCATAACGCGGCGACTGGCCTCTCGGCACACCGCAAAGGCTTCCGGCAGCAACTGATCAAGACTTTCACCAGCGGCTAGACGCTCGCGAAACTCCCCAGTTTTAGCGCTAAGAGCGGTATCGTCCAGCGCGGTCAAGCCTTCTTCCAAGGCGTTAATCTTGGTCGCCACTTTGCGCATGCGCTTTAGTTCGCGATCGTTTTTACTGCCAAAAACTTTTTTAACTACTGCTGTAATCATGATTAATTCGTTACTGTTCCCGGGAGCAAAAGTCCCTAATCAATGAAGGCTCTAAAGCCGCACCAAGCTACATTGTACGAATGAAATTCTGATGACGGCGCGGTAACCACCGCTGAGAATGATCCCGAAAATGCCGCAAGTTGACCTGAGGGCAAGACGTGAGCAATACCGTAACACCGAGGCGCAATATCGCATAGATAGGGGGATATTACCATGCTTAGAGGAATCTCCGCCAAGCATGGTAGAAGGCAATAATCAGACTACCGCTACCGCGGCAGCGTAATTAATCGGTGCATCGGCGGGATCATCAAACGTCACCCATTCCCATGCATCGGTGTCTTTAATCAAGGTTCGCAAGGACGCGTTATTCAAACCATGACCTGATTTAAAGGCCTTGAATTCGCCAATCAAACTGGTGCCCAGCAAATACAAATCACCGATGGCATCCAACACTTTGTGCTTCACAAACTCGTCTTCGTAACGCAGACCTTCTTCGTTAAGAATACGGTATTCGTCAACTACAATCGCATTGTCGACACTGCCGCCCTGAGCTAAGCCCTTGGACCGCAAGTATTCGATTTCATGCATAAAACCAAAGGTCCGAGCACGACTGACTTCTTTCACGAAAGAGGTGCTGGAGAAATCGAGCTCGGCATGGCCAACCCGGTCTTTAAAAACCGGGTGGTCAAAGTCGATGGTAAAAGACACTTTAAAGCCGTCAAAAGGGAGGAAACTCGCGACTTTATCGCCATCTT
>NZ_JBFJWS010000426.1:0-1973 GCF_041623545.1 Zhongshania sp. | reverse complement strand
CCCATGGCGCCGACTAAAATCGGTGGGCCGCCGGCCTGAATCGGGGTGGGGCCGACTTCTTCTAAGCCTTCTAATAATTCACCGCGCCAGATTTTCTTCATGGTGGCAATTTGATCGTCCATGCGTTGAAAGCGATTTGCCATACTGGCGCCAAGGGCTTCGTAGTCTTTGTCGCGACCGCCGACGCCTACTGTCAGCGTAACTCTGCCTTCAGAGAGTATGTCGAGGGTGGCAATTTCTTTCGCGGCTTGTACGGCGCTGTGCATGGGCAGTACGTAAAGCGCTGGAATAATGCGAACCCGCTCAGTTGATGCGGCGGCAAAGGCGAGGATGTTGCGCATTTCATAGCTGTGCCCGGTAATACGTTCGCCGCAAGAAAGGCTGTGAAAGGGCCCTTGATCAATAATCCGGCACCAGTCTTTAAAATCTTGGCGACGAATTCCACGCTGCATATAGGGGAGGCATACACCAATTTTCATGAGCTATCCTTAAAGTGTTATTTTTATTGCACTATTTACTGTGCGACATTTATACACGCATTGTTAGGCGGTGACCTGCTGTGCGATTATCGGTGACTAAACAGAATATTGAGATACCCAGTATGGATGACTTTTTAGTGTACGGGATGTTGCTGGATGGCAAAGGCGGGGCTAGGCCAATGAGTCACGCGGAAATTGACGCGTGGCAGCCGGGACAGGGCTTGATGTGGCTGCATTTTGACTACAGTAAGCCCGGCACACTGAAATGGCTGCAAGAACACAGCGGTTTAGATGACATCGCGATCGCCGCACTGGTTGCAGAGGACACGCGGCCCCGTGCAACTGCTCACAACGGCGGCCTGCTTATGGCGCTGCGCGGGGTGAATTTAAATCCCGAGGCTGATCCAGAAGACATGGTGTCGATTCGTCTCTGCGTTGATGAACACCGTATTATCAGCTCGCGCAAGCGACGCTTGCTGTCTATGGACGATATTGTGCGTAGCTTTCAAGAGGGCGAAGGACCGGAAACCAGCGCCGAGTTTGTTGCGGTTTTGTGTGATCGTTTAGTGCGGCGGATGGCGGGACCAATCGACAATGCCGAAGACAAAGTTGATGAGTTAGAGGAGTCACTGCTGACCAGTGGCAGAGCAAAATTGCGTAGTGAACTTGGTCAGGTGCGCAGGCAATCCATTGCTTTACGTCGCTATTTGGCACCCCAGCGCGAGGCATTGAATTGGGTGCAGACGGAACGGCTGCCATGGTTTGGCGATGCTCAGCGCCTGCGCGTAAGAGAAGTCGGCGATCGCTTAGCGCAATATATTGAAACCCTAGATAGCATTCGCGAGCGCGCGGCGGTTAGCCAAGAGGAGCTTGTTAACCAGATATCGGAAGAATCCAACAGCCGTATGTATGTGTTGTCGATTGTGTCGGCAATATTTTTGCCGCTGGGGTTTGCCACAGGCTTGCTCGGTATCAATGTAGGTGGAATTCCGGGTGCCGAGAATCATTATGCCTTTGCTATTTTTATTGGCATTTTAGTGGCCTTGGCTGGCGGCTTGCTGGTTTTCTTTAGGTATAAGAAATGGCTTTAGAAATGGTTGATTTAAGTTTGCTCTCCATTGCTCCGTTAAAATGGCCGGGGGTACTTACTACTATTTTAGCCGGTGCCATTATTGGTTTGGAAAGGCAGATTCGCGGCAAGCCGATTGGTATTCGTACAGCCGCTTTAATATGCCTTGGCACCTATGTTTTTATCGCCATGTCGGTTTCGGTAGGCAATGGCGTAACGGACCCGTCGAGGGTTATTGGCCAAGTGATTACCGGTATTGGTTTCCTTGGGGCGGGCGTGATTTTATCACGGGACGGCATGGTCTTAGGCGTGACCTCCGCCGCCGCTATATGGGTGTTGGCCGCTATTGGCGTCATGATCGGCCTAGATAAATACGGACCTGCACTGCTCATCGCCCTGATCGTGGTTGGTGTGTTAGTGGGCGT
>NZ_JBFJWS010000425.1:0-1979 GCF_041623545.1 Zhongshania sp. | reverse complement strand
TACCTCCAAATTTTCAGTTGCAGTGGCACCGTCCGCGTCTTCGTCCGCGCGCGCTTGCACCACAAAAACTGAATCGCCGTAAGACGTGTAATTAACTGCTGAACGAGGAATAACGGTGAGCACATTGTCGCCAGGCAGGGTAATGGTCACGGTGGCAAATAAGCCCGGCTTGAGTAGCATTTCAGAATTATCTAAACGTGCGCGTAAATCAAAATTACGGGTTTGCGGGTTCACCTTCGGTTCGATCGCCAATATCTGCCCCTGAAATACCTGATCGGGGTAAGCATCGACCAACACCGACACCGGCAGCCCTGCCTCTAAGGCAGAGAGGTAATGTTCTGGGAGCGAAAAGTCGACATTAATTGGATTTAGCTTCTGCAAGGTTACGATGGGCGCGCCCATGCCGAGGTATTGCCCAACGTTGACACGACGAATACCCAATTTGCCAGCAAAGGGTGCTGTCACCACTTTTTGCGCCAAGCGCCCTTTTTGGGCTTCCACGGCAGCCAGTGCCACATTGGTTTCAGCATCAGCCGTATCGAGCTCCGCTTTGGAGATCGATTTACCCTTGTATAATTGTGCTTTACGAGTCCGGTTTAGCTCAGCTAATTCCGCTTGAGCCTGTAAACGCTTAAGCTCACCCTCCTCACTCGCTGCCGACAAGGTGAGTAAAAGATCTCCTTTTTTGACGGTATCGCCAGATTCAAAGTGAATAGCGGAAACCACGCCATCAACTTCGGCAGTGAGGTCAGCACCGTTTACCGCCACCAAGCTACCCACTGCGGTGAGTCGGTTCGGCCATACCATGGTGCTTGCCTTAGCACTTGCAACCGTAACCGCTGGCGTCGGCATATTATTCATGTAGTCATTCATTGCTTTATTGCCAAACCACTTCATACCAAATACGCCGCCAAATACCACAGCGCTCAGCACAAGCATGATTACCATCCGCCTAGTCATATCACTTCCCTATTGGCTATAAATCAAGGACTACACCTATTACACCGCTGTGCACAAACTAAGACACAAGGTTAAAAAGCAATGCGGAAAAGTAGCACTGTCGGCTAAAAATATCGAGACTTAGGAAGCAATATTACGTTTGCGTAATCGGTATAGACTTATGTGCGGAGCTGTGAACACGGCCGCCAATCGAGGGATTGATCAAATTATGTACTGAGCTCGTAAATCAGAGTGCGCGCCGACAAGTGCCGCACTTGCCGGTTTACAATTTGATTTCTCGCTTGAAGTTTGATCTATAAACTCGCCCAATAAAACCCAAACATCCACAGAAACACAAAAGCCAACCAAGCGTCACACGTCAATTTTAGCCACTGTGGCCCATACTGAACTTCCATAAAATGACGAATTACCAAGCGCGCTTTAATTGCGGCGATAAGGAAAACGGTTGTCGTGATAATCCCATTGACTTGGAAGTTGTCGACTTGCCCCCGACCAACCCACCAGGAGGCAATAGAAATGGCAACCAAGAAGGCCCATACATAAGTTAGGCTATTACGAAGGTAAGTAGTCATCGTCTACCTCATTAAATAAAACAGTGCGAGTAATATCAGCCATAACAAATCAACCATATGCCAGTAGGTTCCACCGGCTTCAATGAACTTGATATTCGGCGCTGTCGAAACCCGCAAATCCCGCATCACAAAAGCCAGAATCACCAAGCCCAGAACCAAGTGGCAAAGGTGCAAACCGGTCATCAAGTAGTAATACATGAAGAACAGATTTTCACCCGGCGTCAGCCCAGCGTTAACTTTTGGCAGCCACTCCGCCATTTTCAACACCGGGAACAACAGACCCAATACAAAGGCGAAACCTATTAAGCGGTACGCGTGCTGGCGTTTACCGTGGCGGGCAGCTTCAGTACCGAGCGCCACGAACAGGGAACTAGTCAGTAGCACCACGGTATTACTGATCCCAATCCCTTGACTCAGGTGCTGTTGGCTCTCCAAAAACAGTGCCTG
>NZ_JBFJWS010000424.1:0-1983 GCF_041623545.1 Zhongshania sp. | reverse complement strand
CGGGGGTGGCGTTTAAACGCAATGCCTTCAATAACATCAATGTCGCCTCCGGCGCGACCGGCGGCGGTATGAGCACCAATCTCTACGCGGGGGGCATCTTTGAATTGGAAGAGGGGGAAGCGCTAATTATTGAGAATCGAATTCAGTTGCCGCCCAACTATATCGGCTTCCAGTTGAGTAATCTGTGGGGTGAGTCCATTGATTACGCCAACCGTATTAGCAGTTTAAATGGCCATCAAATGACAGCAGATGCGGACGGCGTCATCCGTTTGGTGGTAGCGCACCGCGACCCCGGGGTGCCAAACTGGTTGGATACCAGCGGCCACCGCGAAGGCTTTCTTGCGCCGCGCTGGGCTTATAGCGAAACGCCCACGCCGGAGCAGTGGCCCAGCCTTACCGTGCAAAAAGTGGCTTTTGACAAAGTTCGTGAGTACTTGCCGGAATCTACGCCGGTTGTTAGTCAGGCGCAGCGGCAACAGCAAGTGGCATTGCGCCAACGGCATGTTCAGCGGCGCTTTCGCGCGTTTTAAGGTCGGATGATCGATAAACCGAATAATTTAGTTTTAACACAGGAATAAATCATGAAGGTATTAGTGGTAGGTGGTACGGGCTTAATTGGCGGCGAGATTGCACTTTACTTGCAAGAAAACGGTCATGCGGTAACGCTGATGTCCCGCAAGCCGACGGCAGTGCCGGGACTGGCTGATATGTCGTTTCTCCAAGGTGACTACATCAATGACGATTTTTCTGATGGCCGCCTGAACGGCTTCGATTGGCTGGTATTCTCAGCCGCGGCGGATATTCGCAATATTCCCCAAGACGGCTCAGTGTCGCCCCAGGACTTTTACACCAAGGCAAATGATGAGGCGGTACCCCGTTTCTTTGTCGCTGCTCGGGACGCAGGTATGAGCAGGGCAGTGATGGTCGGGACTTTTTACCCGCAAGTTGCGCCGCAGCAGATCGGTGTCTGTCCCTATGTCACCTCGCGCCATAATACCGACGTGGCGGTTCGTGCTTTGAGTAATGAAACGTTTTCGGTGTGTTGCATCAATGCACCGTTTGTCCTCGGTAATATCCCTGGTATGGATGTTCCGTATATCAGTGCGCTGGAGCAATACGCGCGGGGCAATATTCCGGGTCTACCTATATTTGCGCCGAAAGGCGGCACCAATCACATCAGCGCTCGTTCGCTTGCACAGGCGGCGCTGAATGCTTTGAATAAAGGCGAGTCGGGCAAGGGCTATCTTGTTGGCGATGAGAATTACAGTTGGAAGGAATATCTAGAACTGTGGTTTGAGGCAGTGGGAAATCCGCTAGAGCTTGAGGTTAGAGAAGACGATCACCCCATGTTCCCAAATGTCATTATGTTCGCAGGCGCGGGTGCCACGGTGAGCTATGAGCCTGCGACTGAGGATATGGCTGCGCTGAATTATGATCGGCAGCAGATCAAAGGGCTAATTCAGGGGATTGTTGGCGCTTGATGAGGTTCTGCAAGTCTTGCAAAGTACGTTCCTCCTTTACTGGAGGAACGCACTAAGATGAGCCTCTGTGTTTAATTAGCGAATGGCTAGTGCTTTGCCATTTTATGCAGAGACAGGATCAAAGGTGATTGGCATTGATTTAATCGTGTTGATGAAGAATGAGCGCATATAAGTCACGTCACCGGCAAATTTAGGATTGCGGATACGTGGAATCAGTTCTTCAAAGATAATATTCAATTCCATGCGCGCTAAATTCATGCCCAAGCAAAAATGTTCGCCAATGCCAAATGCGCGCATTTCTCGGCGCAGTGTAGGCATTTTCTTGGCGCGGTGGATATCAAATTTCATCGCATCGTCGCCGAATACATCTTCATCGTGGTTAACCGCATGGTAATGTAATACGACTTTATCGCCTTTCTTTATATTGTATCCGTTCCATTCAATATCTTGGGTCGCCGTCCGGCGCATCGCAATAAACGCGGTGTTGTAGCGGAGCATTTCT
>NZ_JBFJWS010000423.1:0-2002 GCF_041623545.1 Zhongshania sp. | reverse complement strand
GGGGTCCATCTCAGCTACGGAGCCCAGGCTCCTGCAATCTACTAATACAATTCAAAGTACAGGTCCCGCCACTCCGGATTCTTGTCTTCTATCAAACGAATCTTCCATGCCCGCTTCCACCGTTTGAGCTGCTTTTCACGTGTGATTGCAGCGTACATGTCTTGGTGCAATTCAATGTAGACCAAACGGTGAACTGAGTAGCGGCGGCTAAAGCCTGCTACTAAATCCCCCTTATGCTGGTAAATGCGGGAAACAATATTACTTGTGACGCCAATATAGAGGGTGCCGTGAGGCTTATTAGCGAGTATGTATACGCAGGGGTGTTTCATTGGCGGCCTTCCTTGGCTGCAAATTTTGGTTTTTCTTACCCAGCAGCAATTAACTTCTCATACTTCTCCATCAATTGCTCTTCGGTCTCTACAAATGCTGGATCAAGGGGAATGCAATCCACCGGGCAAACCAGCTGGCACTGAGGCTCGTCAAAATGCCCTACGCACTCAGTACAGCGGTTTGAGTCAATCTCGTAAATGCTGTCGCCCTGATAAATAGCCTCATTGGGGCATTCAGGTTCACATACGTCGCAGTTAATGCATTCGTCGGTAATAACCAGTGCCATTACAAACTCACTTACGGGGCGGGAAGCGTGCGTTCAGCGCTTTACTGACATTGTCAGGCACAAAGCGGGATACGTCGCCGCCCATACTGGCGATTTCCCTCAGCAGCGAAGACGACACATACGACAGCGACTCCCCCGGTGTTAAAAATACGGTCTCTATGCCCGGCGCTAATGAGCGGTTCATATTGGCCAATTGCAATTCATACTCATAATCCGCCACTGTGCGAACACCGCGCAGGATAATGCCGCAGTTCTGCGCTTTGGCCAGCTCCACTGTCAGGCCGGTAAAGCTGCATACCTCAATGTTCGGTACGTGGGCCAGGGCCTCGGCACACAAATCCATACGCTCTTGTAGCGCAAACATCGGGACTTTTTTCTCGCTGTTGGCGACAGCAAGCACCACCGTGTCAAACAGTTTGCAAGCCCGCTCAACGAGGTCGATATGGCCACGGGTAATGGGGTCAAAAGTGCCGGGGTAAATAATACGTTTCATAGCTCACCGAATGTGCGTGCGGCAGATAGTTCGGGCAATTGGCTTAATAAAAGGCGAATGCACCGAAGGCGTAGCGGAATTTTAACGCATTAACTCGGCTGATCATAACCCTAGAGACAATTGCGCGAGCCGTATTCGGGTAAAGACCGCAAATTAAGTGCACAGTCCATTTTGAGTGCCGAGTATAATTCGGTAAACTGCACCTTCAGTAATCCAAAGTGAAATACGTTTATTTGGCGTTTGACGATTCATCATCACTATTTACCTCAAGGACTCTTCATGAAAACCATCATAATGGCGGGCGGTAGCGGAAGCCGTTTATGGCCCTCGAGCCGCAGTCTATACCCGAAACAATTTTTGGCGATTGCTGAGCAAGACACCATGCTGCAGGCGACGCTTGCGCGGGTGGCGGGTTTAAGTGAAGAAGGTAGTTCGGTGATTTGCAATGAAGAGCACCGCTTTATTGTGGCTCAACAAGCCCAAGAAATGGGCGCCAATTTAGACTCCATTATCTTAGAACCGGTAGGCCGTAATACTGCGCCGGCCATTGCCTTGGCCGCCTTCGACGCATTAGAAAGCGCTAAAGGCGCCGCGCCGCTGCTATTAATCATGGCCGCAGATCACGTCGTTAACGACGTGCCGCCCTTTCACTCCGCAGTAGCAAAAGCCCGTGTACAGGCCCAAGCAGGTAAATTAGTGACCTTTGGCATCGTGCCGGAGACGCCGCACACGGGCTATGGTTATATTCAGCGCGGCGTCGCTATTGATGGGAACACTGAAGATGGCGCCTATACCGTGTCGCGTTTTGTCGAAAAGCCCAACGCCGATACCGCGCAAAGTTACCTCGATGAAGGTGACTACTATTGGAACAGCGGCATGTTCCTGTTTGCCGC
>NZ_JBFJWS010000422.1:0-2004 GCF_041623545.1 Zhongshania sp. | reverse complement strand
GTTTTCAATAATATAGTCGACTGTCGCCTCAATTTCGCCATCAGAGCAGCTCATACAGGTTCCCTTTGGCGGCATACCGTTAATGCCATTTATGGCGTTAGCGTAAACTTCACCAATACCCTTACTCATGCGATCGGCCCAAGCGGCCTTATCACCAATCTTGGGGGCGCCACCTGCACCTGTAGTGTGACACGCCAGACAATAGGTGCTGTATATTTCTTCGCCGGATTTACCCACTCCGTCACTGGACGCAGAGGCGCTGCCACAGCTACTGTCACCTTCCAGACATACTTGCCCGGCCGGCTTGATACGCTCTTCCATTTCGGCGCGCTGTTGGTCGGTGAGCGCCCATACCGATGCACTAAAACCTGCCAGAAGCACAAAAATCGCCGCCAGATTAACACTCACTGCCTTTTTCACTAGTACCGTCCTCAATGATGTGGCGGGAATGGCGCCGCCTTGGGAAAACTGGACGCGAATTATAGCGGCTCCGCCTCCGGTAGGCCACCCGCAAATAGATGCCCGTCAGATCTCAGCACAACAGCCGCGATGACATCGACCCAACGCTCGCTATTACCCAGCAACTCAATATCACCGTCAAAAGACGCGAACACCCTTCCGGTAACCACATGCCATAAAATGAGAGGAAAGGAATTGTCATACGCCCGTCACAATTAGCGGTGAGAATAGCGCCCACAGAATTTCCAAAAGCCGGGAGAGATATTCCATGAACCGCATGATTGCATTGATAGCCCTGACTGTAGCCACCAGCGTAAGCGTCGCCGACGACGCTGTACGACAGATCGAAGAAGTGGTCGTAACAGGCGCCGTTAGAGCTAATGAAAACATTGAAATTGCCGCCATCGACCTGCCTGGCGATGCCGAGCTAATGGAATTACCGGTTATCAACCAGTAAAAAACGCTTTGACCGCACTGCGATTGATATAGGTTTTGACGGCTATTGCTATGTGTAGCGATAGCCGCGCAGGCAACCCTGGACGGGGGAGCGGCCAAAAGCACCTATCGCGGGGTTCTGGGAAACGTCAAATACACTGGTCTATCAGCCAAATTTCACTCAGGCGTTAGACTCACTGTTATCGCCCCTGGAATACCGCCGGGCGTTTGTCCATAAAGGCCTGCACAGCTTCCGTAGCATCCTCGGTGGCCAAGCAGATATTTTGGGTTTTCGCCTCTAATGCAATTGTCTCGGCATAAGTGAGGCTACTTGCGCTGCGCAACAGCTGCTTCACTTCCCGCAACGCCACAGGGGCTCGCTGTGCCAGCTCAGCGGCCCACTTGTGCGATTCGTCCATCAAGCTGCCTGCCGGCACCAGCTTGTTGGCAATGCCTGCCTCTAGGCATTCGTGGGCGCTGAGACGACCGCCTTCGGCAATCAGTTGAAATGCCCTCTGGTAGCCTAGATGGCGCAGAAGCTGCCAGCTGGCGCCGCCGTCGGGGACCAATGCGATATTGGTAAAGGCCATCAGCAAGCTACCGGTATCGGCCATCACCACCAGATCGCAGTTCATCGCAAAAGCCGCACCAATTCCAGCCATTACTCCCGGCACAGCCGCGATAATTGGCTTTTTGAGCTCGGCCATCGCAGCCAGTATGGGCGCATACTCCTTCATCAGCTGGTCTTCGACAGTTTTCTGCTCGCCCAGCCCTTCTGCCAAATCTGCACCGGAAGAGAAAGCCTTGCCGGTGGAGCCCAATATGACCGTGCGTACATCGGCATCTTCATCCACAGCCATTAAGGCTGACAGCAGCTCTTTGCGCATTTGCACTGTAAAGGCATTCAGCGTTTCTGGTCGATTCAGAAGAATCGTTGCCACATGCCCATCAACAGAATACTGCAGGGTGTCATAACCAGACATGGCCAGCCTCCTAGCGGTCGATATAAGGCACAAAGTTTTCTGAAAAGATGTCGCGCCCGACGATCAGTTTCATCACCTCAGAAGTGCCGGCAAAAATGCGGGTAATACGTGCGTCGGTATACATCCG
>NZ_JBFJWS010000421.1:0-2004 GCF_041623545.1 Zhongshania sp. | reverse complement strand
TGCCGTGCGGTCAATCCCACCAAGCCCCGGAATAGCGGCATCACTCGGAATTCGCAATTGCATACACTGATAGGCTAAGTCCGCATAAGGATGGCCTAAGGTGGATAATTCCCAATCAAGCAAGGCCAATACCGTAGGCGTATCGTTGTCAAACATCATATTATCGAGGCGAAAATCACCGTGATTAATACAGACCAAACCATCGTCTGGCGGTAAATTTTCATTGAGCCACACGATCAATTTTTCCATAGCCGGCATCGCCTCGGTTTCACTGGCGCGATACTGGGAGGTCCAACGACTTAGTTGGCGCTCAAAATAATTGCCGGGCCGCCCGTAATCGCTTAAGCCAACGCGATCGACGTCAATATTGTGCAAATTGGCTAAAACCCGATTCATCGCATCATAAATCGCGCCGCGCTCTGTTGGGCTTTGTTCAGGCAAACCCGCATCCCAAAAAATACGACCGTCGATGTAGTCCATTACATAAAACATTGAACCAATGACACTATCGTCGTCACAGAGCAGGCGCATTGTAGGAACTGGCACGTCGCTTTGCGCCAGTGCTTTCATAACTCTAAACTCGCGATCTACGGCGTGGGCAGACTTCAGCAACTCACCTGGTGGCTTACGTCGCAGCACGTACTTGCCACTGACAGCATCAATTAAATAGGTGGGGTTAGACTGCCCACCGGCAAATTTTTCTGCGGTTATCGGCCCGCGGAAGCCAGCTATATTTTCCGTTAAATAGTCACTTAACACCGCAACATCTAATTCAAAGGTATTTGCCATGCATCCTCCTTAAACAGCGTAACGATCAATAATCTGTTTACCCAACGCCATCTGATGGACCTGATCCGGGCCGTCTGCCTGGCGACACCACCGCGCGTAATTAAACGCCTCTGCCATAAAGTAATCTTCAGTTAAACCGCCGGCGCCATGTAGTTGCATGCAGCGATCAATAACATTTTGCACTAGCAAAGGCACCGTAGTCTTGGTTGCCGCAATCATATCGGTGGTTTGCATTGGACCCTGTTCATCAATCTGTTTACAGGTTTTTAATACCAGCAAACGCGCCATTTCGATTTCGGAAAAGCTCCGCGATATTTCCTCTCGCACCGACTGATGTTTGCTCAGCGGCCGCCCAAAAGTAGTACGCGACACTGCCCGTTGACAGGCCAGCTCTAATGAACGCTGGGCAGCGCCGATCAAGCGCATGCAGTGATGCATACGACCCGGCGCCAAACGGCCCTGCGCAATTTCAAAACCGCGGCCTTCGCCCAATAAAATATTTTCCAGCGGCACTCTTACATTTTCAAATACAATTTCAGCATGACCAATAGGCGCATCGTCGTAACCCAGGGTAGTCAACGGCCGTATAATGGACATGCCCGGCGTGCCCTTAGGCACCAACACCTGGCTCTGCTGCTGGTGACGACTGACATTATCTGGGTCAGATTTACCCATTACGATAAAGATTGCCGTGCGCTCATTCATCGCGCCGGTAATAAACCATTTACGACCGTTTAAAACCCATTCATTGCCATCTCTTACAATACTAAGTTCGATATTTGTGGCGTCGCTAGAGGCCACTTGGGGTTCAGTCATGGCGTAGGACGAACGAATATCGCCATTAAGCAATGGGGTTAACCACTTATCACGCTGAGCGTCAGTGGCGTACTTCATAAACACTTCCATATTGCCGGTGTCTGGCGCGTTACAGTTAAATACTTCCGGTGACCACAGAACGCGACCCATCAATTCCGCGAGAGGGGCGTAGTCGGTAAAACTTAAACCGCCATGCTCGCAGTACTGGGGAAACTCTTCAGGACAAAACAAATTCCACAGGCCCGCCGCCTTAGCCTTGAGCTTGAGCTCGTCCATGAGTGGTAAAATACCAAAGCGATTGCCCGCGCTATGCAATTGCTCGGCATAGGCTTTTTCATTTGGGTATATATTCTCGTTCATAAACGCACTCAGTTTAACCAGTAACTGCTGCGCTTTTTC
>NZ_JBFJWS010000420.1:0-2030 GCF_041623545.1 Zhongshania sp. | reverse complement strand
GGTGTGCTGGGTGTATCTGATGTGAATGTAACCACGGCCTTCATTATGGTTGGGGTGTTTACTATAGCGGCCTACGCTTATTGTATGCATCTTCTGCGTACGGGCACTCGCCTACGTCAGTAGAGATATTTGCGTAAGCAGCTTTGTAAAGAAGGCAGATAAATATATGAGTAAACATCTCGGTCATGGGCCCTTGGGCGAACAGGTTAGTTACCCCGGTCAATACGACCCAAACTGCCTACACCCGATTCCTCGGCAAGACGGACGCGCTGGTTTAGGTGTAAAGGGGGACCTACCCTTTGTCGGGGTTGATGTTTGGAATGCCTATGAGCTGTCTTGCTTGAATGAAAAGGGTAAGCCTATCGTTGCTTGCGCTGAGTTTCGCATTCCAGCGCAGTCCCCAAATATTATTGAATCTAAGTCTTTTAAGCTTTATCTCAATTCATTTAATCAAACTCGTTTAGCCGGGCTCGACGCCATGACACAGCTGCTACAGCGCGATTTGACTGCCGCGGCGGGAGCCGATGTTTTGGTTACAATCCACCCACCAGGCACTTGGCAGGAGAGTCATGGCATTGTTGAGCCCCAGGGGCATTGCATAGACGACCTTGATATCAGTATTGAAGCATACCAGCCAGCCGCGACCCTGCTTAGCGCAAATACCTCTGATGTGGTTGAGGAGGCGCTGTTTAGCCATTTACTGCGCTCACGGTGTCCAGTGACATCTCAGCCCGACTGGGCGAGTATTGAGATAGACTATCGTGGGCCGCGTATAGATCGCGAGGGCTTGTTGGCTTATTTGGTGTCTTTTCGTGAGCACGACGATTTTCACGAGCACTGTGTGGAGCAAATATTCAGTGACATTAAGCAGTGCTGTACGCCCGAGAATTTAACGGTATACGCCAGATATTTGCGTCGAGGCGGTTTAGACATCAATCCCTGGCGAAGTACTGATGTGTTGGCGAAGCCACAAAATAGCAGAGGAGCAAGGCAGTAGGGATGTGGTAGTTGTTAAGCCGCTTCCTGCCAAGCGGTTATAACTGACGTAAGTTTTTTAAGATAGGTATTGAAGTCGGTGGATTTACTGATAAAGGCATCGGCGCCAAGAGCGATACATTCAGTTTGCATCACGATATAGATGTGGTCGTAACGCTTCTCTTCGCGAATGAGCTGTAGGGCTGATTTTCCGTTCATTCGTCGCATACTAATGTCTAAAAATATTACGTCAGGGAGTTCATTGTTTTCTTTGTGCTCAAGTTCGCTTAAGAGAATTTCGCCGTCGTCAATTTCACGCAGCTGTGACTTAGTCCCCATACGACTGAGTGTTTCTTTGAAAATAATTCTGTCGGCCCTAGAGTCATCAACAATCCAAAAATTTGGATTTCGGTGTTCGGTCATGTAGAAACCCATCGACGGAAATCAGAGTGTTTAGGATAATTGCGACGTGTTTACAGCGCTGTAGGTAATTCTCCGTATGTAGACAACGCTTTCGCGGCCGATAATTAGCTTTCGATAGGTAGTTGAACGGATTCACTGTCGCTGGGCTTAGCAGCATACTTGGCAGCATATTCAATACGCTCAGGAGTATTTCATGCTTATTGCAAGTTACTTGCTAGGCTACGACGATGATGGGAGCGTACGCCATATAGCGGTCGACAATATTCTGCCTGACGTAAAGCAAGGCTTCGACTACACGCTATACCCCAGAGAGTCCTCAAAAGGTTTGGAAATTCTCGATTTAGTATTGCTTTTCGCTGAAGCCGAAGAGCCTCGCAAAGCGATTTGTTTGCCTAATCTTCCGGGCTCAGTTGTCAGCCATTTGCTTTCAGGTACCCCATTGCAAATTATCGATTTTGCCTACGGGCGTGTTGTTCGATTAAGTTTCGACGCGCCTACTTACCATCAGCGTTGCGCCTAATGAGTTTTTGGCGAAAAAGTAAATCGAGTGCGCTGGAAGCGAAGTACTATTCTATGCATGGCCCGCAGTCGACAATTAGCCTGTGCCCATTGAGTCAGCGCATGAGTTATTC
>NZ_JBFJWS010000419.1:0-2055 GCF_041623545.1 Zhongshania sp. | reverse complement strand
GGCAACTCCGCGGCTAGCACAGGTAGCAATTGCGGCGCGGCAAACATGTCCGTCAACTGCAGGCGCAAGCCTTCAACATCATGACCAAGCTGATATAAGCGCTGAGCGTCGCCAATGTGAATAAAGGCACTAGTACCGTCAAGCTGCGCTCCCGCGCTAAACACACCACTAACGGTAAATTCTTTTTCACGAGGGTATAGGCCAAACGGGGTTACCGTCACTTTGGGTAGAATAACGGTCAGGCCATCGCCGATACTCACACCGAGTTGGCGAGCAAGAATATCGCCGATAATAATTTGATACTGCCCGCCATCGCCACTTAGGTATTCACCTGCGATCATGTGCTCTGCGACCGCCGAAACCCGGCGCTCCTGCTCCGGATCGATACCATACAGCGACACACCGCGCAGACGCTTAAATACCGCCAGCATCGCTTTCCCCCCTACATAGGGCGCAACGCCGCTAACCATTGGGGTTTCAGCGAGCGTAGTTGCATACTGCTGCCAATTCGCCAAGCGCCGCTGGGGACCTTCAATATAGCCGTGGGGCACTACCGACAAGACCCGCTGCTGTAATTCCCGTTCAAAACCGTTCATCACTGACATCACGACAATCAGTGACACCACGCCAATCAACATGCCAAGCAGCGAGAACCAAGAGACCAAGGAGAGAAAACGATCGTTTCCCGATGCGCGTCGAAAATACCGAATACCAATGCGTAAATATAAGGGCACAGCCATAGGAAGTTATTCGTAATCCAGATCGTAAATCATTGCCTATACTATCATTGCGTACGGGAATTATGAGCAAAGATATTTACGCTATTTGCATTCTTTGTCGACCTGCGCATATGAACGCTCGCTCAAGGAGATTTTAATGTTACTTATACTGCATCCGAATATTCAGGAGTCAGATCCAGCCTTTAAGAAAACCATGAGCCATCTACAGCAGCTACCAGGGATAACAATCAAACAACATGAGGTCAGCGGCCAGCTACAAAGCCTCAGAGAAATTTATTTACTCGGCGACACTCACGCGCTGGATATCGACGAGATTGAAAGCCTTCCGGCGGTAGAAAAAGTCATAAGGATCTCTGAGGAATACCGCATTCTCGGCCGCCATAAGGCGCAAGGCGGACGCAGCGGCTTCCACTACCAAGACCTCAGCTTCGATCAGGATTCGCTCCACATATTTGCAGGCCTGTGCGCCGTAGATAACCCCAAACATGTTGAAGAAATGCTCCGCGCTTTACAATCAAATGGTTTGAACTGCACGCGTATGGGGGCCTACAAACCCCGCACTAACCCCTACGCATTTCAAGGCCACGGTAAAGAGTGCCTACCCTGGGTCTTTGATCTAGCCGGTAAATACGGCATCAAAGTCATCGCCATGGAAGTCACCCATGAAAGTCATATGCACGAAATTGATAAAGCGCTCGGCGATGCTGGCCGCCCCTGCGGCGTAATCATGCAAATCGGCACCCGAAATACTCAGAACTTTGAACTGCTCAAGGCTATTGGTAAACAAAGTGAATACCCCGCCCTGTTGAAGCGCGGTTTTGGGATCACCCTAAATGAATCATTAAACGCTGCGGAATATTTAGCCAGTGAGGGCAATAGCCAAGTCATTTTTTGCCTACGTGGCATGAAAAGTGAATTCGGCGCACCCCACCGCAATATGGTGGATTTTGCGCAGGTGCCCACAGTAAAGCGCCTAACCAGAATGCCCGTGTGTATCGACCCCTCTCACTCGGTAGGCAGCCGCGACGTCGCACCTGATGGGGTTTTAGAGCTTTGCCACGCGACCGCGCAAGGGGTATTAGCTGGCGCCAATATGGTATTAGTCGATTTCCACCCCGCCCCGACCAAAGCGCTAGTCGACGGCCCGCAAGCCTTAACACTCAATGAGCTAGAACCATTTTTGAAAGACATGGAGATTGCGAGGAAGGCGTATTTGGAGCGAGTAGCAGTTTGGCAGAACGGATCGTCAGACGTCAGACGTCAGACGCCCGACGCCTAATTCAACGACTTGCGTCGTAAAATTTCGTGCTCGATT
>NZ_JBFJWS010000418.1:0-2097 GCF_041623545.1 Zhongshania sp. | reverse complement strand
GGCTATGCTTACAGTCAGGAGGGCGCGGGAGTTTGCGCGTAATTTTAACGTCACACAAGGTCTAACACGGTTTATAAGTTTGGCTTTTTTGCTAAGCTTACCAACAACTTAGGGAACGACCGGCACCGCAAAAAATGGTGACAACATGAATGTAAGCACGATCAAAGACAGCCGCAGCCTCCGAACCCGTGAAACCCTTGTTCGCACCGCAGAGCTATTATTTGCCGATCAAGGCTTTGAGGCAGTATCGGTCAATACCATCACCCGGCAAGCCAACCAAAACAATCGCAACGCCGTGCAATACCATTTCGGGAACAAAACCGGCCTATTACAGGCTATTTTCGACAAACACAGCCCCGGCGTAGCGGCCAAACGGGCCGAATTAATAGACGAACTTCAGAACACCGCGCAACCCATCGCCCGCTCGTTAGCCACCGCCATCGTTGCACCCTTACTCGACAAGCTCGAAGACCCCGACGGCGGTGAAGCCTACATCCACATTAGCGCCGAGCTGATAGCCAGCAATACCCTTGGCTACAGCCGGCAGGATGCCCACCCCCTGCAAATACCCAGAGAAACCAAGCTCGCCAAGCTCGCCGCCAATCAATTAACCCATTTACCCCCGGAAATTGGCCAGCAACGTATATTAATGATGAATGTACTCGCCTTTCACGGCATCTCTGACCATGCGCGGGTGCGCAAAAATCGCCAATTAGACCCCATGATGCGCGACACCGACTTTATGGCGAGCAACCTAATCGACAGCATTACTGCCATGTTAGAAGCCCAGCCGTCGCCAGATACTTTACAAATACTCAAGCAACGCCAAGCTATTTAGCCCACAATGAACAGCAACACAGAGCAACAATACCGAATTTATGCGTTTTACTTTTTTAGGCACCAGCGCCGGCACGCCAACGGCGCAGCGCAACGTCACCGCACTCGCGCTGGCCATTGATGACAATCGTGAATGGTATTTGATCGACTGCGGTGAAGGCACTCAACACCGCCTGCTACATAGCCCTCACTCCAGCGCAAAGCTCAAGACCATCTTCATCACCCATGTTCACGGCGATCACTGCTATGGCCTACCCGGTCTCATTGCCAGCGCCAATATGAGCGGCCGCACCGAGGCTCTCACCATCTGCGCCCCAGACGGCATTGAACAGTACGTGCGAAATACCTTTGCCCACACCGACGTTCACAATCTGCGCTTCCCACTGCATTTTGTGCGCAGTGATCAAGATGACTTCCATTACAACGATGGCGCAATAGACGTTAGCGCAGTAGCCATGTCTCACCGCGTGCCCTGCTTCGCTTACCACATCAAAGAAATACCGCCGACTCACATAGACGAAGCCAAACTGGACGCCCTAGGCGTAGCCCGCGGCCCCCTGTGGCACCAATTACAACAAGGTGAAGATATAACACTGGATAACGGCGAAACCGTTTACGCGAAAGACGTCTGCACCCCAGCCTGGCCAGCGCGCAAAATAGTGGTTGGCGGCGACAACGACCAGCCCAGCCTGCTGCATCAAGCCTTACAAGACAGCGACCTATTAATACACGAAGCCACCTTCACCGAAGACGTCCTCGCCAAAGTTGGCCCCCAATACATGCACAGCACCGCCGCCATGGTCGCCAAGACCGCCGCTGATACCGCACTCCCTCACCTGATACTCACCCACTTCAGCCAGCGCTACCGCAGCCATCAATCATCCAAAAGTAAGCACAAAGCCCAGCACACCGTGAAAGATCTTTTCATGGAAGCCCGGGAGCACTACCGAGGCAATCTAATGCTTGCCGAAGACCTACAGAGCTATCAGCTGGAGAAAGATAAAAGCCTGAATAAGATTTGATGCGGGGCGGGAGGCGGAGACCCAAAAGCATTCGCTAGCGCTCATTTGGATACCTGCCTTCGCAGGTATGACGTTGAACGTCAGATTTTAAATTGTCATCACCCCTGCGGAGGAAGGAGGTAAGCGATCAATAAACCACATCTAATAATCGTTCCACTACAGCATTACTCTTCTGTTTTTAACTGAGGAGCCATCCATGAGCACAATCAATAAATCGCAATTCTGGCAAGACCACATC
>NZ_JBFJWS010000417.1:0-2110 GCF_041623545.1 Zhongshania sp. | reverse complement strand
GTCGCGGTGGTATTGAGCCGGGCTCCGAACAAGATGCGCAAATCCGCGCAGCGGCTAAGGGCGAGGCCAAGACCCCCGAGGGCGAGCCCGTCGATGAGCAAACGATGGAAGAGGTGGCCAAGGAAATTGCCGTACAGCAAACCATTCTCGCTACGGGCGTGCAGCCTGGCTCCCCAAATGAATCGCTAATTCGTATGGGCGCCGATGTGATGGCGGAAAAATTTAAGAGCTGGCGTTAAGCCGAAAACGCGAATTTAAACTTGGCGGCCTAGCGCCGCCAAATTGGTTTTGTCGCTGTAAAAGTGGCGTTTTTTGCCAGTGTCCTGTCTCCATTTGTCATTGTCTGTAGCGGTGTGGGGAGTAAAGTGTGGGCAAAATACGCCAATCTCACCGAATCTTGCGTTTGCCGCTAAGCGCCCTGAGGACCGAACAATGACCAGTCAATCTATAAAACGCTATCCAATGCCCATGCCCTATGGTTGGTTTGCGGTGTCTTACTCCGACGAGCTGGCGCCTAGTGAATCCCGCGCGGTACATTATTTTGATCAGGAGTTAGTGCTGTTTCGCACTGAAGCCGGTAAAGCCGTGTTAATGGAAGCCTACTGTCCACATTTAGGCGCGCACCTTGGCCATGGCATTCATGAGCGCTCAGGTACTGGTGGCGGTCGGATCGAGGGTAATAATATCGTCTGCCCTTTCCACTCGTGGAAATTTAATCCCGAGGGCGAGTGCGTTGAGGTTCCCTACGCCAAGAATATGCCGCCGAAAGTTGCGGGCAAAAAATGCCTAAAGACTTTTCCTATTACCGAAACCAATCAAGTCATTTGGGCTTGGTATCACCCCGACGGCGCTGCGCCACTATGGGACGTTATCAGCCACGAAGAGGCTAATAGTGATGATTGGTCGCCGCAAGACCGCTACGAGTGGATTATTAATACTCACCCACAGGAAATGGCAGAAAATGCCGCCGACCCGGCGCATTTCAAATACGTGCACGGTACTGCCTCGTTCCCCGAGTGGGAAACAACCTACGATGGTCCAATTGTAAGGGGCTTGCAGGTGGCTAATATGCCAACCCCGAGGGGCGAAGTAAAAGGCTCAATTCGCACCGGAAGTGCAGGCCCAGGCCAGGGTTTTACCAAATTTGAAGGTATCGCTGATACCTTCTTATTGGGAATGACCACGCCGATCGATGAACACAAGGTGCAGGTACGCTTTGCGTTTATTCAGCCCAAAATTAATGGTGAAGTTAAAAAGGGCGGCGTCAACGCAGCGATCATTGCCAATATTGTTGGTCAGCTAGAAGAAGACAAGCCAATTTGGGAACACAAAATTTACCGCCCACTGCCGATTTTGTGTGATGGTGATGGCCCCATTGCGAAGTTCCGCAAATGGTATAGCCAGTTTTACGCTGGCGGTTTTGACCCCCGCGCGCTATAAAGTAAATTCCACCATTTTGGGAGGTGAGTGAGACCGTGTTTTTACAAGGGTCTCCCGTCTCCCGTCGTGCGTTCTGCGGTATACTCTGCCAACAAGTTTATCGCCGGATTGAGCACATGCGTTTTTTAATACCTGTTTTTTTTATTCTATTTAGCTTGGCACCCTTCGCCAACGCGGCGTGCATCTTGCCGTTGAAACCGCTAAATTTAGCTGACGGTGCGGTTGCTGATGTCGACGATATGAATGTGTCTAAACGCCGCGTAGAGCGCTATATGGAAGACAGTCAGCGCTATTTGAAATGCTTAGATACCATGGATAAAACTGCAATTGGTACAGGTCGCGATAATGATGAGCGGCGGCGTAAGCGAATCACAAATTATAATACTGCGCATAAAAATATGAGTGAGGTGCTAAGCGTTTATGACGCCAGTGTCGCCGAGTTTAATCAGCGCTGACTTGAATATTTTTGTTTTGTAAATAACGCACTAAACTCGCACTGCCCTGCTCGTCGCCGAGAATAATCGCTGACTGCATTGCGACGACTTCTTTGACCGTTCGCTTTAGCCCCAATTCTTCAAGTAGAAAAGCGACTCGTCGGGCAATGGCTTGACCAGAGTCCACCCACTGCATATTTGGCAGTAAACCAGCGAGTTGCGCTTGTACTAGCGGG
>NZ_JBFJWS010000416.1:0-2140 GCF_041623545.1 Zhongshania sp. | reverse complement strand
TGATTTCACCGAAGAAACCGGCGCTACCCGCATGGTTCCTGGCAGCCATAAACTCGGCCGGTCAGCGACGATCGAGGAATGGGAAACGCCGTCGGTCGCAATTGAAGCTCCGGCTGGCTCACTGATCGTTATGGAAAGCCGGGTCTGGCACAAGACCGGAAGCAACACCACCAAAGACCGCCAGCGCTCAGCGATTCTCGGCTATTACACTATGGAATGTTTTATGCCTAACGAGAATTGGTGGGTTTGCCTATCGCCACTCGTGCGTACATCTGGACAAACCAAGCTACTCCAGCTTATGGGTTTTGGCAGCGATTCTCCACTTGGCAGAACTTACGGTCGACCAGCCGTTTGATCGAAACTTTAGCTCATCGCAATATGCCAACAGGAAAAAAACAATGCCTAATTTACTCATTCAAGGCGGCACCGTTATCGACGGCAACGGAACGCCGCCTCAGTTAGCCGATGTACGTATCAAAAACGGTGTCATCCTTGAAGTCGCTAAAAATTTAGTCCCGAGCCCTAACGAGCGGGTATTCGACGCAAGCGGCTATCTCGTGACCCCTGGCTTTGTTGATGTACACACCCATTACGATGGTCAGGCGACCTGGGACGAGCAATTAGCCCCCTCCTGCTGGCACGGTGTCACTACGGTCGTCATGGGCAACTGTGGCGTGGGCTTTGCACCGGTGCGTGAAAATGAGCGCCAACGTCTCATTGATTTAATGGAGGGTGTTGAGGATATTCCCGGCACCGCGCTGACTGAAGGCATGACCTGGGGCTGGGAGAGCTTCCCCGAGTACCTCGACGTATTGGACTCTCGGCGCTGGATGATGGATGTGGGAACCCACGTACCCCACTCCGCAGTTAGACACTATGTGATGGGCCAACGCGCCGCAACTGAAAACGCGACCCCTGAGGAAATCGCGCAAATGTGCGCAATTGTTCGCGAGGGCGTCGAAAAAGGCGCACTGGGAGTGTCGACCTCGCGGTTACTTGCTCACCGTGATAATACCGGCGGAGTGGTCCCCGGCACTTATACCGAGGAGGCCGAGTTCGAGGCCATTGTTGGTGAACTCGGCAAGCTCGGCAAAGGCGTCTTTGAACTCATTCCGAGGGGCATGGACGGCGAGGTGTCTGAAGTCGCTCATGCGGAAATCGATTGGATTGCCAATGTTGCAACTAGCAGCGGCCGGCCCGTCATCTTTGGGCTGATGCAAACCCATACTGAACTCGACCGCTGGCGCATGCTGCTTGAACACGCAGGTAAACTGCAAGCTAAGGGTATTCCCCTTTACCCACAGGTGGGCGCTCGCCCCGCCGGCATCGTGTTCGGCTTACAGAGCGTGCAACATACATTTTCGACCCGGCCAAGCTACAAAGCCATTGAGCATTTGCCGTTAGCTGAGCGTGTTGCCGAAATGCGCAAACCCGAAGTACGTGCAAAAATTCTCGCTGAACCCAACGGCACGTATCGCCATCCGATGGCGCAAATGCTGCACGAAAATCTTTCGCATATGTTTCCAATAGAACCACCGATAGACTTGGAACCAACCCGCGACAGCACTGTGGTAAAACTTGCCGAGGCAAAAGGCATTACCCCAGAAGAGTTTTGCTACGACCACATGCTTGGCAATGAAGGGCACAACTTAATTCAATACCCCATCACCAATTATTACAACTACAGCCTAGACGATGTATATGACATGCTCGTTCACCCAGCAAGTCACTTTGGTCTCGGTGACGGCGGCGCGCATTGCGGCGTTGCCTGTGATGCTGGCACGCCAACAATGATGCTGTCCTATTGGTCTCGAGATCGCAAACGCGGACCCAAAATTGAATTAAGTAAGGCCGTACAGATGATCACCAGCGACACCGCCGACCTTTACGGCCTCAAAGATCGTGGCCGCATTGCACCGGGCTATCGCGCCGATATCAATGTTATTGACTACGACAACTTACAGCTGAAGCTACAAGAAATGGTCTTTGACCTACCCACGGGCGCACGCCGCCTAATGCAGCGCGCCACCGGCTACGTCGCCACCTTTGTTGCCGGCGAACAAACCATTGACCACGACAGCGCTACTGGCGCGCTACCCGGCCGCTTAATACGCGGACCACAGAGCCCACGCAAATTATC
>NZ_JBFJWS010000415.1:0-2148 GCF_041623545.1 Zhongshania sp. | reverse complement strand
AGCGCATTAACGCGGTATTGCGCTTGGCGCGAAATTTAGGTTATATAGTTGTTACCTTCTAGGCCGCTTGCCGCTACACAACGAGGTGAACATGGCTCAAAACAAGAATAAAACGGCTCAACCCACGGCTTTGCGAACGGCAAAGGAACTGCGGGTTATCTTTGAAATGTTGGCAATGGTCAGTTTTCGCTCAAGGCTGGATAAAATAAAGTGTGGCGACGGCCACCCAGTGGTGGTCGCCCCTTCTTTTATGACGGGAGATGGCGGCACGGCGGCGCTGCGAGGTTTTTTACGGCGGCGTGGTTTCGCCGCTTATGGCTGGGAGCAGGGCCTAAATAGCGGCATGTCTGAGCGAAAGTACTTGGCTTACGAGGGGCATGTTAAAGACCTTGCCGCGCGCCACTGTCGCAAGGTGAGTCTCATCGGCTGGAGTTTGGGTGGAATTTACGCGCGAACCTTGGCCCATAAAAATCCGGATATTATCCGCCAAGTGATTACCTTGGGTTCGCCAATTCATGTTCCCGGTATGGATGGGGTAACCGGGCCAGTACTAAAACTCTACGAAATGATGAACCCCGGTGCCATGACCGACCCGATGCTTGACTGGAAAGAATGCTGGCAAGCAACGCCAAGCGTGCCGTCAACGGCAATGTACAGTGAGGGCGACGGTATTGTCGACTGGCAGTTCTGTATTGATAAAGAGCTGAATAACAACACCGAAAATTTACGGGTGCCGGGCAGTCACGTTGGCCTAACCCACAATGTTGCGGTGATGTATGCGGTGGCGGAGCGCTTGGCCCAGCGCGATAATCATTGGCAGCCCTTTGATGTGAGTGGCTTGCGAGGCCGGGTATTCGCTCATTCTGCCGTACCCGCCTAAGTTGGCTGGCAAATGCTGTTAGGCGCCGTCGTTAAGTAGGCGCTCTAAGCAGTGTTCTTGAATACCGTAAAAAGCCTTTATATCGGCAATCTGCTGCAGCACTTCGCTGTTGTCGCGGTGTTGTCGTCGCTTTTGCGCCAGTATCATCTTATTTTTACTGGTGTGTTCTAAGGATATAAATTCAAAGACCTTGGTGTCGTAGCCATGCGCCTCCAGTAATAGTGCACGTAGACCGTCGGTGAGCATTTCGGCCTCTTGGCCAAGGTGAATGCCGTGTTGGAGTAAGGGCGCGAGCGTCGCTGGACTTTTTAGTTGGGGGCGAATCTGCTTATGACAGCAGGGCGAGCACATAATAATGTCGGCGTTGCTGCGAATACCCATGTGAATTGCGTAGTCGGTTGCGGTGTCGCAGGCGTGTAGGGCGATCATCACGTTAATGTGCTGGGCGGCGAAATGCTGGACATCGCCCTGTTCAAATTTTATACCCTGCAAACTTAGTTTTTTGGCGGTGTTATTGCAAAGGTCGACCAGCTCTTGGCGCAACTCTACACCGGTGACTTGGGCGGCAAGGCGGAGCTTATCCTGGAGATAGTCGTGCAAGGCAAAGGTTAGGTAGGCTTTGCCTGAACCAAAATCGGCAATATGAATCGTCTCGCGCTCGGCAAGGCCAGTATTGTTGATTGCGTTGGCGAGTACCTCGATAAAGCGGTTGATCTGTTTCCACTTGCGGGACATGGCCGGAATGATTTGAGCTTGCTGGTCGGTAATGCCGAGGGCCTGTAAATAGGGGCGGCTTTGCTCGACAAAGCGGTGTTTTTCGCGGTTGTGTTGCTGGGCTTCACTTGGCGCGCTGGTGCTGCTTTTGTTCCGATGTTTATTGAGCAGTGGCTTACCTTTCTTGCTAAAGCGCAGTTGAATCTCCCATTCTGCACTGACCATGTGAGCATTACTAAAATCGTTACCTAGCCAGCGTTGCAGCAGACTTACGGCGTCGTCTAAGCTGACATTTTTGGTGACGTGGCGGCTGCGATATTCATAGAGAAATGACAGGAGGCTAGTGTCTTTCAGCTTGATAGGGCGAATACTAATGCGATTGAGCTCGGGCTCATCACCCTGGTACTTTGAGAGCACCAAACGCTCGAGCTGGCCCTTATTGAAAGCCTGTTGGCAGTCGCTAATAAAGCTCGCGGTGTGCTCAGCGGAGGAAGTTGCTGTCATAGACTTGCCCAATAAACAGTCGAGGTTGTGTATACGCAGGGCGAAGCCTT
>NZ_JBFJWS010000414.1:0-2150 GCF_041623545.1 Zhongshania sp. | reverse complement strand
CCCTTGGCCAATGGTGAACCGGGTATTAGCTTGCTGGTAAAAAAGGCTGCCAACGCTAACGGCTTAGCCGTTGCCAATGATTTGCGCGCCTTTGTCGAAGAGCAGCAAGCGCTGGTCCCTTTAGGCGTGGAGTTAAGTGCCTTTAACGACACCACCCGCTATGCCCGCAACTTACTTGAGATGTTAACCAGCAACGCCTTGGTGGGTATGTGTTTGGTTTTTATTACCCTTATGGCGTTCTTCCCTTTTCGCTTTACGATTTGGGTAGTGGTGGGTATTCCCACCGCGATTATGCTGACGTTCATTGCAATGCCGATGTTTAATATATCGATGAACCAGCTTAGTATTTCCGGCTTAATATTGATGCTTGGGGTACTGGTGGACGACGCCATTGTTATCGCTGAAAGTATTTTCAGAGAAGCGGAGCGCGGTAAATCGCCACTGCAAGCTGCGATTGATGGAACTGCCACTATGGCGGCGCCGGTCATTACCAGTTCGGCGACTACGGTATTGGCTTTTATGCCCTTGGTGTTTTTGTCGGGTACCGAGGGCAAGTTTTTATGGATGCTGCCCGCCGTAGTGGTAATGGTGCTACTTGCCTCATTGATCGAGTGCAAATTTATGTTGCCTGCGCATATTGCTCATGCGCTAGCGGGCGCCCAGGCAAAAAAGGGACAGTCTTTATCCCGGCGTTGGTTTGAACCCGTTGAAAGGGGTTATGTTTGGATCATGGGGCATATGTTTCGCCATCGTATTATCAGCTTCATCGTTATTACGTTAGTGGCGAGTTTAGCCTATGTGTATAGCGCCCACCGCTTGTCATTGGATCTGTATCCCGACGGAGATACAGACGCGATTTCTGTCAAAGTGGAGCTTCCGCTGGGCAGCTCCTTTGAACGTACTCGTGAGCGACTCTGGCAACTAGAGCGTGACATGCGCGAGATTGTGGGCCCGGATTTGCTGGCCAGTAAAATCACCATTGGCCACCACGACGCTGCTAATGTCCCGGGTGTTACCGAGGGGCGGCAAGATTCATGGGGTATGTTAGATGTGTATTTAAAAACGCAATCCGAACTAAGTCGCGGTTCATTGCGTATTGCTGAAGACATGCGCGCGTTTGCTCGTAGTCAGGCCGATCTTCAGATGATTCGGGTGATTCCGGTTGAAAACTCGCCGCCGACGGGAGAGGCCGTCGAGTTAGATATTGTTGCTAACTCGGAAGACCGCTATTTGGTCGCTGACCAGCTTGTCCACGAGCTAGAGCAAATGCACGGCGTCAATCGCGTTTGGACTTCCTACAAGCCTGGTAAAGACGTTATTGATTTGCAGCTAAAGCACGAATTATTGGCAAACTACGGTCTAACCGTAAGTGACGTAACCCAAGCGGTGCGAGTCGCCTTTGACGGTTTACTGGTTGAAGAGATGCAAACCGTGGATGAGCGTATACGTTTTCGTTTGCAATACCGCCAGCCGGAACAGGGGCAAATGGAAAGCCTTTACGGTCTAAGCTTAATTAATAATCGTGGGCAAACGGTACTGCTGCGCAGCGTGGCGGAGTTTGAAACCCGGCCAGAACAGGCAACCTTGTTCCACTACTTTGGCGAGCGCACGGTCACGGTGTATGCTGAGATCGACAAAGAAATAATGTCGGTGGCGGAGGTCAATCAAAAGGTCGCAGACGGCATCACTGAACTGCAATTACGTGAGCGCTTCCCCAGTGTAAAAATAATAGCCGGTGGTGAAGCGGATCGTCAGCAAGACGCTATAGGCAATGTTGGCAGTGCGGCGCTTATTGCCGGTTTCGGCATTCTATTACTTCTGGTCTTGCTGTTCGATTCCGTAACCCAGCCTTTACTCATTATCTTTGTTATTCCTCTTGGGATATTGGGCGTGATGTTTGCCTTCGCCATACAGGGCATGAATTTGAGCTTGTCGGCGCTGGTTGGTGTCACCGGCTTGACGGGCATTTTAGTCAACGATTCATTGATTATGATTGACCAATTAAACCGTGCACGGCGCGACGGCTTTATTGATCGGGATACCTTGGTGGCAACAGCGCGCACTCGATTGCGGCCAACCTTTATCACCACGGTTACCACAGTGGCAGGCTTGTTCCCGGTGGCTTACGGCGTGTTTGGCATAAACCCCAT
>NZ_JBFJWS010000413.1:0-2170 GCF_041623545.1 Zhongshania sp. | reverse complement strand
GAGAAAGTAGACGTGGCATTCTCTGACTTTGAGCTGCGGCCCTACCGCGACCAAGTTAAGCCTGTACTGAGTCAATTCGGCATATCGACCATATTAGATTATGGCTGCGGCGGGTCTGACTGGACCATACCCAAATTCGACGAATCTGGATTATCCGCCAAAGATTACTTCAATCTTACGGAGACTTACCGATACGAACCTGCCCGCAATATTGATGAAAGGCAGATTGTTGACTGCGTTTTATCTTTTGACGTGCTTGAACATATTTTTATCTCAGACGTGCCCACCGTGCTCCGAGATATGTTTTCTTACGCGTCTAAGCTACTGGTCCTTAACGTGGCTTGCTACCCCGCGTCAGCGAAGCTCCCCAACGGCGAGAATGCCCATATTACAGTGAGAGGCCCACTGTGGTGGAAAGGCATGTTAGACAGTATTTCCGTGGAGTTTCCCAATGTCACTGTTTGGCTAATTTGCTCTACGGCTTACCGGCAAAGTACAGCGTTTGAAATGTGGAGCGGGGGTATGTGGCAGAGTAGTGAAACTTTTGTTATTGAGAACTAAATAGATCTTTCTCGCCAAGGGATTTAATTACCATTTTAAAAACTTCTGACCAACCTCCGCTGCCGGTAACCTCACTACGAAATAATCGCGCAGAGTCATACCAAACACTACCATCTCTCCCGTCGGTCCAACGTCGCTCTGGGCCTTCGGGCAGCAAAATCCATACGGGCACCCCGAGCGCACCAGCCAAATGCACCGTGGCGTTATCCGCAGAGATGACTAAATCCAGTTCCGAGATCAAAGCTGCCAAGCCTTCTATATCATTAAAGGTGTCTAAATCCTCATAATGGCAAAGCGACTGCCCTGCTACTACGTTTAATTCATCCCGCTCTTGCTGTGTGGTGCGGTACTGCAAGTTAACAAAATTTGCGTTTACGCCTTTAAAGAGGGTGCTCCAGTACTTAAGATCTATACTTCTTGCTACCACAGCGCGGGACTCAGCGCCGCCACGCCAAGAAAAACCGACTTTAAGCGGCTGAGGCAGCTCCGCCAAGCGTTGCTGCCAAGCATGGCGTCGCACTGGATCAGCAAGCAAATAAGCATCACCATTAAAATCAGTGTCTACTTTACGAAAATAGTGCGGCAAATCACCCGCAGGAATATGGCATTCTAAGCTCGCACTATCAAATGTGTTTTTTGAGTAAACCTTCACGTTTGGAAACGACCGTGCAAATAGTGGTGACAAGCGTGGGTCGCACTCGACGCTTACCTCCCCTGCCCGCGCAACCAAATCATTAATACACGAGGCAAACATCACTTCGTCACCAAGGCCTTGTTCGCAGCTGATCAATACGCGCTGATTTGCAATCGAATCGATATTTGCATGGGGTAAACCCAGCGAGCGAACTGGGTTAGACTCCAGAAACGTCGGTGCATTAAATCGCCAGCGGTATTCCTGCCACCCCTCTGCCCACTGCCCCATACGCAATAGACAACCGGAGCGTTTCATATGCAACTCTGGATCGGCGGGGTTTAGTCCTAAGGCTTTATCAAAACAGCTTAGGGATTCAGCAGTTTTACCATTTTTAAAATATAGGGTGCCTAGGTTAGTCAAGGCGACTAAGGACTTCGGGTTAATTGTCAAAGCTTGCTGATAAGCGGGTAATGCCGCTTTCAAATTATCTAGATCTTGCAAGGCCACGCCAAGATTCTCATAAGCCTGGGCGTAATCCGATTTTAAACGAATTGCAATTCGGTAAGCATCAACTGCTTCACTGTGCCACTCTAGACCTTGTAGCAACACGCCTAGGTTGTAGTGATAGCCGGCGACGTTAGGGCTGAGTTCTATGGCGCGACTAATAAATTCTTTAGCTTGATGAAGGTCGCCATTGCTTTGAAAGATCAGTCCAACTAAATGCAATGAATCAGGATGATTAGGCTCATGGCTTAGAACCTGGCTGTAGCCGTCGACTGCCTGTTGTAGCTGACCTTGCTGATGATGGGCGACGGCTTGATTAAAAACCGATTGGAGTTCAGGCGGGAGAACGACCGCATTCTTGATGCTTTTTTTACCAGGTTTTTTGGGCTTTTTACTCACTGGTGATTCCCGAGTTTTTTATTGAGTCGGCGGTCTAGTGTCTGACGCCGGATGCTTAAGGGCATTCGCTAT
>NZ_JBFJWS010000412.1:0-2219 GCF_041623545.1 Zhongshania sp. | reverse complement strand
GATCCGGGCCCAGCTTGCTACAACAAAGGCGGCCGCAAAGCCACGGTAACTGACGCCAATGTGGTACTTGGCCGCCTGCCTGCCAGCGCCAAGCTCGGCGGTTCAATGCCGCTCAATATTGAAGCCGCCCGCAGCGCAGTGGCAACGCTTGCCGAGCAGTTGGGACTGAGCATTGAGCAAGCCGCCGCGGGTATTATCGCCATAGCCAATGAACATATGATCCGAGCGTTGCGGGTAATCTCAGTACAGCGCGGCTACGACCCCGCCGAGTTCAGCCTCTGCTGCTTTGGCGGCGCTGGAGGTTTACACGTCTGCGCTTTAGCCGAGGCTTTAGGCTGCACAGAGATCATTGTGCCCAATTACGGCGGGGTATTTTCTGCACTGGGAATGCTGCTAGCCCCCAAGGAACGGCAATTATCCCGCACCCTTAATACCCAACTTGCGTCCGTACACACCGATGAGGTTTTACAGCAACTGCAAAACCTAGCGCGCACTGGACGTACTGAGTTAAGAATTGAAGGTGTTGAAGACGCAGACATCACTGAGCACCCCAGTGTCGACCTCTGCTATAGCGGCCAGTCCTATACCTTGAGCTTGCCATGGCAGGAGTCCCTCGCAGACCTCAATGAGGCCTTTCACGCGGCCCACGAGCAGCGCTATGGCCACCGCCTTGCCTTGCCAGTGCAGTTAATTAATATTCGCCAAGCCCTGCGCGCCGCGACATCGATTCCGCCACTGCCGAGCTTATCGGCTCGAGATGACGGTCCCGCGGTAGACCAATGCCCCGTATTTATCGACGACAAATTCCTGGAGGCGCCCCGCTATTTACGTGACGAGCTCGCCAGCGGGCAATCAATATTGGGACCGGCACTTATAAGTGAATCCGTCGCCACAACGTGGCTGGCCGAGGGCTGGCAGGCGAACGTCGATACCCAAGGTCACTTGATAATTCATTACCGAAGATAGCGCGCCGCTGATGCCCTAGCCCAAACATGACAGCGGCCAGCGAATACGGCTACAGTAGGCATACTTGTTCTATAAGCGTGAAACAGGCCCCGTATGACGGAAAAATCGATCAGCCACCCTCTATTTGACCGCGGCATTAGTCACGCCGGTCTAAAAGAGGTACGCGATCGGTTTGCCAAACTGAATCAAGAGCGGCTGCTGCGCACCCGCACTGCGCTGTTGCCGCGCCAGCAAATATTTCTCGATTTACTGCCCCTGTTAATTCACATCAATCACCCTATTCTCCCCGGTTATAAAAGCACCAACACGCCCTGTGGTATCGACGGTTATACCCCGGACCAATTAACCCTAGAGCGAGTGCGCAGCAATATTGCCCGCAGCGTGCAATACCGCCAAGAGGAGCAAGCACCGCCGCTTATACACAGCGTTTTTTTGATGGGTTCTTGTGGCACCGTGGCCCAAGCCGAAGACTCAGACCTTGATGTCTGGCTCTGCCATCACAGCGATATCGACGAGCTCGGCCTCCAGCGTTTGTACAATAAGGCCGCCGCTATTTCCGACTGGGCACGCAGCTTAGGTTTAGATATCCATTTTTTCTTAATGGACAGCGAGCAGTTTCGCCGCGGTCAGCGCGACCGAATTAGCGCCGAAGCGGCCGGCACCAGTCAACACTACTTACTACTCGACGAATTTTACCGAAGTGCCTTACTCGTCGCTGGCCGCTACCCCCTGTGGTGGCTAGTGCCCCCCAGCGAAGAGGTCAATTACCAGGAGTACACCGCCTTATTGCACGCCCAGGGCTTTGTTGGCCCCGACGAGTCAATTGATTTTGGTGGGGTTTCCGATATTCCCGCCGGTGAATTTATCGGTGCCGGCGTGTGGCAGCTCTACAAAGCCATTAGCTCACCCTATAAAGCCGCGTTAAAACTCCTGTTAACCGAAGCCTACGCCAGAGATTTCCCCAATGTCGTCCCGCTGTGCATTGACCTTAAAGAAGCGATTTACCGTGGCGAGGTGTGCAGCGACGACTTCGACCCCTATATCATGGTGTACCGACGCTTGGCCGATTATTTACGTTCCCGCAGCGAGTTTGATCGCCTCGAGCTGGTTCGTCGCGCCTTTTATTTTAAGGTAGGGATTCGCCTATCGCAGACCGCTGGCAGTGCAGCCCCGTGGCGGCGAAAATTATTAGAACGCTTAATTGCCGAGTGGCAGTGGCCGCCAGAACAGCTACTGAATTTAGATACCCGCAG
>NZ_JBFJWS010000411.1:0-2224 GCF_041623545.1 Zhongshania sp. | reverse complement strand
TCTGGCGAATAATGTCCCCTCCTTAAATATCCAGCCATTTCCAATCAATACCACGACGCTGCGAATTTATATTCGCGGTATCGGCTTGATAGACGCTCAGATAACACAAGATCCGCCTGTAGGTGTGTATATCGATGGGGCGTACATCGCGCGCTCCTCGTCTCTAGCAACCGAGATCGCAGACTTAAGCCGTATCGAGGTTTTGCGGGGGCCGCAGGGTACCTTGTATGGCCGTAACTCCACCGGCGGTGCGGTAAATCTCGTTACCCGGCGCCCTGACCCCGATACGCTGTTGTTAAAGCAAAGCCTGACCTACGGTGACCGCAATCTGTTTACCAGTAAAAGCATGTTAAACCTGCCACTTTGGCAGGGCTCAGCTTTAAAGCTTTCCTATCTCGAGAAATCCGTTGATGGTTATATCGAAAATACCGGCTTGGGTGGCGATTTCGGTGATTCAGCAACCACAGGTTACCGAGTGGATTTTGGCTGGGATATTGGTGACACAATTCGGCTTGATTACGCCTACGACAAGGCCGACGTAGCGAATACCAATATGGCTTATTCCGCGGTATTGCCATCGGAAGATATTCCAAACCCCGGCGCGAATTCGGGTATCGCCATTAGCAATTTGATTAACTCGGGTGCCCGCCAGTTTTACGACTTTAATGTGTCTGGGCGCCGCCCAAATAAAATGCATTCGCCAGTAGAACTTGTCGAAGCGGATAATGTTATCGACGGTCATCAGTTGAGTATAAATTGGGATTACAGTGAGCAATTAGCCCTTAAGTATATCTATGCGCAGCGCTCCCACTTTGACAGTACCCCAACTAATTTAGGTACCGGGGCTCGCACGGACGGATATCGTCTTGATAATAACGCTTTGTTTGGATTCCCCGTCGCGCCGGTCGCTGGCGGCACCGCGCCGTGTACGCCGGTTTGTGTGGGTCGAAGTGTAAATTATGCAGGCTTTCAGCCTGATATTACGCAGGAGCAATCGTCCCATGAACTTCAGTTCTCGGGTGAGCTGCTAGAGAACAGCGTGTCCTATATTGCCGGCTTATATTATTTTGAAGAAAGCGCAAGACAGGGTGTGCCAAACGTTGGTCACCTTCTTTCAGCGCCACTGGGTAGTGATCAAGATGGCAATAATACGGGTAATCGTATTGAAGTGTTGACCCAGCAAATTGCCGATATTGAAAACACGGCGATGGCTGCCTTTATGCAGCTGGGTTGGCGACCACCGGTATTAGAAGATCGCTTAAGCTTCACTTTGGGCTTTAGACATTCACAAGATAATCGCAAAGCTCGCCAGCAGCGTCGGCAGATCAGCTTTTTAGTAACCCCTGGGGACGGTGATAATACTGACCGGGATGCAATGGATATCGGCACCCAGCTACCTGAGGCCTTTTACGATGCCTACGGTGACCGAGATTTTGATGACCAGTCTTTTAGTCTGATTGCGGCCTTTGACCTTACCGACGAAATTAATCTCTATGCTAAACGTAATGAAGCCTATAAAAGCGGTGGCTTTAATACACGTGAACCCATTAATGCCGGCGGGGCGGAACGCTTTAGCAAAGGCTTTGATCCTGAGAAGGTGACGGCTTATGAACTTGGGGTTAAGTCGCGGCTATTTGAGAACCGAGTGCAAATCAATGCCGATGTCTTCGTGCAACTTTTTGAGGGCCAACAGCTTAATTTTGGCATACCCAATGCGGTGAGTGATACCACTGTTGCTAATTCCGATGAGTCTACCTTGCAGGGTTTTGAATTTGATACAACCTGGTTGGCTCATGAAGATTTAGTGCTGATTCTGAATTACGCCTATCTTGATGCCAGTATTGACCCTAGCGCCAATCCGCTGTCTGGGGAAATTGACGACGGCTTTGTGTTTGACTCAGCGCCACGTCACGCCTATACCGCGGCCATGGATTGGAGTATTTGGCAGGGTAATACTGGTCAGCGCCTGGCTTTGAATGCGACGTATTCTTTTACCGATGAGCGCAATGGCGGCGTAAGAAGAGATACCTCGACCTTCCAAATAGACCGTCAAGCCGCGTTTGCGGTGCTCAACGCTCGCCTTGGTTTATACGACCTGACACTGTTTGATGGAGATGTTGATATTGCGCTGTGGAGTAAGAATTTGCTCGACGAAGAGTACAGCATCAATAATATTCATAATTTGCCAGAAGCGGGCCGTTCGATCATGTTTGGCGAGCCGCGT
>NZ_JBFJWS010000410.1:0-2268 GCF_041623545.1 Zhongshania sp. | reverse complement strand
TCAATAACTATATGGGCGTGCACTCTTTCGCCGTGTCGCCAAAAGACGGTCATATATTTATTACACCGTCAATGCAGCGGGCCTTGTTGGAGTTTGACCCTGACACCAAGACCTTTACTCGGCATGTCATGAAGCGCGGGTTTTATCCCCATACGATCCGCACCGACGAGCAAGATCGGGTGTGGTTTACCCTCGCTCTATCGTCGCAAGTTGCGATGTGGGATCGCGAGAAAAAGGTGTTTACCTATTTTGATATCCCCGCTCGCAATATAAAAGAGTGGCTTACCATTAAACTGCTGCCCCTGATTTTTTGGCTGGACCCAGAGACGCGACCGATGCCGTCTGTTGACCGGGAATCCAGTGGTTTGCCAATGCCCTACGGCATTGACGTTGCGCCCGATGGCCGAGTTTGGTTTGCGCGTTTGTATGCCGATGACTTTGGTTATATCGATCCCGAAACCGGAGAGGTTATCGTCGTTGATGCTGAGGTGATTGGGCCTCGCCGTTTGCGCGTAGATGCCGAGAATAGAGTGTGGATGGTGTCCTTCCAGACCGGTTTGTTGGCGATGTATGACCCAGCGAGTAACTTGCTTAAAAAATACGCGTTACCAGTCGTAAGCGAGTTTCCCTATGCTTTAAATGTGGATAGGGCGCGCAATGCGGTCTGGGTAAACGGCAATCAGTCCGACACCGTTATGCGCTTTGATATGGCCACGGAGACATGGCAGGTTTACCCCATGCCGCGTCGTCGGACGTTTACGCGGGATATTGAAATCGCTGAGGATGGTTCGGTGTACACCACCAATTCTCATTTCCCAAGCTGGCAAATCGAAGATGCTCAACCTACGTTGATCCACATTCAGCCCTACGCACAATGAAAATACCAAGCGTCATATTACTGCTGGGCGCTTGTTTAGTTACTTTGTCGGGAGTAGCGCAAGACTGGCCGTACTACCGGGGTGATCAAGGTGGTTCTGGTTTTTCAGCGCTGGAGCAGATCAATAGTGACAATGTTGGCGAGTTGGAGGTCGCCTGGCAGTATCGCAGCGGCGAGGCGGAGACATTTGCTGAGCAGCTGCCCCGCAGCGCTTTAGAAACCACGCCGATATTATTGCCTGAGGCCGCTGGCGGACATCTGGTGTTTTGCACCGCCTTTAATCAGGTGATTGCCCTCAACCCAGAGACCGGCGCGGAGCGTTGGCGGTTTGATCCTAAAATTTCTTTAGCCGGTGATCGCCCTTTTAAATGCCGCGGCGTGAGTTGGTGGAATGATACTCGTAGTAATGGAGCGCAGTGCAGCCAGCGCATTTTTACGGCGACTCACGATCGCCGTTTGATAGCGCTTGACGCACGCAGTGGTAAATTGTGTGAGAGCTTTGGTGATCACGGCACAGTAAAGCTGTATACCGAGGAAGAGGGTTTTGTGCCCGGCGATATCGGCAGCGTGTCACCGCCAGTGGTGGTGAATGGCACTGTCGTCATTGGCTCCGCGGTAGTGGATTTTGTTCGTGCCCACACCCCGCGCGGAACAGTGAAAGCCTTTGACGCTCGCAGCGGTGCGCTCCGCTGGCAATTTGAACCCATACCCTTGGATGCCAAAGCAGCGAATGCCGATCAGTGGCCGGCGGATGCCGTGGCGGCTTCTGGCGGCGCCAATGCTTGGGCGCCGCTATCAGTCGATGAAGCGCGAGATTTGGTCTTCATTCCCACCGGTGCGCCGTCACCAGATTATTATGGCGCGCTGCGCCTTGGCGACAATCGTTACGCCAACTCTTTGGTGGTGCTGCGCGGCAGCACTGGGGACATGGTGTGGAGCTTCCAGTTTGTGCACCACGATGTCTGGGATTACGACACTCCGGCGCAACCCATGCTTGTTGATTTGCAGCGCGATGGCAAAACTGTTCCGGCGGTGGTGCAACTGACTAAACAGGGCTTTGTCTTTGTGTTTCATCGAGAAACCGGCGAGCCCTTATTCCCGATTATCGAACAGGCTGTGCCCCAGTTAGCGGTGGCGGGCGAGCAACTGTCAGCGACACAGCCGTTTTCCCCTAAGTTACCAAGCCTATTGAATCACGATTTAAATACTGAGAATGCCTGGGGATTGACGCCATGGGACCGCGGCGCCTGCGCCAAAAAGATTGCCGGCTTGCATAATCAGGGTTTGTTTACCGCCTTGGCGGAAACGCCCACTCTAATGCTACCGGGTAGCCTCGGTGGCGCCAACTGGGGTGGCGGGGTATTTTGGCCCGAACGGCAGCAGTTAGTGGT
>NZ_JBFJWS010000409.1:0-2281 GCF_041623545.1 Zhongshania sp. | reverse complement strand
TCAAAAAACAGCGTGGATACTGGAAGAAATCGGCAAGGAAATGCCGATTACGATTGGTGTCGTTGTTGACCTGGATAGCGCCGACGGTAAGAGTTTGGCGGTGTCGCGGGTCGATATTCTCGCTTTTCGCGAAAGTCGCGGTTGGGAAGTCCGCCACGACTTTTTTACGGAGCAGTTTAAGGGGGCGGTGCTGGTTCGGGACGACATATTGAGTCAGCATATCGACGGAATTACTGGGGCAACTTTGTCGGTACGGGCAGTAAAACAAGTCGCGCGTATTGCATTACTCCTTGCGGATGAGGTACAACCTTCGGCTGACTCTAGCACCGCGGAATAAGCAGTGAGCCCCTATCGTATTTTTAGAATGTTGTTGTTGCGCTGGCATCGCCGTATTGGCGTGGTGGCCGCAATCTTTGTTGTTGTCTTGGTCGTTACCGGTATAGCCATTAATCACAGTGATGATTGGGGTTTAGACAAAAAGCCCCTGAAACAAGCCTGGTTATTGAAACATTACGGCATTCCCACACCGATATTACGTAGCTTTCCCTTGAATAAGTCACTTGCTAGTGGTGCTTGGCTGAGTCAGTTCGGCGACGGTCTGTATTTAGCTGAAAAGCAGATTGGTAGTTGTAATGGCCCACTGCTTGGTGCAGCCGTGTTGCCAGACACGATTGCGGTTCTATGTGCTGGGCGTCTGCAGCTGTTTACCCTAGCCGGTGAGAAATTAGACGATATTAGTGAGTCGCTAGGGTTGCCGCGCGGGGTTGAGGCGTTGAGCCTTTATCAGGAAGCGGTATTGCTGCGTACGGCTGGTGGGGTAATCGCTTTTGATTCGCGTAGTTTAATGTTCTCCGTAATGAATATCGAAAACGTCATCTGGGCTGAACCAGACTTGGCGCCACCCGCGCTGCAGCGCAGCCTCCTTGAACAATATCGCGGCAGTGGTTTGAGCTGGGAGCGCTTACTGCTGGATTTACACAGCGGACGTTTGTTCGGCTCGGTCGGTGTATTCATTATGGACTTGGCGGCAATCGCGCTGCTTCTTATCGCGCTAAGCGGCGTTTGGGTGTGGGTGAGCAAGCCTGGGCGCTGGAAGCGGCCCTCATAACGGCAAACTAAGCCCATTGGCCCGCGCTACGCGGTCAGCGACGCTCGCGGTCAATGGTGATTTTCTCGCTTCGTGCTACGGTCTAGCTTGATATCACTCGGAGTGACCGTAATGAACACAACCCTAAAAATGTGGCGCAAGCTTTCGCCCTATCCCGCCGGTAAATGGACGTTCTCCAAAGCGGTTTGCGTAAAAGCACCGTATTTTTCAACGATCAAACCCTGTTTCGAAGAGTTAGACGTTGGTCATGCGGTGGTGCGTATTAAGGAGCATCGGGCTATTCATAATCACATTGGCAGTGTGCATGCGATCGCCATGTGTAACCTGGCTGAGATTTGCGCGGGGGTGGTGAGCATGGTGTCGCTACCTGAAGGTATGCGCTGGATACCCGCTGGCATGACGGTACGCTATTTAGGGCGGGCGAAAGGGGTGTTACGAGGCCACGCCACTATGCGTGAAATCGTGCCCGGTGAAAAAGGCTCGGTGCCGGTTATTGTGGAAGTGAAGAACGAAGCGGGTGAAGTGGTGTTTGACGCGGAGATTGCGATTCATGTGTCGCCGGCGAAGACGGCCTAATGCTTGACGGGAGATGGGAGACGCTTTGTGATCGTCGGACGTCAGGCGTCTGACGTCCGACGGTGAGCGCTTTTAGCTCACCCCAGCCATCATCGATTGCTGGTAATTCTGAATACCCACTTTCTCAATTAGGCCTAGCTGGGTTTCTAGCCAGTCGACGTGCTCTTCCTCTGACTCCAAAATCTCTTCAAATAATTCACGGCTGATATAGTCGTTAACTGACTCGCAGTATTTGATGCCGTCTTTTAAATCTGGAATGGCCTTGAGTTCGAGGGCTAAATCGCATTCCAGCATTTCTTTGGTGTTTTCGCCAATCATCAATTTGCCGAGGTCTTGCATATTCGGCAGACCTTCGAGAAACAATATTCGCTCAACCAGCTTGTCGGCGTGTTTCATTTCATCGATGGATTCGTGATATTCGTGGTCAGCCAGCTGCTTTAGTCCCCAGTCTTTGTACATACGCGAGTGCAAAAAGTACTGGTTTATTGCGATGAGTTCGTTGCCGAGGGCTTTGTTGAGGAAGGCAATGACTTTGCTGTCACCTTTCATGGGTTTAATCCTTTACATGGTGGGTGGTTTTGCTAAGTGTGGACTGGG
>NZ_JBFJWS010000408.1:0-2283 GCF_041623545.1 Zhongshania sp. | reverse complement strand
GATGGTGAATAACACCAAGGCCATGACCGGCACTTTTTTCCGCAATGTCCATTCATGGGTATTTATTGAAAACACCACGCTGCGACTGAGCTTAATGAGCTTTTGCTTACTCGGTGGTGGGCTGATCGCCTTGGCGGGCATGCTTCAATATTATTTGCAGTGGCGGGCTGGCCGCGGTTGGCGGCAGCACTCGCGCTTATTGCGCTTGCATCGTAGCTTGGGCTTGTTGGTGGCAATTACGGCCGTTACCTTTACGGGCAGCGGTTTATATCATTTATGGCAAAAGCAATTTTTGCCCAGCACTGCCAGTGTGCCGCCGATGGCCGTGGCGCTTAATAAGCTTGCTGTAGACTGGTCTCGCCTCAGTCCGGCATTAGTTCAAGCCGACCTCATTAATATCGGCGATGAGTATTATTTTCGGGTTTGGGCTGGGGGTGAGTTGCAATATCGAAATGCCGCAAACGGCGAACTACTAGCAGATGGCGAGGCGGCGCACGCCCGCGCAATTGCGCAGGCCTATATGCCAGTCGATGCGCCATTGCTGGCAATGCGCAGCGTGACCACGTTTGCTGGCGAGTACGGTTTTGTCAATAAACGTCTGCCAGTGATTGCCCTTGATTACGACAATACTGAGCACCTTAGTGTGTATGTTGAACCCCGCAGTGGCGCTTTGGCGGCAGTCGTTCGCGACAGCGACCGCCGTGAAGGAATGAGTTTTTCAGTATTCCACAAATGGCATTTTATCGATGGCCTAGGACGCACGGTCAGAGACAGTATTTCCGCTTTTTTCGCAGCGGCTATCGCCCTCGTGTTTGCTTTGGGAATGAGTGTGTATATTCGCCGAGTGCGCCGCCGATTGCGTTAATGTCCCAGTCGTTTGACGCTTGGGCTTGAAAAAGCCTGGCGCAGCGTTCAGGCTGCGCTAATAAAGTAGACAACGAGATCCCGTATGCCGAGAAAAACGATAGAACTTCCCGAGCGATTCCTTTTCACCACAGAATATGTGGTCTTGTACTCCGACGTGAATGTGGCAAATCACTTAGGTGCTGACCGCATTCCTTCGATCGCCATTGAAGCTCAGCTGCGGTTCATTATTGCCTTAGGCTACGAACACGCGACGGCCTTTGAAGAGGCGGGTTTGATCATGGCTCACTCGGAAATATCCTATCTTTCTGAAACAGATTACGCTGATCGCCTCGCAATTGATGTTACCGCCTGCAATTTCACCGACAAGAGTTTTGATTTACTGTTTCGATTACGTAATTTAAGTAAAAAAACAGAAACGGCGCGGGTAAGAAACACCATGCTATTTTTTGATTATACGGGTAAATCGGTGTGTCCGGTGCCTGAAAACTTTAAGGCCAAAGTGGCAAAGATGTAACGTTAGCAACGCGAATAGTGAATGAGGCTTAACACGTGAAAATAATAACGATGATGGGTCTGTTGAGCGCTCTATTCAGTTTTGCCGCTGAGGCCGAAGCTCTGCGCACCGGTCTCTTACCTAAGTGGGAGCTAGGCGCGGGCATTGCAGGCTTTCATTTGCCGGACTATCCCGGCGCTGAACAAAGCAGCAGTTATGTTCTACCCTTCCCTTATATTATTTATCGCGGAGAACGAGTAAAGGCCGACCGAGAGGGTGTGCGGGGGCTATTATTTGAACATCGCCACTGGGACCTGAATATTTCCGCGGGTGGCAGTCTGCCGGTGAATAGCGGCGAAAATCGCGCGCGGGATGGCATGGACGATTTGGATTTTAGTTTTGAATTCGGGCCGTCGCTGCGGCTTAAATTACAAGAGAGCGCCAAGCAGAAGACCCACCTGCGCTTTAATGTGCGCGCCCTTCTCGACCTCGATGGCTTTCCGTCAATGAATTATGAAGGTTGGGTATTTAATCCCGAGCTGCGATGGCAACGGCAGTTAACTGACGAGCTATCTTGGGGGGCACGTGTGCAAGTGCGCTATGGCAGCAAAGACTACCATGATTATTTTTATGGCGTGGCACCGCAATTTGCTAGGTCAGATCGCCACGCCTACCGCGCACCGGCAGGTTACAACAGCACTGGCAGTGATATCCGCATACGCTGGGAGGCGCCTTCTGGTTGGCGAGTGGTGATGGCGCTAAGCTACGTTGATCTGCATGATGCCAGTTTTAACGATAGTCCACTTTTTAAGAAAAACAGTGGGGCGTATTTTAGCTTGTCCATTGCCAGAATTTTATGGCGTTCAAACCGTCGGGTAGTTGCCGATCCGATTGAGTGAGGCTTACTGAACTGGCTTGCTGAT
>NZ_JBFJWS010000407.1:0-2303 GCF_041623545.1 Zhongshania sp. | reverse complement strand
CGCGGCCTCGGCAATTCGCTTCGCTGAAGAGGGCGCGAAAGTGGTGATCTGCAGTCGACGTATAGAGCCGCTGCAAACCGTTGCCAAAACCATTCAAGATGCTGGCGGCGAATGCCTGCCGCTGTCGGTGGATGTCAGTGATGAGGCGGCGGTTAAAAAGCTAGTTGAAGATACCGTCGCCCATTTCGGCAAAATCGATATTATCGTCAACAATGCCGTGCTGATGGTGCCGGGCATGTTGGCTAATCACAAAACCAAGGCCTGGCATCAAAACTTTCAGGTGTCCCTCGATGGCGCCATGTTCTTGATGCGCGAATCCTTTAAGCAATTGCGTGCCAATGGTGGCGCGGTGGTGAATGTGTCTTCGGTATGCGGTCTGGCTGGCTCCATGGGCACCGCCGGGTACAGCGCAGCTAAAGCTGCAATGATCTCGCTAACCCGCAACGCCTCAATTGAATGGGCCCCAAAAATTCGTTGCAATGCGGTGGTGCCGGGGGCGTTTTTAACGCCGTCGCTGGAATCGGTAAACCCCGATGAAGACAGCCAAAAAGCCACCGGAAAAACGATTCCCCTGCAACGTATTGGCGATCCTCGCGAATGCGCGAATGCGATTCTGTTTTTGGCCAGCGATGACGCCTCCTATATCACTGGTGCTGTTCTTCCGGTAGACGGTGGCCGCATGGCTGAACTCAATACCGGCGCGGCGGCGTGGGGAGATTAACGATGACGACTTCGCTAGAACAGCGTATTGATCGACTGGAATCCTTGGACGAAATTCGCCAATTGGTAGCCAAGTATTCTTTGTCTTTAGATATGCGTGATCTCGACGCCCACGTGAATTTATTTGCCGAAGACATTCGGGTGAGTAGGGAACACAGTGGCCGCAGTCATTTAAAGGCTTGGGTAGACGATACCCTGCGCCACCAGTTTACTGGTACGTCTCATCATACCGGCAACCACATTATCGAATTTAAAGACCCAGATAATGCCATTGGCGTCTTGTACTCTAAAAATGAACACGAGTGCGGCGGCGAGTGGGTCATTATGCAAATGTTGTATTGGGATGATTACCAGCGCATCGACGGTCGTTGGTATTTTCGGCGGCGCTTGCCCTGTTACTGGTATGCGACTGATTTGAATAAGCCGCCAATCGGCGATATGAAAATGCGCTGGCCGGGCAGAGAGCCCTACCACGGCGCATTTCACGAGCTATTTCCTAGCTGGAAAGAGTTCTGGCAGAACAGCCCCGATGGCTTGCCAGAAGTTGCCGAGCCGGCGCCGGTTGAGGAGTTTTTAACGCGCATGCGTCGCGGCAGTCCCGCGCCAAAAATTAGGGTGAGATAATGCAATTACTGAGTCCCGTAAAGCTGGGCAGAATGAGCTTGGTGAGCCGCGTCGTCATGGCGCCCATGACCCGCTCCCGCGCAGAAGCGCAAGATGATATGCCGAATCAGATAATGACGGACTACTACGCTCAGCGTGCTGGCGCCGGTCTCATTATTACCGAGGGCTGCCATCCGAGCGCGGAAGGTAAAGGTTATTGTCGCACGCCAGGTATGTACACTCAGGCTCAGCAAGCGGCATGGGCGGAGGTTTGCGATGCAGTGCATGCGCGCGGTGGCAAAATTGTGCTGCAGTTAATGCACTGTGGCCGAGTGGCCCACGGCGATAACAAAGCGGCAGGGGTAAGAACCGTCGCGCCTTCAGCTATTGCGGCCCAGGGGCAAATATACACTGAAGCGGGCATGCAAGATTTTGTAATGCCGGTGGCGATGAGCCTTGGCGATATTGAGCAAACCATTGCCGATTACGTAAGCGCGACAAAGATGGCATTTGCCGCCGGTTTTGATGGCGTTGAATTGCACTGCACCAGTGGTTATCTTCCGGCTCAGTTTCTTAGCACTGGTACAAATCACCGTGACGACCAATACGGCGGCTGCTTAGAAAATCGCTTACGCTTCGTGCTTGAGTTATTAACGGCAATGACGGCAGTAGACGGCGCTGATCGAGTTGGTATGCGAATTTGCCCTGGCAACCCCTTTAATGATCTGCACGATGACGATCACTGCGCGACATTCGCGGCCTTGCTCAATGCGGTCGACCAAATGGGCTTGGCGTATTTGCACGTCATTCGCATGCCCAAAATTCAAGATAATATCGTCTTGGCGAAAGCGCATTTTAGTGGCCCGCTTATTGTCAATGACAGCTATAGTCGTGACGAGGCAGAAGCCGCGCTGGCAGATCCGCAGATCGCGGCGGTGTCGTTCGGGCGGGCATTTATTGCCAATCCAGATTTACCTCAT
>NZ_JBFJWS010000406.1:0-2309 GCF_041623545.1 Zhongshania sp. | reverse complement strand
TACAGCACCGCAAACACCTCGCGCACCTCTTGACGCAACTGCGCCAGCAGGAACTGCCGCGTGGTGGCCGCACTCGCAAACACCGGACGCTGACGCAAGTCCTCGGCCAAATAGCGTCGAGACATTTCCACCACCGCCTGCAATTGCACATATTTGGCGTCACCCAAGCCATGTGAGGCGCAAAACTGCTCCCTGCCGGCCGCGATCAGCGCGCTCAAGCCACCGTGCTCAGCCAATAATTCCCGCGCAAGATCTACCGCTGATTTGCCCTTAACTCCTGTGCGCAGAAATATCGCCAGTAGTTCAGCATCAGCCAACGCCTCGGCGCCGCGCTGCAGCAGCTTTTCCCTAGGCCGCTCATCGGCAGGCCAATCCGTGATCGCCATATCACCCTCCTTGGTGAGAATACGATTTATGACACCGGTAGTCGCCGGCGCCGATAAGCTTCATAATACCGACAAACTCAGCGATGACGAACGGCAAAATGAAGCAACTGAGCAATCGACACATTCTATTAGGCGTTACCGGCGGTATTGCCGCTTACAAGAGCGCTGAACTCATTCGTCGCTTAAAAGACCACGGCGCAGGTGTGCGCGTGGTGATGACGGCTGCCGCCATGGAGTTTATTACGCCGCTCACCTTGCAAGCGCTATCCGGCAACCCAGTGCACACCACCCTGCTCGATCCCGCCGCAGAAGCCGGTATGGGCCATATCGAGCTTGCCCGCTGGGCCGACGTCATCCTGATCGCGCCTGCCAGTGCCGACTTTATGGCTAGGCTCGCGAATGGCCGCGGCGACGATTTGCTTACCACCTTATGCCTCGCCACTCCGGCCGCCATCGCGCTTGCGCCAGCCATGAATCAAGGTATGTGGCGGGACCCCGCCACCCAGGCCAATGTCAACATCCTCGTTGAGCGCAGCATCCACCTGTTTGGACCCGCTGCAGGTGAACAAGCCTGTGGCGACGTTGGCCCCGGTCGTATGCTCGAAGCCGAGGACCTAGCTCAACGTTGCGCAGAGCTCTTTAATAGCCGCCTGCTGGACGGTGTACAGCTGACCATTACGGCTGGTCCAACGCGGGAAGCGATTGACCCTGTGCGCTATATCAGCAACCACAGCTCCGGCAAGATGGGCTATGCCTTGGCGCGTGCCGCAGCCGATGCCGGCGCGCGGGTCACCCTAATCAGCGGCCCCACTAATTTACCCTGCCCCGAGCGGGTTACTCGAATTGATATCGTCAGCGCCACCGAAATGCACGAAGCCGCCATGGCCGCGATGGGCCAATGCCAAATATTTATTGCCTGCGCGGCAGTGGCCGATTATCGGCCAATCAATTGCGCCGGCCAAAAAATTAAGAAAGACAACGATAGTATGCAGATCGAATTGGTGCGCAACCCTGATATAGTCAGTGCGGTTGCCAAACACGCTGAGCGGCCTTTCACCATTGGTTTTGCCGCTGAAACTCAAGATTTGCTGCACTACGCCCGCGATAAGCTCCAGCGCAAAAACCTTGATATGATCGTGGCCAACGACGTTGCCAACAGCAGCATCGGTTTTAACGCCAATGACAACGCGGTCACCGTGTTAACCACCAAAGGCGAGCAGAGCATTGCCCAGATGGGCAAAAATCAATTAGCCGCGCAATTGATTCAGCTCATCGCTCAGCAATTTCTTAGCACTAAACAGGAAGACGTCTGAAGAGTCGTGCCGACAAGACCAGATGCGTTACTACGTAGTTTTTCCGAAGCTCCCTAGACAGCGTCCTCTGTTCCTTCCATTATAAGTCTCTAAATGATCAGGACGACACTAAAGCTGCGATGCGCAAAAAAACATCAACAAATACAACAAGCCAACTCAAAAAGGCGTCGCGCTTTTCCGCACTTCAACGCGACATTGTCATTTCAGGCGTTCTCAGCATTTGCAGCATAGTGGCCGCATTTTATTGGATTCAAATTGTTGAGGAGCCTCGCGCACTGTCTCAGCGCATAAATACTGTTACGGCAAACAGCGCCGACCACCAGCGCGTTATCATCCGCGAGGCAATCAATCAGCTCAGCGCCAGGCTGAAGCAGCAAGCCGACAACGCTGAACTCAGCGAAGTTCTCAACACCGGTGACCTGAAAGCGCGGGACAAGCTAGAAGTAAATTTGCAACGCGCCTTCCCAGAAGCAGTAGACAGCAAAATAATTATCCTCGGCCCCCAGGGCATTGCTGATGAGCGCAGTGAAACCGCACGGCTACGAAATAACATCGAAATCGATATGCTGCGCAAAAGCATCAGTGACAGCGGCGTTGTCATTGAAGCTTA
>NZ_JBFJWS010000405.1:0-2320 GCF_041623545.1 Zhongshania sp. | reverse complement strand
AGTTATTGAAGGATAAATTATTTTAAGTTGCAGAAAATGATCTTCAAAGATGAAACGGGTATAGCCAGCTCTGCTTGTAAATCCTATTTGATTGCGAAAATAGAAAGAACAATTATTTCTTAGCGACGAGAGTCCGTCGTTGGCTGAACTACGAAGCTCACCACTCTGGTCTGAGCGTCTCCTTTGAAAAAATTAGTCACTCAACTAAATGAATCAGCGACGATAAACGACCCAATTCGGACAAGGAAATGTTTAACGCCCCATTCACTGACAGGAGCAAGCGTAGCTTGAGAAATCCCGGGTACTATACAAATGTTTGAACACTACCTTTAAGCCTCAATAAGATAGTGCCTTGTTGTTGATTAAAGGCTTTTGCCCTTTTCCTCCCTTTACCAATAACCACAGCATCCACCAAGCCTCGGAAACCAAGGCCGGAACAGCGACGAAGATAATAAAGTTGATCTTATTGGCAGCGTAAGCCGAAGAGAGAAAATTACCGAAGCTGTCAATTTGATAGCCCAGCGCCGCTATCATCAGGAAAACTCCTAATATTCTGGGCATGTCTTCCGATTTGAATACCAGATAACCAACCAGGAGAATATGCAATCCAAACGCCATAAATGAAACATGCACCCCATGCTGGTACGCGCTCAAGTACGGCATGATCTGGGCGGCCAGTTGGTCTGGCTCGAATGCCTGCATGTATTCAGCTTCGCTTAAAATCTCCAGCACCGGGAAAAGATTCAGTAGCCCGGCAGCAAACATTGCAACAAACAACAACCGCATCCATGCTGCCAGTAACGCCAGGTCACTATTAACGGGCTTCAAGAATAAATAGAGTGCCCAAGCGACTAGGGCATCGCACATAATTACCACCAACCACCCGGCGATTCCCACGCGAAACAGCAGCTCGGAGGCCATGATATTGTTGACGGTGGTGGCCGCGTCGCCGACGACAATAATTTTCTCGAGGGCAAGTGAATTGGCGAGGGTGACGAAAACAAATACGGCAAGATAACCCAAGCCAGCGATTAGTGCGGCTTGTCGGGGCGAAATTGAAAGGGAGGCTTTGTGCATAAGGTTTCCTGGTATCGGTTTTGGGATGACACGATCCGTTAACTAAAAGTGCGAGGATTCTATCAATACAAGAATCGAGTTAGAATGGCGAATTATGCATTTCACATATACATATTTGTATGGACTGGCGATCTGTAAAATTTGACTGGAACCGTGCCCGAGCCTTTCTCGTTACCGCTGAAGAGGGCTCTTTATCGGCCGCGGCGCGCGCTCTTGACATGACTCAACCAACCTTGGGACGGCAGGTGACAGCACTCGAACGAGAATTGGGCGTTGCTTTGTTCGAGCGGGGCGGAAGAGGACTCGAATTAACACCTAGCGGGCTGGAATTAGTTGAACATGTACGCGCCATGGGCAATGCTGCGAGCCGTCTCTCTCTATCAGCCTCAGGTCAGTCAAATTCTATAGAGGGAAATATTTGCATCACCGCTACTGAAGTCATGGCCGTGTTCGTGCTACCACCAATAGTTCAGAAGCTGCGACGGATGGAGCCAGGTATCGACGTCGAACTTATTGCGTCGAATAGCGCAAGCGATCTGAAACGAAGAGAGGCGGACATAGCGATTCGTAGCTTTCGGCCAACTCAGTCTGATTTGATCGCTAAAAAGTTGGGCGACGTAGTGGCACATCTCTATGCCGCAACAAGTTATCTCCACCAACTTGGCAATCCTACATCGCCAGATGGTCTCAACAAGGCCGATTTTATTGCGTTCGATAATACTGACGGTCTCATCAGCATGCTCAATGAACGTGGGTTTAGGCTGACGCCCCGTAACTTCCCGGTAATGACAGAAAACCGCATAGTCCAATGGGAGCTTGTCAAACATGGAGTCGGAATCGGGGTAATGCCGGAAGTTATCGGCGACGCCGAGCCGCTGGTTGACCGAGCGCTACCCAGCCTTGAACCGCTTACTGCAGCTATGTGGCTTGTCGCACACCGCGAATTGAAAACGAACCGGCGAGTTCGGATGGTATTCGACTATTTAGCCTCCGAACTTTCCTAAAGAGTCTCCATATACTGACGCGAACCGGTTATGTGCTCAGCGTCCGTTCCTGGCCGAAAATCGTCTCCCACGTTAGCTTTTTGAGCGTCCGTTAGCGAGGGTAATGGGTGAATGGCTGGATTTTTAACGGGGCTGTTTTCGCCGCTCCCATCTGTTATTCGCCCGGACTTTTTCTTTGAAGTACGGTACTTCATCAGCGGTGAGCAAACCGGCAGCTGCCGCGCTGTAGATATAGCGGT
>NZ_JBFJWS010000404.1:0-2350 GCF_041623545.1 Zhongshania sp. | reverse complement strand
GCCTATAAATTCCGCGGCAAGCGATTTGATTGTGGCAGTGTGCCGGGCTTTATTGAGGCGACAAACTACGTTTATGAAAATATTTATGATGAGGCCTCAGCGTGAGTAGCAGTGAAATAACGTGTTTTAAAGCCTACGACGTTCGCGGTCGTATTCCTGATCAGTTAAACGAAGATATCGCTTACCGTATTGGCCGCGCCTTTGCTGAGGTGATTAAGCCGAAGAAAGTGGTTGTTGGTCACGATATTCGTTTAAGTAGTGAGTCAATTAAAGGCGCCTTAAGTGACGGCCTGCGTGACGCCGGTGTCGATGTTTACGATATTGGCTTGTGTGGCACCGAAGAGATTTACTTTGCTACGTCCCATGCTGATATGGATGGCGGTATTGCCGTTACCGCCAGTCACAACCCTAAAGACTACAATGGCATGAAGTTTGTGCGTGAAGGCTCGAAGCCCATCAGTGGTGACACCGGGCTATTTGATATTAAATCGCTTGCTGAAAAGAACGAATTTGCGCCTGTCGCGACCCGAGGCAGTCTGCAAGCTTTGGATACCTCGGCAGCGTATATTGAGCATTTGCTCAGCTATATCGATGTTGAATCCTTAAAGCCCCTGAAAATTGTTGTTAACGCCGGTAACGGTGGCGCCGGTCGGGTGGTTGATTTGCTTGAACCTTATCTGCCTTTTGAGTTTATTCGGGTTCATCATGAGGCTGACGGTAATTTCCCTAACGGTGTACCTAACCCCTTGTTGGTTGAAAACCGTCAACCCAGTATTGATGCGATTAAAGCGCATGGTGCTGATTTAGGCATTGCGTGGGATGGTGATTTTGATCGCTGCTTCTTTTTTGACGAAACCGGCGATTTTATCGAAGGTTATTACGTGGTCGGTTTGTTGGCTGAGGCCTTTTTGCTGAAAAATCCGGGCGAGAAAGTCGTGCATGATCCCCGTTTAACCTGGAATACCATTGCCATCGTTGAAGAGGCGGGGGGTACGGCAGTGCAGTGTAAAACCGGCCATGCTTTTATTAAGGAGCGGATGCGAATCGAGAATGCGGTGTATGGCGGCGAGATGAGCGCACACCATTATTTCCGGGATTTCGCATTTTGTGACAGTGGCATGATTCCCTGGCTATTGGTGACACAGCTAATGTCGGTGAAGTCGGCCAGTTTGTCATCACTGGTTGAGCAGCGGGTTGCGCTATTCCCTTGTAGCGGGGAGATTAACCGCGAAGTTGCCGACGCCAAAACTGTGATTGCGGCGATTCAGGCCCATTACACGCCACTGGCGGCGGCGGTGGATTTTACTGATGGCTTGAGTATGAGTTTTGACGGTTGGCGATTTAATGTGCGGATGTCGAATACCGAGCCGGTAGTGCGGCTCAATGTTGAAAGCGATGGCAATATCCCCTTGATGGAAGCGAAAACCGCTGAATTGTTGGCGATGTTGTAATCCACGTTTAATGGTAAAGCAATGCAATAAAGGCGCCGTGAGGCGCCTTTATTGCATCTGAGCTTGGGCTGAATCAGCTGGTTTGCGCTTGCTGGTAACGGGTAATAAGTTGCGCGGTTGAGGAGTCTAGGGCTGCGTTGATGGTATCGTCACTGTTGCCGCTTAGCTTGTCCATTAGGCGTTGGCTGATCTGCTTGCCGAGTTCAACACCCCATTGGTCAAAGGGGTTGATTCCCCACATAAAGCTCGCGGTAAACAAGCGGTACTCATACAGGGCAATGAGTGCGCCGAGGCTTTCGGCGTCGAGTTTATCTATTAAAATCGTTGTGCTGGGGCGGTTGCCGGGCATTGCCTTGTGCTGGGCGAGTTCTTGGGCGGCATCCGTCGCCATGCCGTTGGCGATTAAGTTCTGCTCAATATTGGCGGCGGTTTGACCCTGCATTAAAGTTAGGCTTTGGCCAAAGCAATTGGCAAGCAAGGCTTGGTGTTGCTCGCCGATGGGGTTGTGAGAGCTAAGGCTGGCGATAAAATCGCAGGGAATAACGTCGCTACCTTGGTGGAGTAGTTGGTGAAAGGAGTGTTGGCCGTTGGTGCCTTCGGTGCCCCAGATGACGCCGCCAGTGGCATTTTGTATCGGGGTCCCGTCGGCTTTTACCGATTTGCCCGCGCTCTCCATAAATAATTGCTGCAAATAAGTGGGCAGCAATTTTAGGTGGTGTTCATAGGGCAGTACGGCTTGTGAGCTCATGCCCCAGGCGTTGCGATACCACACATCTAAAAGGCCCAATATAAGGGGGGTATTACTTTCTAGTGGCTGCTTGGCGACGTACTGGTCGACCGCGTAACCGCCCTTGAGTAAGGCGCGGAAGCTGTCCATGCCGGCGCATAATGCGATGGCT
>NZ_JBFJWS010000403.1:0-2362 GCF_041623545.1 Zhongshania sp. | reverse complement strand
GGCGTGGGTGTGTTGCCAGATCCCACGGGTGTTGACGAGGAGCTACTACTGCTACCACCACAGGCGGCGAGTGCGGTAATAATAGCGATGGCAAGTAAGCGAGCGGGAGTGGAATAGTTCACGCAGAAGTCTCCAATATAAGGGACTGATAATGTTTGGATTAGATATTAGCACTCAAAATTAATCTAAAGGCTAATGTTGGTTAATGATTATTTATGCTTATAACGTGCCAATTAAGTCGAGTCGCAAGCGCTGAGCTATGACGAAAACGATTTAAACAAGGCAATGGCCAGTGAAATTCCTACTAAGGGTAGAATCCAGCGACTTAGCTTGGCCTGTTGCTCCGGATTGGCTTTCGGGGCAAATCGCTCAATGAGTGGAATGATCACGATTAGGGCAATCGCTAACACCGCGAGTACGCTGAGCAGAGTAGTCATAGGGCTCCGTGCTGGTTGGTGAGCCTTTCCATCGATTGATGGCGGGCGCCATTGGGCGCCCGGCGGGCTTTATTTCTTCAGTATGACTGAGGAGCCGTGACCAAACAAACCTTGGTTAGCAGTAATGCCGACTTTAGCGTTGGCGACTTGGCGCTCACCAGCCTGGCCGCGCAGCTGCCACGTTAGCTCGCACACCTGCGCAAGGGCCTGTGCGGGCACAGCCTCGCCAAAGCAGGCTAGGCCGCCAGAGGGGTTCACTGGCAGGCGTCCGCCGATTTTGGTGACCCCTTCGCGCACCATTTGCGCAGCTTCGCCGCGAGGACAAAGCAACAGGTCTTCATACCAATCCAGCTCCAAGGCCGAGGACAGGTCGTAGACCTCGGCAAGGCTTACGTCTTCAGGGCCGATGCCTGCCTGTTCGTAGGCCTGTTTGGGCAGTGCTGCACGAAAACTGTGCGCTTCAACCCCAGCGGCCGCCGCTGAGTCAGTGGCAATATCTGGCATCTCGACCACGGCACTGGCAAAGGTCGGGGTGACGGTCGAGACCGCTGCCACTTTTACCGCATCAGCTTTGCCCATGCGTTTCGCGTAATCCATGCTGGTCACAATCATGGCCGCGCCGCCATCAGACGTGGCGCATATCTGTAATAGACGCAGTGGGTCTGCCACCATGGCGGAGTTCAGGATCTCTTCCATGGTGAATTTCTTTTTATAGCGTGCGTTGGGATTGGTAAAACCGTGCTCGCTGTTCTTGATTTTGACTAGACCAAAATCCTCTTCGGTGTCGCCGTATAAGTCCATACGGCGGCGGGCGTACAGCGCAAAGTAACTGGGGTTGGTAATACCCAGATAAAAGCGCAGCCAATCTGGGTCTTCAGGCCGGTAGCCTTTGGCCGGCGCTAAAAAGCCCTTAGGGGTGGTGTCTGCGCCTACCACGAGAGCGACTTCGCACTCGCCGGCCAGTATTTTGGCGCGAGCGGCAGCTAGCGCTTGAGAGCCGGAAGCGCAGGCGGCGTAAGAAGTGTTTACCTGTGCGCCTTGCCAGCCTAATGCTTGCGCGATGGTGGCGCCAGCAACGTAGCCGGGGTAGCCGCAGCGCATGGTGGCGGCGCCGGAAACAAAGCCGACATCTTGCCAGGGAATACCGGCGTCTTTTAAGGCTGCGCGGGCGGCGTACACGCCGTACTCGCTGAAATTTTTGCCCCATTTACCCCAGGGGTGCATGCCTACGCCCAATACTGCAATATCTTGACTCATTCTGTGGTTCTCCTTGGGCTCGCTTAGCGCACTGGCTGCCATTTCCAGGTGACTTTAATGGCGTCTTCGTCTTCGTGCAGAGTTTCTAGTACAAGCTCGGCAGACTGGCCTACTTTTAATTGATCAACGTCCACGCCTTTTACGACTTGGCCGAGAATAATCATTTTCTCTTTTTCTAACTCCACCGCAGCAATGGCGTAGGGCACAAAGGGCTCATCGGCAACAAATGGCTCTGGCGGTTTGTAACAGGCATTGGTGTAAGACCAAATCTTACCGCTGCGGCTTAGCTCGACTTCGCTAAACTCGCTGCTGTCGCAGGCTGGGTTTTTGCAAAACTTTAGTGTTTTAGGAAAGTAGTAGGTCCCGCAGTGGTCACAGCAGGCGCCAATTAAATGCGGGGTGTCCGTGTTCAGAGTGAACCAGCCATCAATTGCGGCTTGCACGGGTTTATTGCTCATGGTTTGTCTCCACCGGGTGGATGATTTATAACGTATGTAAAGCTGACGATTCGGCAGTTATTTGGCCAATATAACACAGGAATCATCGCAAGTTCACGGCGTCGGGACTATCGTCTAAATGGCCGAGACCGCGATACTTAACGCTGGGGCCGAGGTACAAAGCATATGACTGCAATTGTCACTCCAGTGAGTGAATTTGCAATTGTCGGC
>NZ_JBFJWS010000402.1:0-2384 GCF_041623545.1 Zhongshania sp. | reverse complement strand
GGGCCGCCATTACCCGTCATGCTTTGCAATAAGGTTTGGTGCTCAGTCCATTGCAGCAATTCCAAATTTCCTTCGTAGGACTCACCCAATACCGTGCAATTCTCTATCCAGTCGCCGTCATTGCAGTACAGTAGACCTTTAATTTTGCGCAGCGCTGGCTGGTGAATATGCCCGCATACAACGCCATCGAGCCCCCTTCTTGCCGCTTCCCGAACAGCGGCTTCCTCAAAAACATTAATCACGTGGCGAGCATTGGGAATACGTTGTTTTATATAGGTCGCTAGGGACCAATAATTACGACCAAAGCGGCGGCGAATAAAATTGGCCCAGCGATTCAGGAACAAAAGTAAATCGTAGGCCGCATCACCAACTAGGTGCTCCCATTTACTTAGGCGAATATGTTCGTCGAGGCAGTCGCCGTGAAACATCAGCAGTCGTTTGCCAGACACCGTGGTGTGAATAGCCTCGCGTTTGATTTCAATAGGACCAAGAATATGGCCAACATAGTCGCGTAGGGGCTCGTCATGATTGCCGGGAATGTAGACGACACGAGTGCCTGTGCTGGCTTTCTTGAAGAGTGCTCGGACAACTTCATAATGGCTAGCAGGCCAGTACAAACTGCGCTTTAGCGCCCAAAGATCCACGACATCACCCACCAAATACAATGTTTCACATTCAGTTTTAGCGAGGAAGTCGAGGAGGTAATCCGCTCGGCAATCTTTAAAGCCAAGGTGGATATCAGACAACCAAATGGTTTTGTATCGTCGCCCTAGTTGCACGCGCACGCATCCTAGTTACTTAGTTAGCGCAAGCATAAGGCGTGAATATGACAATAGCGGGACTAAAAGCAGACAGTTTTATGACAAGCGCAGTTTGTAAACAGACAGAGAGAGAGCGTTTAGGGGCTATTTCACGGATTGGCGACGGACGCCCAACGCTAATCCGTCAGCTTTCTTATATGGGGGTAATGTTCAGCGAGAATTGCAGACAATTTCGCTTCGGTAAGAGGTTTGCTTGAGAAACTTTTAACCTCGCGCGTCCTCTCGGCCAATTCGGCGTCATCGGGGTTTAAAGAGGTCGTTAGCATTACCACAACCACGCCCGCCTGCTGCTCCGCCGAAAGAGTTTCATATTCTTCTAAGAACTGCCAACCGTTCATCACAGGCATATTGATATCTAAAAACACCAATTCAGGCTGAGGGAATTCACCGTCACTTTTCGTATTTAAATACGTTAACGCTTCCCGGCCGTCATTTACCTCTATCACGGACTCAGCGCAGCCATACTTCTCAATCACCAACCGGTGGATATAATTTGTTGCCTTGCAATCATCAACAAGCAACACGCGTTTGAGCTTATCCATCTATTTTGTTCCCGAGCGTGAAATAAAATACGCTGCCTTTGTTAAGTTCTGATTCTAACCAAATGTTACCGTCATGTAATTCAACAATTTTTTTGCAGTGTGCTAAACCAATACCACTGCCTTCAAATTTGTCACGTCCGTGCAATCGTTGAAAAATCAAGAAAACACGTTGGAAATCGTTTCCAGCAATGCCTATTCCGTTGTCCCTAACGCTAAACTGCCAAACACCCTCGATCTTTTCAGCCGAAATCACAATTTTCGGCTTAACATCGGGGCGACTAAACTTAAGACCATTGCTTATAAGGTTTTGAAAAAGCAGACGTAACTCGGTCTCGCGGCCCATAACAACCGGTAGATTACTGTATTCAACAACCCCGCCAACATCGGCAATACGCAATGCCAAATCGGCACAGACATCAGCTACCACTTTCTCGCAGCTTACCAACGCCACACTAGACTCCGCCCCTAAGCGCCCGTAATCTAACAAGCCCCGAATCAGCGCAGTCATCCGCTCAGTTGACTCATTGATAAACCCTAAAAATACCTTCGCCTGATCGTCCAGCTTTTCATCGTAGTTCTGCGTAAATAACTCAACAAAGCTTTGTACGGTGCGCAGGGGTTCTTGCAAATCGTGGGAAGCGATATAGGTAAACTGCTCTAAATCCTTATTTAAGCTCGCAAGTTTTTGATTATTAAGGCGCAATTCCTTTTCAATAACTTTGCGTTCCACAACTTCCTTTTCTAATAAATCCTGCCGATGAGAAAGCTCTTGCAATAAATGGTCAAAAACCCTCGCCAACTCACCCAGCTCACCGTCATCGTGAATAGGGAGATCCTCACTTCGCGTTGCCAGACCATCGCGTTTAAGGGCATTTCGCATTGCGACGATGGGACTCGCAATTCGCTTCGCCACATAGACAGCCACTACTGTAATCAACAAAAGTACAATACATAGAATAAAATAGACTTTATTTAATAAGCGATCTTTAAATGCCAAGGCATTGCGAAAATCATGACTAGC
>NZ_JBFJWS010000401.1:0-2392 GCF_041623545.1 Zhongshania sp. | reverse complement strand
TGGAATATTATTCAGTCTAAAACTGCCATTGGCTCTGGGGGCTTTGAAGGTAAGGGCTGGCTGCTGGGCACCCAATCCCATTTAGACTTTTTGCCTGAGAGTCATACCGATTTTATTATCGCCGTGCTTGCCGAGGAATTCGGCTTGCGTGGGGTATTGCTGTTATTGTTACTCTATGGCTTGATCGTTAGTCGCGGGCTTTGGATCGCGAGCCAAGCAAAACAATGCTTCGGTCGCTTATTGGGCGGGAGTATTATTCTCACTTTCTTTGTCTATGTCTTTGTGAACATGGGCATGGTCTCGGGTTTGCTGCCAGTGGTGGGCGTGCCCCTACCGTTGGTGAGTCAGGGCGGTACTTCACTGGTGACATTATTGGTGGGGTTTGGAGTTTTGATGGGTATTTGCGCAGATGAGCGCTTAGTACACCAGTGATTATAGGATTTACTGTGAAAAACCAAAATAAGCTAAAAACTATTTTAAAACAGGTTTGCTGCGGTGTAGCGGCTACCGTGCTACTCGCAAGCCCGAGTGTGGCCGATTATAGCGGCCACCCAGGGTCTGAAGCGTTTATAAAAACCATGGTCGAAAAGCATAACTTCGATCGTGACTGGGTGGTTGGCATCCTTAAGGAGGCTGAGCCAAAACAATCCATATTAGACGCCATGTCGCGACCAGCGGAGTCAGTGATGACTTGGGGGCGCTATCGCAAAATATTTATTCAGGACTCCAGAATTGATCAGGGCGTTGAGTTTTGGCGAGAGCACCGTGCCACCTTGGCCCGAGCCGAGCGTGAATATGGCGTGCCAGCATCGATGATCGTCGGCATTATTGGTGTCGAGACACGCTATGGTCGCAATAAAGGTAGCTACCGCGTGGTTGATGCCCTTGCAACTTTGGGTTTTGACTTTCCTCGCCGTAGTAGCTTTTTCCTCGGTCAGCTTGAAGAATACATGTTGATGGTAAGGGAGCAGAAGTTTGAGCCCTTTGAACTGAAAGGCTCCTACGCTGGCGCCATGGGCTTTGGCCAGTTCATACCAAGTAGCTATCGCGCCTACGCCGTGGATTTTGACGGCGATGGCAAGATTGATATCGTTAATAACCCCGTCGATGCCATTGGCAGCGTGGCTAATTATTTTAAACGTCACGGTTGGCGGGCAGGCGAGCCGGTGGTTAGTGGTGCGGTATTAAAGAAAAATGCTGATACCAGTTTATTTAATACCGGTCTCAAACCAACAAAAACGGTTTTGGAACTAAGCAAGGCGGGTATTGGTAGTGACCGCGCATTGCCACCAGAACTAAAAGCGACAGCGATGAAGCTCGACGGCGATGACGGCGATGAGTACTGGATTGGCTTGAAAAATTTTTACGTTATTACTCGCTATAACCACAGTGCTATGTATGCCATGGCGGCTTATCAATTGAGTCAATTGATCGACGCTAAGATGAATGGAGTCGCTGGATCTTGAGTTTGCGTCTTGTTCTCCCCTTGCTTTCGTTATTGCTACTCGCTGCCTGTGCCCCAGTAAGCCAACAGCGGGATAGCAGTCCGGAAGCACCGGTGTCTACCACACCGAAGCCCACTAATTATGGTCGCTATCAGCAGCAACACGATGGCGCGCCCCTGATTCGCCTCGATCCGGCAACGATTGCCGATGCAACTCCGCGCTACGAGGTGATTCGGGCGTCGGGTAACGCGAGCCCCTACGTGGTCAACGGCAAGGAATATAGGCTGCTGGACGATCACCGTCGCTACAAAGAGCGCGGCATCGCCTCGTGGTATGGCACTAAGTTTGATGGCCATGCGACCTCAAACGGTGAAACCTACAGTCTTTATGAGATGACTGCGGCGCACCGCACCTTGCCCATTCCGGTATATGTCAAAGTGACCAATTTACGCAATGGTCGCACGGCTATTGTACGGGTGAATGACCGCGGTCCATTCCATTCTGATCGGATTATGGATTTGTCTTATGCTGCGGCAGTAAAACTGGGTTTTTCCGATCAGGGCACGGCGCCGGTGGAAATTGAGATCATAGACACGGATAATAGCCAGGTGGTAAGCGGGGCGGACGCAACGCGGTATTATTTGCAGGTTGGTGCATTTAAACAGCTGGCTTCGGCTACGGAGTTGCAGCGTACCTTGAGCGCGGGTCTAGGCTATCCAGTTTTAATTGCCAGTAGCAACGGTAAGCGCGGCAATGATCTGCACCGAGTAAGAGTCGGGCCGTTTATCGATTATTCTTCTGCTCAAGCCGCGAAAAAAGTACTAAAGCAGCGTTGGTCAGGTGAACCTCATTTGGTAGTCGAGACCAATGACTCCTAAATCATTTATGAAGTTAGAAAAGGGAATTATGTTTAAACAACGATTTTTGATGTTTACCGCAAGCTTGTT
>NZ_JBFJWS010000400.1:0-2402 GCF_041623545.1 Zhongshania sp. | reverse complement strand
ACCTTTAGTGACTTCTGGCGCGGTACGGCTAAATTTCGGTGCGGGCCCAGGCTGAATGTGACCGTCGACCTCAATAAAGGATTTACGGGCAATATTGTGTGGATGCTGCGGCGCTTCAGTCATAGACAGTATCGGCGCCACACAGGCATCGCTGCCATCAAAAATTTCACTCCACTCGTCACGGGTTTTGGTCTTGAATACGTCAGTTAGTTTGTCTTTCAACGCTGGCCAGCGCGCCATATCGAATTGGGGTTCAAACTCAGCATCATCCAGCTCCAGCTTTTCTTTCAGCAGATGATAGAACTGGGGCTCAATAGGCCCTACGGACATATACTTGCCATCCCGAGTTTCGTAGGTATCGTAAAAATGTGAGCCGGTGTCTAGTAAATTTACGCCGCGCTCGTCTTGCCAACCGAACATGCCAGTATTTAATGCGCTGTACATCATGTGCATCAATGATGCGGAGCCTTCCACCATAGAGGTATCAACGATCTGGCCTTTGCCGCTGCGCGTCGCTTCTAACATCGCAGACACAACGCCGAATGCGAGGTACATGCCACCCCCGCCAAAGTCACCCACCAAATTTAACGGTGGTACTGGCTTCTCTCCGGCGCGACCAATGCCGTGTAAAGCACCCGACAAAGAAATGTAGTTAATATCGTGGCCCGCCATTTGCGCCATCGGTCCAGTTTGGCCCCAGCCGGTCATACGGCCGTATACTAATTTGGGGTTACGCGCCATGCACTGGTCCGGACCGATACCTAAGCGTTCAGTAACGCCAGGGCGAAAGCCCTCAATCAAGGCATCTGCCGATTCACACAGTTTTAATACTGCCTCTATGGCACGAGGGTCTTTTAAATTTAGGGCGATGGATTTTTTACCACGCTCGCTAACACTGTTCTCTACCTTGGATTCTGCGGGCGCCGATTTACGAGTAATGGAGATCACTTCTGCCCCCATATCCGCAAGCATCATGCCCGCAAAGGGCGCAGGCCCAAGGCCCTCGAGTTCAATAATCCGCAATCCGGCGAGTGGTCCCATAATTCAATCCTACTGTTAAATAATAATGTCAGTGAATGTGTGTGTGACGCGATGCTCTACAGCATCTTGTATTTGTAGTATTACGATCCCATAGGCAGTATAAAAATAGTGCTAGGCCGGTTATTTTGCCCTGAGAACTAACCTTAGGCAAAGTATTGAACTGATGAAGTTTGTCCCCTGACGACAATCACTACCTCGTCGGATGCGATGAAATGCGGTAACACCGCGTACTTAGCCCATACTGCTAAACTGAAACTGCTGTATAAAGCGATAAAAGCGAGCCAACCATGAGTTCACCATCACTGCTTAACATCGAGCACCGCCCGCCTCTACTCTGGGTCACTATAAACCGCCCCTTAGCACGCAACGCCGTCAACGGCGAAACTGCGCACGCCCTTGCTGAGGCCTTTATCGCCTTCGACGCAGACCCAACGCTATCGGTTGCCATTCTTAGCGGCGCCGAAGACAATTTTTGTGCTGGCGCTGACCTTAAAGCGGTGGCCAGCGAAGACCCCATGCAGCGCAACCCACTAAACGCTGAGGGCATTGGCCCAATGGGGCCGAGCCGAATGCAACTAAGCAAGCCCGTTATTGCAGCGATCGACGGCTATTGCGTTGCAGGCGGACTCGAACTGGCGCTGTGGTGCGATATGCGTATTGCCACCGAGCGCGCCGTGCTCGGAGTCTTCTGCCGCCGCTTTGGCGTACCCCTTATTGACGGCGGAACCGTGCGCTTACCCCGTTTAATTGGCATGAGCCGCGCCATGGACATGATCTTAACTGGTCGTGCGGTTGATGCCAGCGAAGCTCATGCAATGGGGTTAATAAACAGAGTCGTTAGCGTTCACAAGCTTCGCGATAGTGCCGAGCAACTCGCCCTGCAAATCGCGGAGTTTCCGCAACAATGCCTGCGCAACGATCGCCTCAGCGCCCACCAACAGTGGGGAATGGATGAAACTCAAGCCATGCGCAATGAATTCGTCTTAGGAATGACAACGTTGTCATCGGGCGAAACCTTGGAGGGCGCCCAGCGCTTTGAGCAAGGCCAGGGCCGCCATGGTGAAACAAAATAATAATTACGCTGGCGACGACAGCACAGGGCTTGCTGCGTCCGGTGTCAATTCCGGCTCAAACTCGGGGCCAAAGGGTTTGGTAATTAATAATAGCGCCGGCATAAACAGCATATCCGCTAATAAGGCCACCGTAATTGCGACACTCAACAAAATGCCAAAGCTGGAAACAATCGCCAAGTTCGACAATAAATAACAGGAGAAGGCACCCAACAATATAACCGTGGTAATTAACAGCGCCGGCCCCACATCTCGCATGGCGTCTTCTAGCGCGCGGCGGTAGTTGCCGGT
>NZ_JBFJWS010000399.1:0-2410 GCF_041623545.1 Zhongshania sp. | reverse complement strand
GGGCAGACATGGACAACACTATGAGCCAATCAAGCTTGGAAGGTTTACTGGCAATCGAGCAAATTAAAAAGCTCAAATACACCTACCTACGCGCAGTCGACACCCACAATTGGGAATTGCTCGCGAGCACATTAACTGCCGATTGCACCGCCCGCTATGACGATGGCAAATACACCTATGAAAACCGCGAGGAACTGATCAAGGGTTTGCGTGGCCATATGGATTCAGCCTCAGTGTTGACCATGCACAATTGCCACCACCCTGAAATAGAATTAGAAACAAGCACAAGTGCCACAGCCAAATGGTACTTACAAGACTTGGTGTTTAATAAAGAGCAAAACTGGATGCTCTTTGGCACGGCCATTTACACGGACCACTACCGCCTTGAAGATGGCCTATGGAAAATATGCCATACAGAATATGCTCGGATCATGGAGGCAGTGAATGCTCCGATTCCAGCCAGCCTAACGTTTACTCACAATATGTTTGATGTAAAGTCGTAAACCACACAAATAAGTGATCAAAGATGAATGATATTGCCGCTCGCCTGCACACCGCCACCGAACAGCTTTGCCAGCCTGGTGCCCCCTACGAAATTGAAACCCGGCAAAGCGGCGATACCGAACTGCGGTTCTATAAAAATGCACCACCCACCTTGCGTGCACTTCTTGAGCCCGGCCGTGGGTTTGGGGCCCAAGAGTTTTTGGTATACCAGGATCAGCGCCTGAGCTTCGATGATTTTTTCTCTCGTGCCGACGCCTTAGCCCACTACTTAGTCTCAGAAATCAATACGAGTAAGGGCGACCGCATTGCTATCGCGATGCGGAATAACCCCGAATGGATGATTGCCTATTACGCGATTGTCAGTGTCGGCGCGGTGGTGGTGCCACTAAACTCCTGGGGCAGCGCTGACGAATTAGGCTATGGCCTCAGCGATTCAATGGCCAAGCTGGTGATTTGCGACCAAGCGCGCTTTGATACGATTACCGCAGCCCCAAACGAGCTATCTTGCCAAACCATTTTGGTTGGTGCCACCGGCCCCACCGATAGCCTAAGCTTTGAAGAAATCATTAGTGCCAATCTCGGCGCCGCGATGCCAGAAGTGGCTTGCGAGAGCGATGATATTGCACAAATAATGTACACATCTGGCACTACCGGTCGACCGAAGGGCGCGGTGTCCAGCCACGGCAATATCTGCCAAGCCATCTTCAGCTTTGAATTTCATGGCACTTGCTCGGCCATGGCTAACCCAGAGGCCATTGGCAAGATGTTCAGCACCGGCTTTGCGCCCTGCACCTTACTCAGCGTGCCCCTCTTCCATGTTTCTGGTTGTTACGCCGCCTTTTTACTCAATCTCCGCGCGGGTCGTAAAACGGTCATGATGTACAAGTGGTCAGCGGAAGACGCTCTGAAGTTAATCGAAAAAGAACGTGTCACCATCTTTAGCGCCGTGCCCTCTATGGTTGTGGATTTATTGCGCCATCCCAACTTCAAAACGACGGACACCACGAGTTTATTTTCTATTGGCGGGGGCGGCACTGCCTGCCCGCCGAGCTTTAAAAACACAATTACCGAAAACCTCGGCGACGCCTATGTCGGCACGGGTTACGGTATGACCGAAACAAACGCGATTGGCGCCAGCTGCACCGGCGATGCGTATTTTTATAAACCCAAGAGTGCCGGCACGCTTTCGCCCTTGGTCGAATGGCAAACCAGAAGCCCAGAGGGCGGCATTCTTCCCAAGGGCGAAGTCGGTGAAATTTGGTTGAAATCAGCCTGCAATATAACAGCGTACTGGAATAAACCCGAGGCTACCGCCGAGAACTTTGAAAATGGCTGGATGGCTACCGGCGATATCGGCTATCTGGACGATGAAAACTTCGTGTTTCTGGTTGACCGCGCCAAAGACCTCATTATCCGTGGCGGCGAAAATATCTATCCAGCAGAAATAGAAGCTTGCCTTAGCCAGCACTCGGCAATCGCCGACAGCGCAATTATTGCGGTACCCGATGAGCGTCTCGGCGAAACACCGGGCGCCGTCATTCGTATCCGGCAAGGTGCTGAACTAAGCGAAACAGAAGTAAAGGCCCATTTAGCAGACAAACTGGCTGCGTTTAAACAACCGAGCCATATTTGGTTTATTAAAGATGAGATGCCCCGTAACGCAGCCGGTAAAATCCTTAAGCGCGACCTCGTTCAGCGGTTTGTAAAATAATAGCCATGCCGCCCCCTCTTTAAAAGAGGGGCTTGCGCTCGTGCCGATAAGCCGTAATATCAGTGACACAACCTTGAATTTGAGTGTCGCCATGCTGTTTTTCTCTAAAAAGCGCGCCAAGCACGTGCTCGACGAAGGCGCCGCCGAACTCGACGACGCCACCCTCCAAAAAACCCTTAGCAATCGCCAAGGTAT
>NZ_JBFJWS010000398.1:0-2423 GCF_041623545.1 Zhongshania sp. | reverse complement strand
TTGCGGAAATTGGCGGGGCTGAGCAGAACGCTGGCCTGATACGCTAAAGGCTCAAGGCTGGCCTTGGCATCACCTTTTAGGCTAATGGTTTCGTCACCAATCGTCGTCGTTAACACGGTGTTTGTACTATTGAAATTATTCAAGGTGGTGTCGACGCTAAGCGCGGATGCTAGTGTTAGTTGGGTATTGATTGGCGTTTGATTTGGCGCACTATAGCTGAGTTCGGATTGCAGCTTTAAGTTACTCGCGTCGCCGCCCGGTAGAACTGCGCCGGTTAATGCAAAAGATTTTAGCGTTAGCTCGGTACCGTCTTTGGCGCTGTATTGCAGCCTGGTGTCTTGCATGTCGAGATTACTTAACGACCAAACGAGTGCGTCTTTGATATTGGCAGTGGCACTGAGCTTCAGTTGGGTGTTAGCGGTGAGTTTAGCCTGCTCGTTACTGTGTTCGGCGCTTAGGCGAAGCTCGCCGTCATTAACAATGAAATTATCTAGGGCGTTATTGATTTCGAGCTTGGCGCTAAACGCTAAGTCGGCAGCGAGACGTTGCTGCGCGTCTTTAAACGTAATACTGCTGCTGAGTTGCAGCGGGAATTCGGCATTGTTTATCTGAATGTTTTCGCCGCTTAAGGCTAGGTGTTCGAGAAGGATGTCCTGCCCAGTTTGGGCATTTACATAATGTACTGTGCTGTCCTCGAGTTGCAGTTTTTGAATGCCAAGATCTTGCACTGGACTGTTATCGGTGCTCGCCGTCTTTTCGGTCGGTTTAGTTTGATTGCCGATTTGACTCCAGTTGCCCACACCGTTTTTATCGACCATTAAATTTGCATTTAGGCCGCTGAGTTTTACGCCCTGAATAACGAGCTGCTTTTGCAGTAGTGGTTTTAGGGCTACGGCGAGCTGAGCCTGCTTGAAACGCACAATCTCGGCGCTGGCGGCATCTGGGGTAGCGGTCGTTGCTAGGCTGGCCTCGCCAACGGCAATCTGAATATTGGGGAATACCTGCCACGACAAATCACCGTCTAAACGAAGAACCAGACCTTGATCGGCGGCCAATTTTTCAATCTCGCCTTTAAAGATGTTGGGGTCGATCAAGAATACGAGCGTGGCGAGGGCGCCGCCCGCTAATATCACCACACTTAGCAATCCGATAAGGGTGTATTTTAATGCGCTGGGCATACATCTCTCCGTGTTGTTTAGTTTTGGGGCGGTAGCTAGCTCGACATGGGCAATGAAAGTATTTGACCGGCCAGTCCTGATAAGTTCTATGTACGTAATTTACTTTGATTCAGTATAGTCAAAATAAGGCAAAGCTTATGCCATTCATTTTAGTCAAGCCTATTACGCAAGAATCGGGTGGTAGGATGTTCGTGTCACGGGCACACTGATAATCAATAGAATACGACGGTGCAAGCGCCAATGAGCGAACAACATATCAACTATCAGCGCGTCGCCAAAGCGATTAACTACCTTGCTGACCGGCAGCTCGATCAACCAAGTCTGGCTGATCTCGCAAGTTATGTGGGTTTGAGCGAGTTTCATATGCAGCGGATGTTTGCTGAGTGGGCGGGTATTTCGCCAAAGCAGTTTCTGCAATTTTTGACCAAGGAACGCGCCAAACAGCAATTGCGCAGCAATAGCGTGTTGGATACTGCGCTTATTTGTGGCCTCAGCGGTAGCAGTCGTCTGCACGATTTACTGATTAAAACCGAGTGTATGACTCCAGGAGAATACCGCAGTCTCGGGGCGGGTTTACAGATTACCTATGGGGTGAAGTCGTCGCCGTTTGGTTTCTGCCTTGTTGCCCAGACCCAGCGTGGGGTCTGTAAAATTGCATTCTTTGATCTAGCTAGTGACGAGGCCTCAGTGGTACAGGAGCTGCAGCAGGAGTGGCCGGCGGCGGCGTTGGCGCGTGATCAGAGCGCGGTTGATCCGGTTTTTGTGCAAATGTTTTCTACAGCAGCTGTCAATAAGGCACCGCTGCGAGTTTTGTTGAAGGGCAGTGAATTTCAGCTCAAAGTGTGGGAAGCGCTATTGGCCATACCGGACGGAGGAGTCTGCTCCTATCAGCAATTAGCGGGGGCAATGGGCCTCGGGTCATCGGTCCGCGCCGTGGCCAGCGCCATTGCCCGTAACAATATTGCCTACCTTATTCCCTGCCATCGGGTGATACGCAGTACGGGTGAATTCAGCCAGTATCGCTGGGGAAGCGCGCGAAAACAGGCGATTTTGGTGCATGAGGCAGGGCGTATAGCAGGCGAGGTCATTGGCGAATAAACTATATCGCGAGTTTTCGCTGACAATGGCCATTGCCGCCTTTTTGTGTGTACTTAAATTTATAAGGATTTCTATGTCTGAATTGGTTTTTTCGTCAACAGTCGCCCTAGAGCAGGCATTAGATGGCAGCGACGAGGCTTTTCATCG
>NZ_JBFJWS010000397.1:0-2437 GCF_041623545.1 Zhongshania sp. | reverse complement strand
CGTCCATGAGCTATTTACCAACTGCCTTGATTGTGACGCCCATGAGAGTTTCGCGGACTTGCGTGGGCTTACCGTTTCGTCCCATTTATTGATTAATCGCGAGGGCGTGCCTAGTCAGTTTGTCTCACTGGCCGATCGCGCCTGGCACGCAGGAGTGTCGAGCTTTGAAGGGCGCGAGAACTGCAATGATTTTAGTATCGGTATTGAACTTGAAGGTTGTGATGAAATTGCCTATACCCATGCTCAGTACCAAACATTAATTGCCATTAGTCAAACCTTGCGCCGCGCGTATCCGGCGATTACGCCAGCCCGTATAGTGGGGCATAATGACATCGCGCCCGGGCGGAAGACGGATCCCGGTGCGGCTTTTGACTGGACTTACTTTAAAAACGCGTTGGATTAAACTATGGATTTTTTTGCAATTTTAATTGCTTGGGCGGCAGTACAGTTCTGGGGCAGCGGTGGAGTGATCCAAAAGGACGAGTGGTTTGAGCGCTTGCAACAATTGGCACTTAAAATGCCCAGCAGCAGCCTAAGATTGTTTCTAGTCTTTGCTGTGCCAGTATTGCTGGTGTTTATTGTCCTTTGGTTAATCAGCCCGATTCTGTTTGGCTTGCCACTATTCGTATTAAGTGTCGCTATTTTGCTCTACAGCCTCGGCCGGGGTGATTTTCAGATCCTTCTGAAACTTTACTTAAACAGCTGGCAGCGCGGCGACCTCGAGGGAGCTTACCAACATGGCAGGGGCTTTAGCGTTGAGCTCTGTGAAACCGGTGTCGACAATGCATCGCAGCTGCATATGAGTGTGCGCAAGGCGGTATTTTATCAAGGCTTTGAACGTTGGTTTGCGGTGGTATTTTGGTTTGTATTATTGGGGCCGACTGGGGCCCTAGCGTACCGCTTATTGTTTATGTTGGCGGCCAGCAGAAGCTTGCCCCAGGAAGATCGCGATACTGCTGCGAATGCCTTGTTTTATTTAGAATGGGCGCCGGTGCGCTTATTAGGTTTGGCCTTTGCCATTGTCGCTAATTTCGACACCTGTATTGGCGTGTGGCGGCAGCACTTAAGCAGTGATCAACCGAGCGCCGAGGTTCTCGATGAGGTCGGTATGAAGGCCCTTCCGGTTTATATCCCCGATGGTCAGATTGACGGTGAACAATTTGTGAAGTCAGCCGCTGATGAGCTTACTGCGGTACAACTTTTGTTGTCTCGTAGCCTGCTTTGCTGGGTGTGTGTGGTGGCGGTACTGCAGTTGGTATGAAACTCGGTATTGATCTTGGCGGTACAAAAATCGAAGGCGTGGTACTTTCTTCGCAGGGCATTGTGCTTGCCAAGGAGCGTATTGCGACGCCTAAGAATTACCCCGCTATTATCGATGCGATCGCCGAGCTGGTATGTCGTTTAGAGCGTAGCACTGGTGGCCAAGTCAGTGTCGGCGTCGGTGGTCCTGGCGCTGAATCGGCGCTCACTGGCCGCATGAAGAACAGCAATACTCAGTGTATCAACGGCGAAGCCCTACGCGAGGATCTCAGCACTCGTTTGGGGAAAACGGTTCGGTTCAGCAATGACGCTAATTGCTTTGCCCTCTCAGAAGCCGTGGATGGCGCTGGTGCGAGCTACAACTCGGTGTTTGGTGTAATCCTCGGTACCGGCACGGGTGGCGGCCTTGTATTTAATAAGAGGGTGCTGAGCGGTGCTAATGGAATTGCTGGGGAGTGGGGACATATCACAATGCCGTACCTCGGGGAGGGACGCGCTTGCTACTGTGGCCGTAAAGATTGCGTTGAAACCTTCCTCTGTGGCGCGGGCTTGGTGCGCAGCTATGTCGCAGCCGGTGGCGACAAGCTAAGTGTGCCGGATATTGTTCAGCGTGCTATAACTGAAGACGCAGCGGCTGCGGCAGTGCTAGATAACTATTGTCGGCAATTGGCATCAGCCCTCGCGGTGGTAATCAATATTGTCGATCCGGCAGTCATTGTATTGGGCGGTGGGCTTTCCAATATCGCGATGCTCTATGAAAAAGTCCCTCAGTATTGGAATGACTACGTGTTTAGTGATCAATGCCTTACCAAACTGCTACCGGCTAAATATGGCGATAGCAGCGGTGTGCGGGGCGCCGCGTGGTTGTGGGGGGATCAGTCTGACGCGTAAGGGCATGCGCTGCGCTTATTTGGATACCTGCCTTCGCAGGTATGACGTACATACGATACAGGTATGATGAGTCTACGATACAGGTATGTTGAAACTAAGGCGTAGGTGTGATGAACCTAAGGTGCTGGGATGAGGGCAAAAAAGTCCTGCCATAATAATCCAATAGGGTCGTCACTCTTGATGGCGTGAGTCAACTCCAGCAACAGAGTTCGGCATCAGGCGCTTGCACCTAATGCATACGCTGTGCTCTCGGGCTTACCTAGCGAGCAGATACGCCAAGGTAATG
>NZ_JBFJWS010000396.1:0-2438 GCF_041623545.1 Zhongshania sp. | reverse complement strand
GCTCGATGAGCTCCAGCATATTGGCCTGAGTAAAACCTTGGAGTTGTCTGAGTCCATTAGCCGTTTCCGCGATAGCGGTAAAACCGTGGTCGCGACGGCCAGTCATTATGATCAAGATCAATATTTGCTGGCCAGTTTTGCCGATCAAATTTTTGTCCACAATATGGGCGGTGTTGGTATTGAAGGCTTTGCAGTTATTCGCAATTACTTCTTTGATGCAATTAATAAGCTCAAAATTCGGTTTCATGTTTTTAAAGTCGGCAGCTTTAAGTCAGCTGTTGAACCGCTGCTCCGCAATGATATGTCCGAGGCTGCGAAGGAGTCCAATAAGGCCTGGTTAGACCAGTTGTGGACGGTGTATCGCGATACTCTCATTTCTCGCCGGGGTATATCTGCTGAGAAGTTTGATTACTATGTAAATCATATTGACGAGGTGATGGCTAAGGTTGACGGCGACGCCGCCCAAGCGGCCCTCGATTATGGTTTGGTTGATGGCATAGTCAGTCGGCCCATGCTGCGAGCGATGTTGGTTGAGCGGGTCGGTGAAGATGAAGAGGGTGTTTATAAACATGTTTTTTATCGCGATTATCTCGCCTTAAGCCGTAGTTTACGGCCCGGTAAACCCGCTGGCGTTGGCGTTATAGTGGCCAGTGGTAATATTGTTGATGGCACCCAGCCGGCTGGTACGATTGGCGGTGACAGCTTGGCGAGCTTGATTCGTCAGGCCCGTCGCGACAAAGATGTGAAGGCCGTGGTGTTGCGTATCGACAGCGGGGGTGGCTCCGCCTTCGCTTCTGAGGTGATTCGCGCTGAGTTAGCACAGCTGCAGGAAGTGGGTAAGCCACTGGTTGTTTCTATGGGCAGTATGGCTGCGTCTGGGGGCTACTGGATTGCCGCCGGCGCTGATGAAATATGGGCTACCCCAGCGACCCTAACCGGTTCTATCGGTATTTTTGGCGCTTTTCCAACCGTGGATGAAATGTTGAGTGGTTTGGGCATCAGCACTGATGGCATTGGTACCAGCACAGTTGCGGGTAAGCTGCGACCCGATATTCCCTTGGACCCCATTTTAGAACGCGCCATACAGTCGGGTATTGAACACGGCTATCGTCGATTTATCAGTATTGTCGCGGATGGGCGAAATAAATTGGCGGAGCAGGTCGAGCCCATTGCCGAAGGGCGAGTTTGGAGTGGCATCGATGCCCAGCAGCTGGGCTTGGTCGACGAGCTTGGTGGCCTAAAACAAGCGGTGGCATCGGCGGCGGCTTTGGCGGGGCTGACAGATGTCCGGAGCCGAGTGCTGCGTCTGCCACTGAGCCCTGAAGAGGAGCTGATGCAGTTGCTACTTGGCTCTGGGATGGTTAAACAGATGTGGCAGAGTTCCTCGCCGGTCTTAAGTGCATTGAACAGTGTACTGCCAGCGTGGTCCTCGATGTTGCAGTTGCGGGATAGTCGCGGGCTATATGCTTTCTGTATCGCCTGTGTAGCGCCTTAAATAGTTGTAGTGCCCGCAGCGGATTGAAAACGCCGCTGCGGCTTACCCGGTAGTTGTCATTTGCGGGTAGAGTTGGCGCCACATTTCAAAGCCGCCGTCCATGCTATAGACCTCGGTAAAATCCTTTTCAACAAAATACTGGGCAGCGCTTTGACTGCTGTTGCCGTGATAACAATAAATAATGAGCGCTTGATCTGGGTCTGCGCTTTCAATAAATTGCTGAAGACTTTGATTGTCTAAATGACTGGCGGCCGGAATGTGGGCGCTGGCGTAGGATTGTTCGTCGCGAATATCCGCTAATTGGCAATTACCTGCGTTAAGCATGGCGTGGGCGTCTTGGGGCGAAATATGTTTAAAAGTAGGCATAATCGATGTCTGAATTACAATGAGGGAGTCATAGTACCGCGATGAGAGCAAAAACTGAACGCCGCCGGCGCGGCAGTGAATTTTCCGTTTTAGATCGGTTCACTAGCTTGCGTGATGCCTTAAATGGACTCGGTATTTTATTGGTAGAGCAACACAATGCGCGCATCCACTTTGTGGTGGCTATTTGTGTTCTAGCGCTGGGTTTATTAACGGGTTTAAGTGGCTTAGAGTGGATTTTGGTATTTGCGGCGATCGCCTTGGTGTGGATGGCTGAAGCATTTAATACCGCATTAGAATATTTGGCTGATGCAGCGGTTCCCGAGACGCATCAGCTCATTGGCAAAGCCAAGGACGTGGCTGCAGCAGGGGTGTTGATCAGTGCGGCATTTGCGAGTTTGGTCGGCCTTTGGGTATTTATTCCTGGCTTAATACGTTAACGCACCCCAGTACCACATTGAGGCGCGTTAACCCAGCCCCTTTAGAAATCCGCCGCGAGCTCGCGGCGTGATTTCGCCCCCGCAAGTCCGCGCACGTCCTCGAGCACCATATACATACAGGGTATCAGGATCAGGGTGAT
>NZ_JBFJWS010000395.1:0-2445 GCF_041623545.1 Zhongshania sp. | reverse complement strand
GCGAACGAAGCGCCACCAGCAATTCTGTCGGTTTACTTGGGCGACCAGCTTGAGCGCGTTTTTAATGATATTAAAGAAGGCAAGTTATTGAAGTCTGAGGTCGGCGGCTTTATGGATCTGGGCTTGAGCCAGATTCTGAAGTTTGAGCGTGATCCTGGCGATCGTAACCGTACTTCACCGTTTGCGTTCACCGGTAACCGCTTTGAGTTTCGCGCGGTGGGTTCGTCTGCATCTGTTTCCGGCCCATTGGTTGCTATGAACACGATGTTGGCTGATTCATTAAACTGGATCGCGGATCAGTTAGAGGCGGAGTTGGCGGCTGGTACCAATACTGCCGAAGCCGCAATTAAAGTACTGAAGAAGCTGATGGAAGCGCATAGCAATGTTATTTTTGGTGGCGACGGTTACTCGGCTGAGTGGCATCGTGCTGCTGTTGAAGATCGCGGCCTGAAGAATCTCCCGACTACAGCAGACGCGCTACCGTACTTGCGCGACGAGGCCATTGTTAAGCTGTTCTCTAGCACAGGTGTATTTACGCCCGTTGAGCTGGAAAGCCGTTTTGAGGTGTATTCAGAGCAGTACCTTCTGTCGATCGAGGTGGAAGCTAAGTTAGTGGTTGATATGGCCACTACTAGCATTTATCCCGCCGCGGTGGAGTATTTGTCGCAGCTGACTACAACGAGTGCGGCAGTGTCCTCTTTAGGGATTAAGCTCGACAATAATGTGGCAACGGCTGTTGCAAATGAAGCTAACGCGATGATGGCGGCAGTGAGCAAGTTAAGTGCAGCCTTGGCTGTTCATGACTTTGATTCTACTGAGGCGCATATGCAGTACGCAGCAGGCACTTTGCGCGGTCTAATGTTAGACGTGCGTGGTCATGCTGACGCCCTTGAGGCCTTGGTGGCTGATGACCTATGGCCGTTGCCTAAGTACTCTGAAATGCTGTTTATTAGATAAGTGCATTCCGCCACTGCGGTGGCGGTTTTTCGCTGAAAAAAGTCCTCATGTGAGGGCTTTTTTTTGCCTGCAGAAAACGTTTTTATGGGGGATTGTTATATGAAATTGGCGATAAGTTTCTCGCTTTCCTGCCAAAGGCGTGTGGCTGCTTGCCTATCCAAGGCTGCAGGTGCTGGATCCATTGCCACGCGTGACTCAAAGTATTGCGCGGTGAACTCGCCGTTTTCGGGCGCCATTGCAACCCAGAGTAGGTCTGCTGCTGCATCAGCGGGGCTGCGAAATTGTAAAGTTTCTATATAGGCGCGCATCCGCGCCTCAGCGTGATTGATGAAATTACTGTCAACCGTGCCGGGGTGGAAGGCGTGCACAATAATGCCGTCGCCTTGCACTCGCTGGGCTAATTCGCGGGTAAAAAGAATATTGGCGAGCTTGGCGAGGCAGTATGACTTCCCTGTGTTCCACTCTTTGGTCAGCTGCAGGTCATCCCAATCTATGCCAGGGCAGCCTTTGTGGCCGTCTGATGTGACGTTAACGACGCGTACTTCGTGCTTTGCGGAGGTCTTGCTCGCGCTCTGTAGCAAGGGCAGTAGATGCTGTGTTAATAAAAAATGGCCGAGGTGATTGCCGGCAAAGGTCGCCTCATTGCCCTCGCTAGTAATGATCATTTCAGCGCGAACGCCGCCAGCATTATTGAGCAGTAAGTGAATTTTATCGGTGAGTGCGCTGATTTCATTGGCCATGCGCGCGGTGTCGCTTAGCAGGGAGAGATCGCCCTGAACCATATTGAATTTGCCATTGCCTGCAATCGCGTGGATTTCAGCGGCGGCTGCGGCCGAACGCTCGGGGTTTCGACCTTGGCCAATGACATGCCAGCCCTGTGTGACTAACTGTTTGGCAGCGGCCTTGCCAATGCCTGAGCTGGCGCCAGTGACGACGGCGACACGCGGAATTGATTGCTTTGGCATGGTATCTCCTGCTGATTATTCGACGGTGTACTTATTTATTAGGTTTTGTTTTAAGTTTTTATCGGACACTTACCATAGCGCTGTTTTCAGCGACTTTGTAGCGCCGGTTTAGCGCTAGTGAATTTATTTCTATTGCCCGTGATTGCGGTGCCCGCGTATTGGTCTGAGCGTTAGGTTGGGAGACTTAGTAGTTGGTCTGGGACCGGAAATTTTTTTAATTCGAATAAAGTATTTAAAAACAGTGGGTTGCGGGTACTTTGTAGGTCGTCTAAACGGAGGATGGTGCGGGTTGGGGGCATGTGTGAGAATTTTTCACCATGCAAAGTCTATTGCGACCAGAGTTTAATCAGGAGAAATATCATGAGTCAGCCAGCGCCAGTGACGCGTCAGCCGCATATAATTGAAGCGGCGGAATTACCTGATCGCTATGCGCGGGGTTGGTATTGCCTCGGTCTGGCGAGTGAATATACCAGCACGCCAGTGAAACTCAATTATTTTGGCACCCGCTTAGTTGGTTATCGCG
>NZ_JBFJWS010000394.1:0-2479 GCF_041623545.1 Zhongshania sp. | reverse complement strand
GCATATTGGCTCTACAACGGGCGCATAGGTTGGTACGCGAACGATGGCAGCTACCAGCTAAGTGTTTGGGGTAAGAACTTGCTAGACAAGGAATACCATGTGTACGCCCTGAATCTGCAAGCCAGCTTCGGGTATGACGAATACATCGCCGCGGAACCCCGTAGTTACGGGGTAGAGCTCAGTGTAAGTTTCTAACAGAAAATATTATCGCGCCAAATAGAATTGGCGCGTAAGGGCTATCGTTTTGGCGTTCTCGGCTCTAGCTAATATTGGATTCGATAGCCACTATGAAAAACAGGAATTTCCGGAGAAACAGAGCGTTCTACTCAATCAATAATAAAGTGAGGCTACAATGTCACATATAGAAAATAAAGGAATCAATCCGCTCCCGCTTAGTGTTGGCGAAATATACGATCACAACACAGATAACCAGTTCGGTACTGGCTATGGTCACACTGAACTGGCGATATATCCATTTCCTAAAATATATCACCGAGCGACGCTAAAAGAGCAGCAGTTGCGCGACGAAGAGCTTGCCGCTGCCAAAGCCGATAACTGGTACAACTATGATTTAATTCCAGGTGCTGTCGTACACGGCAATGTCGCCGCAGATCAAGTCAACAATAATAGGTTGTGGACGTTACGCGGCAGTAAAGATAATAGACAGGCGTTTGCAAAAGAAGACCAATTTGGTCGTGATGACTCAGATCCTGGCGATAGCGGGGTTGATATTTACGAATCCCTTTTTTACTACTTCGATCGCAATTGGGAGCTCTGGGCCAGTAATACCGAGGCACTAAATAATATCAATCGCTTGCTATCGGTGGTCACCGAAAATTTGACCGATGGTGGTGGTCCCTTTTTCTTTCGAGTAAATCCACTAGACCCAGTTTTGACTTTGGCACCGGCTACCAAGGCGAAGTCTGTTGATACCCTAGACTATTACCCACCCTTGCCTGCGCGCTACCCAAAGCAACCTTTTGACAGCGAATTTCGCGACGACGATGTCATTGGATGGACGCAAGTTGCGCATTCATCGCCGTTTACACGCATAAAGCCATTCACCAAGCACCAAGCCAATTTTAAGGTGAACAACGATATATTCCGCCGCACCGCTGATTTCAAAAATGACGATATCAACCAGGCCATGGCAGAGGGGCGCACATTTATCGTCGACTATAAGGAGTATCACCAATTTAATATTCGTCCGCCGGCAGAGAACTCCGCTGGTGGTAGGTTTTACACGCCTATAGCGCTATTTGCAGTGCCAAGGAAGGGTGGTGCACTTAAACTAATTGCGATTCAAAGCACTCAGCATACCCCCGCAAACCAGACAGAGCGGGCCGCATGGAAGGAGTCGAACCAGCAGGATCCGGAGCGTCCTCTCTCTGACATTATGACACCCACTGATGACTATTGGTCTTGGCAGATGGCCAAATCGCTCTTCATGAGTATGTACGCCATGAGCAGTGTGGTCGACCATCTCTCCATGCACGTTTATATCGCACCGATTGCCATCAGTTTTTATCGCAATATATCTACGCAGCATCCACTAAGGGCTTTGCTTGAGCCGCATTTAATGGAACTGATCACTAATAATCACGCCGGTATATTTTCTGATAGCGGCACCCAAGACCCGAATACCTATGGTCGTACCGATCAGGGGCTGCTGACCGGCATGATGGACAAAGTCTCTGGTTGGACGGGTAAAACGTTCCTCGATGCAGTTGTCGAAAGATCAAGTTTTTATCACTTTGTAGACCAAAGCACGCCGCTTGATCGCAGTGGACCTAATGCTTTTAGTGCGATTGCCGATTTCCCACTTTATGACGATGATAATTTATTTCCGATTATTAAAAAGTGGGCCGGTAATTACTTAGCAGAATATTATCGTTCAGATGACGACGTGCGTGCAGATCATGAGTTGCAGTTATTTGCAGCCGAAACAGCCAATGAGGGCCGGGTGAATGGGTTTCCCGCTGCGATAAATTCCATCTCGGAATTAGTAGACATGGCTGCGCGGGTAATTTACTGGATGTCAGTAAATCATGCCTTAGAAGCAACCTTAGGTTGTAGCAAGCTGGCGCCAATCAGTTATTGGTCGGACAGAGTGCCGCGCAATGACGAAGTGAAATCCGAGGAAGATTGGCTCAATATTAACCCGCCAATAAACGTTGGCTTAGGTGTTTTCTGTGTGTCACGTTTCTTTGTCGACCTACCTTATGATTGGTACCGATCTTTGGGTCGATTCCCAGACGGGCATTTTATGCATGATCAACGTATATACCGCCATCTGAAAAGGTTTCAGCAAGAATTGTTTATTGCTGACACACAAATTCAAAAGAAAAATCTAAGTCGCAGGTGGGGGTATGGTATGAAACGGCCGGCAACTCTGACCTGCAGTCCTTGGAATTAGGAGATAATAAAAAATGAATAAAAAATCTATTAGCCGTCGAAGCTTTATCAAAGGCTCCACCGG
>NZ_JBFJWS010000393.1:0-2492 GCF_041623545.1 Zhongshania sp. | reverse complement strand
GCGTAGGCCAATGCCGGTAAACGTTGACGAATCAACACATCGATTAAGGGGTAAGTCTAAATAACCCAAACCCCGCCTACGGTCTTTGATGGTCTCTGTCTTTTGACACAGTAGGTCAGCTGTCAAAGACCACAAAGCCTATAAAACGGTTTCCGAAAAAACCGCCTCATTTAAAGCGACTAGCGCCTTAAAATCATTTCGCCGACAAGCTCGCCATATCAATTGCGATACCGGGGCCCATCGTTGAAGAAAGAGTAACCTTCTTCATATAAACGCCCTTAGCTGAAGATGGCTTAGCTTTACGCAAGTCACCCAACAGTGCCTCAAGGTTGTCTTTTAATACATTAGCTTCGAAGCTGATACTGCCGATCGCGCCATGAATGATGCCGTTTTTATCAGTACGGTAGCGAACCTGACCAGCCTTAGCATTTTTAACCGCAGTTTCAACATCTGCAGTTACGGTGCCAGTCTTAGGGTTAGGCATCAGGCCACGTGGACCAAGTACCTGGCCGAGCTGACCGACAACGCGCATTGCATCTGGAGACGCAACAACAACATCAAAGTCCATCATGCCGCCTTTAACTTCAGCAGCAAGATCGTCCATACCGACAAAATCAGCACCGGCCGCTTTAGCTTTCTCAGCATTCTCACCTTGGGTGAAAACAGCAACACGAACGGTTTTGCCCGTACCGTGTGGCAGAGTCGTTGCACCGCGAACCGCTTGATCAGATTTACGCGCATCAACACCAAGATTGATTGCAACATCTATCGCTTCGGGGAATTTAATAACAGACACTTCTTTAAGTAGCGCTACCGCTTCTTCAAAGCTGTACTGTTTACCGGGAACCACTTTTTCGCGGATCGCCTTTTGACGCTTAGTAAGCTTAGCCATGATTACAGACCCTCAACTTCAATACCGGCGGCACGGGCACTGCCCGCGATAGTGCGCACTGCTGCATCCATATCAGATGCGGTCAGATCAGCCATTTTAATCGTGGCGATCTCTTCAAGCTGGGCGCGAGTCACTTTACCGACTTTCTTGGAGTTGGGTGTACCAGAACCACTAGTAACACCGGCAGCCTTCTTCAACAAGAAAGAAGCTGGTGGCGTTTTAGTGACAAAGGTAAAACTACGATCTGAATAAACAGTGATTACAACTGGAATTGGCATGCCAGCTTCAAGGCTCTGAGTTTGAGCATTAAAGGCCTTACAGAATTCCATAATGTTAACGCCGTGCTGACCCAGTGCGGGACCAACTGGCGGACTTGGGTTGGCCTTACCGGCAGCAACCTGAAGCTTAATATAAGCTTGTACTTTTTTAGCCATGACTTCCTCCTAGCGGGTACAAACGCCTTACGATTTACAATCGCCGTTAGGCTCCCCAGTTTAAACTGCTGTTTTGCGGGCCAAGGCCCTACAAACCAGCAACAATACATTTACTCAGCGCTTATGCTGCCAAATAAAATTAAGCTTTCTCTACCTGCACAAAATCCAACTCAACTGGCGTTGAACGCCCGAAGATCAGCACTGCTACGTGCAGACGGTTTTTCTCATAATTCACTTCTTCGACGACACCATTGAAATCATTAAACGGCCCATCGATAACCCGCACCATCTCACCTGGCTCAAACAAGGTTTTAGGCTTGGGCTTGTCACCACTTTCGACGCGCTGCAAAATAGCCTGCGCTTCTTTCTCAGTAATAGGCGCAGGCTTGTCTGCCTTGCCACCAATAAAGCCCATTACTCGAGGCGTCTCTTTTACCAAATGCCAAGTATCGTCGCCGAGTTCCATTTGAATCAGCACGTAACCTGGGAAAAACTTGCGCTCACTTTTGCGCTTCTGGCCACCGCGCATCTCAATAACTTCTTCAGTGGGCACTAAAACCTCACCAAAGCGATCTGCAAAACCAGAGAGTTCAATACGCTCTTTTAATGCGAGTGCAACTTTCTTTTCATACCCAGAATAGGCGTGTACAACATACCAGCGCTTTGTCATGCCCTACCTCTAGCCAATAACCATGGATGCCAACCAACCCAACAGAGTGTCTAAGCCCCACAGAATCAATGCCGCAACAACTACAAACGCCACTACAATCAGCGTGGTTTGGGTGCTTTCCTGACGCGACGGCCAGACAACCTTGCGAATTTCAGTGCGCGCGCCTTTGAGCAACTCAAAAAAAGCCTCGCCTTTCACTGTACCGTACGCGATATACCCTGCAATCAGCGCCAACACCAATAAGGCGATGACACGATAAAGCAAAGACTCGCCAGAGAAATATATATTGCCGCCAACGCCGCCAGCCACTAATAGAGCCACAAGACTCCATTTCAGGCCATCGAGGCGACCAGCGTCTTCCGCCTTAGCACTCATTGTTAAAACATTTCCCTTTTTCGCTAAGCGCAAAACACCACTACGCATACGCGAAGCGGTGTCAACGTAAATGGCAGGCCAGGAGGGACTCGAACCCCCAACAGCCGGTTTTGGAGACCGG
>NZ_JBFJWS010000392.1:0-2493 GCF_041623545.1 Zhongshania sp. | reverse complement strand
TATCGACAAAGTTATCAGCGGCGAAGGAAATACCCCCGGCAAATTTATGATGGAAATGGGCGCTCACTTCTATAATTATGTCATTGATCGCCGTCAGAACCCCGCCGACGATATTCTAACCGAGCTCGCTCAGGCGACCTACCCAGACGGCTCCTCACCCGACGATATCGATTTAGTCAAAATCATTATGTTCCTATTCGGTGCCGGGCAAGACACTAGCGCCAAACTTCTCGGTAACTCCATTCGCTACCTCGCCGAAAATCCGGAGCTACAAGAAACCTTGCGCAAGGATCGCAGCTTAATCCCGACCTTTATTGAAGAAATGCTGCGTTTAGAAGGCTCGACTAAGCTCACCTTCCGCTTAACGACCAAAACCACGAAAGTTGGCGACACCGTGATACCCGCCGGCAAGCGTGTGGTTATTGCCATGGCGGCGGCGAATCGCGATCCACGGCAATGGGAAAACCCCCACGAATTTCAACTCAATCGCAAGAAGGTCATGCAGCATGTTGGCTTCGGTCGTGGTATCCACACCTGTATTGGCGCACCACTGGCGCGGGCAGAAGTTAAAATCATACTGAATCAGTTCTTAGAGCAGACCAGCGCAATTACCTTGGCTGAGCCAAAAGCAGGAATGAAATACGAGCCAAGTTATGTCATTCGCGGCTTAAGCGAACTGAAGGTGAACTTTCAAAAATAGTGCTCGCTACACAAACAACAATAAATTGACGAGGCAAAGATGAAATCATTAGCAGGAAAGGTGGCGGTTATCACCGGCGCTGGCTCAGGTATGGGCCGAGCCGCAGTCGAAATCTTCGCCCGCGAAGGCGCGCGAATTATTGCGGTAGACATTAGCGACGCCGTATTGGATACCGCAAAAAATGTTGATGGCGAAATATTCGCTATGCAGGCCGATGTATCAAAAGAAGCTGACGTGGAGGCGATGATCGGCAAAGCCCAAAGCGAATTCGGCCAACTCGACGCGGTACTCAATGTCGCCGGTATCGCTGTGCCCGGCATGCTGATGGACGTACCATTAGAAGACTATGAACGATTAATGGCAGTCAATCTACGCGGGGTATTTCTTGGCACCAAACACGCGGTAAGGGCCATGAGGGCCTCAGGCCGTGGCGGCGCCATTATTAACTGGTCATCGCTAGGAGGAATTAACGCCTCAATGGGCACCAGTATTTACTCGGCGACGAAAGCAGGCGTGATATCCATTACCAAATCTGCGGCCATAGAAGCTGGAAAACAAGGCATTCGCGCTAACTGTCTCTGCCCTGGCTTTATCTATACCGCCATGAGTGCTGGCGGCGAGAAAATGCCCGGGATACTTGAAAAAGCCGCCTTAGGCCGTGGCGGCCAGCCCGAGGAAGTTGCTGAAGTCGCCGCTTTTTTGGCCTCGGACCGCGCGTCCTATGTTAGCGGCACAGTGATTCCGGTTGACGGTGGTTGGTCGGCAAAACTAGCCTGACATTTTGTCAGGCTCTTTCGCTGTATCAAGACCGACTTTCGTTGTTCTTTTTCAACGCAGCAACATCCCGCGTCAGCACGGCAGATTTACCACCGGAGCGCGCCAAACACTGGGTATGCTGAAACTCGTGAATATCAAAGGCAGCCTGCAATGCCGCGGGTTGCCCCATCGTATCAATCGTCTGGTTTACTACACGTTTGGCCATCATTAATGAAAACATATCCTGCGTGGCGATTTTTTCAGCCATGGCGATCGAAAACGCGGTCACTTCGGCTAAGGGCACCACTTCGTTTACCATACCGAGTTTTTCAGCTTCTAGGGCCGTGATCCGGTCGGCGGTAAACAGCATTTGCTTGGCTTTGCGTGGTCCCAGTTCCCAGGTATGTCCGTGGTATTCCACCCCAGCGATCCCCATAACAATAGTTGGATCACTAAACCAGGCATTGTCCGCAGCAATAATTAAATCGCAGGGCCAGCACAACATTAAACCCGCGGCGATACAGGCACCCTGCACCACCGCTATTGATGGCTTAGGGTTATTGCGCCAGCGGCGGCTGTATTCAAAGTAATGGGACTGCTCCCAAAGATACTGGCCAGTGATGCCGCGGTTTTCGTAGTCGAAGTTTGCAAACACATCTTTTTCTGCTTCGGGTACAGCCAAGTCATGGCCAGCTGAAAAGTTTTTGCCATTGGCCTTCAGTAAGATCACTTTTACGTCGTTATCTTTGGCGGCTTTTGTCCAGCAGGCATCCAAGTCTTCAAGCAATTGGGGATTTTGGGCATTGTGCACTTCGGGTCGATTCAATGTGATGATAGCTACTTGGTTCTTCACCTCGTAGAGAACAATTTCAGACATGGCATTAAGCTCCAAAAAAAACATGCGGGTATCACCGTGGCAATACCCGCATGTGTTAGTAATTATTTACAGTAACTATAGAGAATTATTTCTTAATAGTCACAGGCACACTGGAATAGCCGCGCACAGTACTGGTTCTAGTTCTCACCAGTTTACTTTC
>NZ_JBFJWS010000391.1:0-2500 GCF_041623545.1 Zhongshania sp. | reverse complement strand
CGGGCTATTTGATCTACCAATACCGTACCTTGCACAATAGCCGCGAGGGCCAGAACTTGTTGTCTAGCGAGTTGCTCGGGTTTGCTTACTACGCTACTCATAAATAATTAAACCCTGCTTCGATAACGCCACCGCCGAGGCAGATGTCGCCGTCGTAAAAGACCACGGATTGGCCGGGGGTAATTGCGCGTTGAGCTTCACGGAAATGCACCTCATAACCGCCGTCGACGGCGCGAATTTCACATTCTTGGTCTGCCTGCCGGTAGCGGGTTTTCGCCTTACAAGCGTAGGGGAATTGCGGGACTTGGCCGGTGATCCAGTGGATTTCGCTTACCTGTAGGGCTTGCTTAAATAGCGCCGGATGTTGACCACCTTGGGCGACCAGCAATACATTGCGTGTTAAATCCTTATCTACAACATACCAAGGCTCTTCGCCGCCGCCTTTAACGCCGCCGATACCCAAGCCTTGGCGCTGACCGATGGTGTGGTACATCAGGCCGCTGTGCTGGCCCATATCCACGCCATCCAAACTTTCGATACGACCGGGCTTGGCGGGGAGGTATTGCTGTAGGAAGTCTTTAAAACGACGTTCACCGATAAAACAAATCCCGGTGCTGTCCTTTTTGTTGTGGGTGACCAGTCCGTGTTCTTCAGCGAGGGCGCGAACTTCGGGCTTATCAATTTCCCCAACGGGAAATAGCGTTCGGGCTAACTGTTCGCTGCCCACGGCGTGGAGGAAGTAACTCTGGTCTTTGTTTGCGTCTAAGCCTTTAAGCAGCTGGCTGCCGTCATCAGTGTCGCGGCGGCGGGTGTAGTGCCCGGTGGCAATGTAATCTGCGCCTAAGACCAGCGCGTAATCGAGAAAGGCTTTAAATTTAATTTCGCGATTGCAGAGTATGTCGGGGTTTGGTGTACGTCCCGCCTGGTATTCTGCCAAAAAGTGCTCAAAGACATTATCCCAGTATTCGCTGGCAAAATTAGCAGTGTGCAGGTGAATGCCTAGGGTTTCGCAGACGGCCGCGGCATCGGCTAGGTCATCTTTGGCAGTGCAATACTCGGTGCCGTCGTCTTCGTCCCAGTTTTTCATAAACAGGCCTTCGACTTGATACCCTTGTTGCATTAATAGCAGGGCGGAAACCGAGGAGTCGACGCCGCCGGACATGCCGACGATGACTTTAGTCTTGCTGTTGTCTTGCTGTGTGCTTTCTTGCATCAGCGAGTTCCGTAAATCATAGATAAGGGGTAGCGATGGCCATCGAGATAACGCTCAAGGCATTCCAGCACCAGCGGGCTGCGCAGCATGGCGCGACGTTCTTTTAGCTCGTCGAGTGTTAGCCAAATGGCTTGTTCGATGTCGCTATCTAAAGGCTGGTCCGGGCAAAATGCGATGGGCCGCGCGAAAAAGCTGGTGCGCTGATAGGTTACGCCATTTGCTGGGGCCGTGTAGAGGCCAAAGCCGACAATACCCAGTATTTCAACGCGCCACTGGGTTTCTTCCAGTGTTTCCCGCTGAGCAGCTTCGATCAGGCTTTCGTTTTGCTCAAGATGGCCTGCGGGCTGATTAATGACGCGCTGCCCGTTCTTGATCTCTTCAACAAAAAGGAATTTGCCGTCATTTTCAACGAGAGTCGCCACAGTGACGTGGGGCTGCCAATCCATAATAGGTCCGAACGCTAAAAAGCGAAATTGTAACAGCTGCTAGCGCTTAAGGACTACGTTTACGCGGCTTGGGGCCAAGAGTTTTGCTTTTCGGCTTGCGCTTAAATGCTCTGCTTGCCGGCTTTTTGGGGCTGGCATAGCGTTTGAACTCCTCGCCGAGCGTGATTTTGCGGTACTCACCGGGCGCTAGGCCGCAAAGCGACCAGTCGCCAATCGCTGCGCGAATCAGGCGCAGCGTAGGAAATCCTACCGCGGCGGTCATGCGGCGAACTTGGCGGTTGCGGCCTTCGCTTATTTGTAGGCTGAGCCATGAGGTGGGGATCGCAGCCCGAAAGCGCACCGGCGGGTCTCGCGGCCATAGCGAGCCGGGTTCATCGATGGCGGTGGCACTTGCCGGCAGTGTAGGGCCGTCCTTGAGCATAACCCCTTTGCACAGCTGCGCTATAGCGTGGGCGCTGATTTCACCCTCAACTTGGACCCAGTAGGTTTTTTTTAATTTGTGGCGAGGATGGCTGATTTGGTGCTGGAGTTCGCCGTCTCCAGTTAAAATCATCAGGCCTTCAGAGTCGTAATCGAGTCTTCCCGCTGGATAAATGGCGGGGATCCTGATGTAATCGGCTAGGGTGGCCCGGCCATCTGAGTCAGTAAATTGACTCATCACCTGAAAGGGCTTGTTAAAAATAAAAATGTCGCTCACGTTAAAATAGGCTCATTCATAGAAGAAATCTCGGTATAAAGTGTTACAATGTCGCGCTTTTTACCGAAGCTGTATTGTACCTAATACAGTCAATCTTCGTATTGTGAGCAAGTGCGAGCACAGATACTAACTGATAAACCATGG
>NZ_JBFJWS010000390.1:0-2552 GCF_041623545.1 Zhongshania sp. | reverse complement strand
CTGGATCACTGCCGAGACATACTCACCACCCTCGTTGGCACCGCTCGGGATCTAAGCAGCGATAATAGCCTCAGTGTCCCCGCCCCCGAATATTTGGCCAAGCTTCAGGAGCGCTGGCAAGTTTTGCGTCCAGACTGCAACATACACAGCAAAATAAGCCCCACCCTCGCTGATACCATTCTGACCCTAGATGGCACAGTTAGCCAAGCCGTGCTGAACTTGCTAAGCAACGGCGCCGACGCCAGCAACAAGGATTTGTGTCTAGAGATATTCACCGAAGGTCAGTACCTTATCTTCGCGATTAGTGATCGCGGTCCCGGGCTTAGTAGCGAGCAAGCAGCGATGATGTGCAAAGCATTTGTCAGCAGTAAAGGCAAGGGCCGAGGACTGGGCCTATTTTTGAGCAATGCCACCGCGAATCGTTACGGTGGCGAGCTACGTTGGCGGCAACGGGATGGTGGCGGCAGTCGTGTCGAGTTGTGTTTGCCCACGACAAAGGTAATAGCGTGACGAAAGACAAAGAAAAAATTTTGGTGGTTGACGACGACCTTAGCTTTAGCACAACGCTGAGCCGTTCACTGCAGCGCCGCGGCTACGAAGTGCATACTGCCCACGATGTTGAAAGCGCCACGGCACTCTGCGCGCAGCTTAGTCCCGACAAAGCAATTATCGATTTAAAACTTGAAGCGCGCTCGGGCTTACATTTAATTCCGATTCTGCGCGAGCGTTTTCCCAATATAAAAATGCTAATGCTGACCGGCTACTCAAGTATAGCGACCACCGTGGATGCGATTAAACTTGGCGCAGACAATTATTTGCAGAAGCCGGCAAGCACCACCGAAATCCTCGCTGCACTCGAGGGTAAGACCACTAATACGGCCGCAGAAGAACTCAGCACGCCATCTTTAGATCGAATCGAATGGGAACATATACAGCGAGTGCTCACTGAAAATGAAGGCAATATTTCAGAAACGGCGCGACAATTGGGCATGCACCGGCGCACTTTACAGCGCAAATTACAAAAACGCCCCGTAAAAAAATAATTACGAGGCGCTTCGGCTAAGAATAACTTAACAAGCTTAGGGCGTCGTTACACCCGGATCAATTTCCATAATTCGCACATTACCACTCTTCCCGTTTGCTATTGCGAGATAAGCTTGGCTGTCGATAAAGAAGGTCGTGATACCGTCAGCACCCTCGTCGCCACTATTATTAGCAAAATCGCGGTTATTCACATACTGGATAAACTGTACACCCAGCGGCGAGGTCACGTCGTAAATCGCAATGCCCCCCGTACGCGCTAAACTAACAAAAGCGTAGATCCGGCTTAAGCTAGACACCAAGGCAATGCCCTTGGGCGCTGCACCGTTAGCTGGGCTCGCCGTATCAGCATCATTAAAGTTCGCCCCCAAACTTGCCGCCGTCACCATCGCAAGGTCGCTGCCGGAATCAAATAACAACTCGCCCTGCTCATTCCAAATGGCAAAAGAACGGGCACCAAAAGCACTTATTTCTTCAATTTCATCGTCACTGTCGGTATTTCCCGCTTTATTACTAACAATCAAATCAGCAAGCTCAGTATCTGGCGTAGGGAAATTCGGATTGCTTGCGTCAACGCCTGGATCCGTACCACCAACCAGGGCGGCCACCGTGCGCTCTTCATTAAAGCCTGAATAGTTTCTCGACCGGCCCTCGTTCGCAGTAATAAAGTAGTTTTTGCCACCAAAGCGGTAGGCCCCAATGCCATCAGGCTGATACAGGCCATACACACCAGGCCAGTTGCGCATACTGACGTTGCCGTCGCTACTTGTATCTAACTCATTACCCTTGACGCCAAAGTCTTTGCTGCCTAACGCAACGATACGATCAATGCTTTTGTCAGCAAAATTGATAATTGCCACTGCATTGTTTTCTTGCAAGCTTACAAATAACTTTGTGTTATCCAAGGCCACAGCAATATGCTCAGGCTCGAGGTCTTGGGCTACGCTGGCGCCGGGACCAAACACCCGCACACCGGCAGGCAGTTCCGCGGCACGGCTGCCGCCAATATTAAAATCACTAAAGCCAATTTCGGTAACATCAGCAACAGTGACGCCGTCGCGAAGATCAATAACCGAAATACTGCCGACGGGGTCGACGCTATAATCAGCGCTGGGCTGGCCTTCGTTGGCAACCACAATACGACTGCCAAACAAATCAAAGATTGCCATTTTAGGGGAAGAACCAACTTCAAAGGTCTCCACTAAACTAAGGTCAGACAACAAGTACAGGGCGACTCTACCCTTATCTTGGGGATTAACATTATCCAAGGCCACAGCAACATAGAGCCCTGCTGTCGTTACCCATTTTGGCGCACCAAGACCTGCTGGTAATTCAAGAGCCCCGGGGCTTGCCAAGACCGGTGCGAGCGGGTCGGTAACATCAACGATATCGACCGACTTGCTCTGCCCATTGACGACAAATAGGCGTTTATTTGTGGTGTCTCCGGCTACCGACGTGGCGGCGCCCATATCATAAGCCGCGCCACTCACCGCAAATGATGCAGATTTACT
>NZ_JBFJWS010000389.1:0-2570 GCF_041623545.1 Zhongshania sp. | reverse complement strand
GGCCGGCTTTAATGCGTTGGCGATACTCTCTTCATTGAACTGCAATATCACCGATGACGGTGGCAGTCCCGCGGCCTTAAATGCCACGCTGAGCCAAGAGCAAAATTCTGGGTCGTGAAATACATTGCCACTGAGGTTGATTATCAGCTTTAAGTCTTGGCCGGTCTGACGTTCTTTGGCTAGCTGCTTAGTTGCTTCTACAACAATCCAGTGGTCTAGTTTATTGTTATCGGGCTCTTGCTCAATGACGCGCATTATTTCACCGGCGGTGACTTCGCCCTCGACCCAGTCTTTAATGTCTAAAGAGGCCTCGTAGTGATCACCGTCGGCATTACCGAGATTGATCATAGGTTGGAAAAGTAGTGTGAGACGGCCTTGGCTTAAGGCCTCGTCGGCTAATGAGGTTGCCGCTTCCAGTGTGTTGAGTTGTTGGCGCTCTCGGTGACAAATTTCAGCCTTGTTGCCACCTGCGAGGTAAATTTTCTCGGCGGCATGGAATAGGGTGTCCAGCAATATATTGGCCCGCGGCGGGGTGAGGTGGTTGATGGGCATAATCGCAATGCTAGTAGTGCACTGCAGTGATTTCTTTTTGATTTCAAAGATATCATTTTCAATGGCTTTGCAAAGCTCTAGTGCCATCTCTAAAGCCGCGTCGCTACTTACGTGGTGACAAATTGCGGCGATCATATCGTCAGCAACACGGCCATAATACTGTGCTGGCACGATCTCGCGAACGTGTTTGCCAATGGTCTCAAGTATTTGTTCAACATCGAGTAGGCTGGAGCTTTGGCGGAGTTTACTAAAGCGGTCGATCGAGATCAGAATGGCGGACGAGTCGCTATTGCGTTCGTTTTCGAGAAACTCCTGCAGAATTTCTTGAAACCGATATTTATTGCTCATTTGCGTGCTGAAGTCTAAGCCGCTGAGCTGATTATTGTTGTCGCCGTTTTGCAAGCTCAGCTGAACGCACTCTTCGCCGTCGTAATTTGCACTATTGCAGGTAATTAGGGTTTTGATTTCGCGGCCATCACTGTGTGCGAAACAAATTTCAAGTCGTTGCTGGTCTTTGTGTAATTGCTGCTTTTTAAGCGCATTTTTAAAGCGATCTTGATCTTTGTTAGTGATCAAATCAACGATAGGGAAGCCTTCTAGATCATCGTTGCCCATGTGCTCGCAAAATGGTGGGTTGGCATAAATGACCATGCCGTCGGTGATGTAAGCAAGGGGGTCGAGGTGATCAGCTAGTAGCAAGTCATTGCGTTCTTCCGCTTCTTTTAGGGCTAATTCACTTTGTTTTAATTGGCGGCGAAGTGTCTGGCTGCGTTGTTCACGGAGCGCAGCGCCGACCAGCTTTGGGATGTCGTACTTGCTGATAATATCAATGACCGCAGGATCAGGTGGATTTAATGGGTCACCTTCCCCCATGTAGATCAGGGATAATTCGGCGTGGTGCTTGCGCAGTAAATGGCCGCAACGTTGGATGTCAAGTTGTGCGCGCTCGGCATCAAAGATCAGTACATCCCAGGCTTGTTCACTAATGGCCTCGGCGAGCTTTTCGCCGGTTTCAATGCTTAGGGTGTGGGCAACTCGGCCTGCGCGGCGACAGCAGGCAATGATTTGTTCGGCGTCATTGTCCGCTAGGCAAAACAGCAGAATATTGATCGCGGTGTCGTTACTCATAATTACTCATTAACGTGGTGATGCTGGCGTCGCCGAAGACTTACAATATATCCCAAAGCTGATTGAAATCGCCTTTATTTTCTTGCTCGGCAGCTGACGAGTCGAGCTTGTTGGCGGCACGCGAAATATCTTGGAAGGTGAATAGCTTGAAAGCATTGGATGTTTCAATCTTCTTATCGAGCTTCACCCGCATAGTGTGGCCGGGGCGAATTAGTTCAACTGTTTGGCCTTCGGCAAAGCCGGTAACGGTCGACAATAGTAATAGGGGGCCTTTGGCAAGTTGCCCGCCGGGCAATAGCATGGCGCGTTGGAAATCTTGCACCGGCAGGCCGGAATGAATAAGCCTAACGCTATACGGCGTTGCAGCGGAGGCGATAGTTTCTATGCCAATCTGATGGATGTCGTCGCTGCGCAGCCAGCGTACCACCGCTATGCGCCACCCCTCGTGGTCGCTCACTTTTATGCCAAGTAACTCGCCGGTACGAATTCGCACTTGGGCCGACTCTGGCCACTCTAGGCGGTAGCCAGCACTACTGGTATCGAGTATGCGAGTACGTAAATACTGGTGTTTGGTGTCCGGGCTGGGACTGCTGTGGTTGTTTGACGGTAGGCTATAGCTTATGTTTTCGACATGTGTGGGCGCCTCATCATATTCAATATCGAGGTGTTCGGTTGCATTGGTATCGAAATCTCGGGTGTCTAGGCCATTGCTGCCCCAAGTATCTTTGGTTTTTTTGCCGTCATTCAAATACGGGTCGGGGCGTGACTCGGCCTGATCACGGTCAATCTTAAATTGGTCGAAATCAACTTGGTTCGCAACAAAGTAATGCGTTGCATTCATCCCCAGTGTAATCAGTACTGGCTCATTACAGGGTACGCGTTCCGCTGCC
>NZ_JBFJWS010000388.1:0-2577 GCF_041623545.1 Zhongshania sp. | reverse complement strand
GTTATTGTCGATAGTGAAGTGGAAATTGCGCCCTCAGAACCTCGTTTGCTAAGCGGCGGTATCACCTGCGCAGAAGTCCGTGCGGCGCTCCTCAATGGCAGTAGCGCTGAGGACGTAAAGGCCTCAGAGTTTTGCTTCGACTCTCCGATGATTGCGGTCACAGAGGAGCTAAAGACCTTTGCCGCGGATATTTTCAGCCCAGAGCGTCCATTTTTGGCGGCGGTAAACGAACTGAATTCACGCATATTTAATGATTTTAAATATGACCCCGGTTTCTCCACCGTGGCGACACCGTTAAAAGACGTCATGGCTAGTCGCCGTGGGGTTTGCCAAGACTTTGCCCACCTGGCAATTGGCGTTTTGCGTGGCATGGGTTTCGCCGCCCGCTATGTCAGTGGCTATTTAGAAACATTGCCACCTCCTGGGCAGGTGAAAATGGAGGGCGCCGATGCCTCCCACGCGTGGTTTGCCGTGTATATTCCCGGTGATGACTGGCAGGACTTTGATCCCACCAATGATGTCATGCCGGCTGATCAGCATATTACGACCGCTTGGGGGCGGGATTACTCTGATGTGACGCCGCTAAAAGGCGTGGTGTTTGGCGGGGGCGGCAAGCAGGTCTTGTCGGTGGCGGTGGATGTGTCGCGGGTGGAGTTTTCCGCAGAGCGCGCACTGTTTGCGGCGAATGGCGCCCCAGCTCGGCGCGCGGAAGACCCTGAACCGCCGCATCCTTCGACACTGAGCCAACAGAGTCAGAGTCAGCAAAATCAGAGTCAGGCTTCGGTGACGCCTACCCAGGCTTTACAGGCGCAAACTCAGTCACAACTGCCGCCGCGTAATTTTTAAGCGCGGCGCTATACCCTTTGTGAGTGCGGCTGCCCCGTCATTCACGTCACCTCATTGACCGTTTCGGTCATTCGTCTCTCTAGGCCGCTATGCTAATGTGGCGCTAATCATGTCGGCGCGTTCGCCCGGCTTATTTGCCCAAAAATAAGTAGAGAGATGGCTATGTCTGCTCAAAATAATCTGATTGCGGTGGTTACTGGTGCAAGTCGCGGTGCGGGCAAGGGGATAGCGCTTGCTTTAGGTGATGTTGGCGCCACGGTGTATGTCACTGGTCGCAGCGCTAAGGAGGGCGACAGCCCATTACCGGGAACGGTGTTCGCCACGGCGGAAGAAATTACTCGTCGCGGTGGTCGCGGTATTCCGGTGGTTTGTGATCATGCCGACGATGCGCAGGTCGAAGCGCTCTTCGCACAAGTTGGCAGCGAACATGGCCGTCTCGATATCTTAGTGAATAATGCTTTGTGTGTTCCTGATGGTTTAACTGCAGCGGGGCCATTTTGGGAAAAGCCCTTAGGCTTGCAGGCGCTTTTAGATGTGGGGCTGCGCTCAAGCTATGTGGCCAGTTATTTTGCGGCGCCGTTATTATTGAAAAGCTCGCGGGGTTTAGTGATTAATACCTCATCGCCGGGTGGTCGCTGCTATATGCACGGCCCCGCTTATGGCGCAGGAAAGGCGGCGGTCGATAAAATGGCCCACGATATGGCGGTGGATTTTAAAGCCTACAATGTCGCCGTGGTGGCCCTGTGGATGGGGATTTTAAAAACCGAGCGAACCATGGCGGCAATCAATGCTCAGCCCGAGTTATATGGCGCTATGCTCGAGGTGGCGGAGTCGCCGGAATACAGTGGTAGGGTGATCGCTGCACTGGCCCAAGATCCCGGCCGGATGGCTTTTAGCGGAAAAGTTTGCATGGCTGCGGAGCTTGGTCAGCACTACGGTGTATTTGACACCGACGGCGCACAGCCGCCGTCGCCACGAGGAATGTTTGGCGCGGTCACCGAATACAGCGACGTCGTTATTCAATAATGCCGGTTTAGCTGTCGTCCATATGGGGTATTAGGGAGTGAGGGGCAATTCGGTAAAATCCCAGGTCTAAAATTATTGTGAGATGGCGTTGCCTCTGTGGTTTGACGCCGTCTTCTAAAGTGGGGAGAACGATAAAATGGCATTACAGATCGCGGGTTTACCAGAGGGTCAGTATGCCAAGCTAGCGAATGGCCGCTGTGTCCATTACTTGGATCAAGGCACCGGGCCCGTTGTGGTTTTTCTGCACGGCAGTGGCAGTGGTGCTAGTGGGCACAGCAACTTTAAGTACAACTACCCCTATCTAGTTGAGCAAGGCTTTCGGGTCATTGTGCCTGATCTTATCGGCTACGGTTATTCAGATAAGCCTGAGGATGTTCAGTATCACCTCGATTTTTTTGTTGAGTGTATTCAGCAGTTACTTGTGCAGATTGGCGTTGAGCGCTGCGCCTTAATCGGCAACTCCCTTGGTGGTGCCATCGCTATTAAGTACACCTTAGATAATCCCACCGTCGTTGATAAATTAGTGTTAATGGCGCCCGGCGGTATAGAAGAGCAGGCCGATTACTTTCATATGCCGGGCATGCAAGTGATGAAGGAAGTTTTTACCTCTGGACCGATGGCGCCAGAGCGCTTAGAAGACTTTATTCGCCGGGGCTTGGTGTACGACGACAGTGTGGTTGACGAGCAGCTAATAAATGAGCGCTG
>NZ_JBFJWS010000387.1:0-2592 GCF_041623545.1 Zhongshania sp. | reverse complement strand
TAACGGCCCCGTGGACTACCGTTTTGGCTATGTGCAAATGGATCAAGTCGAAGTTACCGACCAAGTAGTGCTTGACTCGCTGATTCACCCTGCCGAATTAGATGCTACTCCTAAGCGCACCTGCAACCCTGCTATGGGCGTGTCATTTCCTGCGGCAGGTCACGGTGCACAGCCGGGTGAAAAAGGCCAATTTACCGAAGCGGGCATTACCTGCTCTGACCCTGATGCCGCTCAGCTTGCCGCCGACGAATTTCGCGCCCTCACCAATGGCAATGTGCCCGCAAGTTTATTTTCCGCTACGGTTGGCTGTAATGCCGATCTAGGCCCTGACTTGTTGAACCTGAGCTGCCATGCCGAAAAACCAATTTTATTGATTTTTGGGCCGCCCTTAAATGCGTCAGCCACCGTGGTGCCATTTCAATTATTCCGTATTGGTAATTTGGCCATTGTCGGCTTACCTTGGGAAATAACCACCATGGCCGGTCGGCGTATCCGCCAAACCTTAATTGACGTTTTAAAAACCGATGGCGTTGATTACGTGGTGATTAATGGCCTCAGCAATGACTACGTGAGCTACCTCACCACGCGTGAAGAGTATGCGCTGCAAATGTACGAATCGGCATCTAACCAGTTTGGTCCTTGGTCCTTAGCCGCCGTACAACAAGAAACTCGCCGCTTAGCTTTAGATATGGTCAATGCGGCTAGCACCGACGCCGGCCCCACTCCGCCAGTGACTTCACCGCAGCTTTATCAAGTACAACCCAGCCAGGGCACCGACCAGCCCAATGGCAACGCCTTTGGTGCAGCGGTATTACAACCAAATGAAAGATACAAACCAGGTGACACTGTACGTGTCGACTTCCAATCATCTAGTCCTAATAGCGACTTAAAAACCGATACCAGTTTCTTATTTGTTGAGCGTAAAACAGCAACCGACAGCTGGGAAATCATTTATCGCGACGCCGACCCAGAGACTACCTATAACTGGCGCCCTGACAACCCCGCCCCTCAGTCCAGCCCTTCGTCATCACATATTGCAGAAATTCTTTGGCGCATCCCACGCAATACCCAGCCCGGCACCTATCGCATTCGCTTTGAAGGCGTTGCCAACCAAGCGTTCTTACTAATGCCTTATGAAGGCCTTAGTAAGGAATTTGAAATTGCAGGGCCGGTCGCAGACTGCCCCTAAGCGCCTTGCCTTAAAGCGTCGGCCCATTTCCCGCTGACTCTACCGTTTCGGTTTGACGCCATACCTCTGGTGTTTTCCCTGTCCAACGTTTGAATGCGTTTTGAAACGAGCTCTGTTCAGAGTAGCCCAAGAGAAACGCCACTTCAGCCAGCTGCATAGGCGTTTGCAGCAATAACTGCTTAGCTCTGTCCGAGCGCACATTATCTAGGATGTCTTGAAACTTAAAACCGTGCTCTGACAATTTTCGCTGTAGGCTACGAGTCGAAATCTCCATCGACTCCGCGACGACATTGATCGATGTTTGATTAGTACTGAGCCCATCTAATAGCAAGCCCCGTACCGTCTTTACCAGGGGAGGAGTGCCCTCTCTCTGGTTTAAAATAGCCTGAGCTTGACCGCTAATTGTCTCACGCATGCTCGCATTGGCGGCTATCATCGGTAAGGAGAGGTACTCCTTTGGAAACACGAGCTTAGTGTCCACCGCACCGAAGTAGCAGTCCCCACCAAACATCAATTTATAAGGCGAGATATCGGCAGGCGCCGGAAATTGAAAATAGGCATCACAGTATAAATCCGGCCTTCCGGTAAACACTCTTGCGGAATTCAACCTAACGGCCATGTGAACTTCTGCAACACATTGCGGCGGTGTGCCGTCGTGGGGCCATATCCAAGGGACTTCCGCGGTTTCGCCGCAGGTCCTCAGACACATTCGGCTCATATTACCAACTATCTTCATATAGCGCGCGGCGTGCTCAATCGCCTCGCCTAAAGTCAGGCAGCTCATTCCCACATAAGCTAACACCCCAATATTCTTTGCCCCCATAGTTTGCCCAACAAGTAACGGCAAACTTGGCTGATTCAGTGCTACCGAGGCACTTTCGAGCATTTCCACCCAAAAACTAAGTTTTATTACTTTTTGCGGGTCTTTGTCACTCAACAACTTGAGCTGCGCGGGCGTAAACAAGGACTCAGCGTCAATATTATTAGCCCGCAGGTAATCAAGTAACGCCGCCGCATAAGCGACAGTCACACTCGTGTTGTTGCCTAACTCTGTAGGAATTGCCGCCATATATCATTTACGTGTTTTTATTATATTCCACATTACCATTTCAGGGTTTTCTACGTAAAGAAAAACAATCGCACCATCAGCCTGCGCTGAAGCAAGAAGGTACGGACTAACAAAGCCGTTGACTGCAGCGCCACAAAGAAATCAGTAGCAATTGGTAATTAGATTAACTACAAGGATTTAGGGTGCGCGTGAAATTGGAAACAACAATACGCGTGCATTCAAGGCGCCGATGGCATCACGCGTATACTTACTGTACGCCCAGAAAACAATTAGATAAAAGACTCTGGACGCATAGTTAAGCAATGGTAAGTTAACCTATTATTTAGCCTTGTGC
>NZ_JBFJWS010000386.1:0-2601 GCF_041623545.1 Zhongshania sp. | reverse complement strand
TTAATTTGCGCCTCGAGACTGGGCTCTACTGTCTTCAAGCCCCGCTGTAAAGCCTCTGCGACTATATAGCTAATATGATAGGCCTGCCGGCCAAACTGCTCAGTGGTCGTGGCGTTTAAGCCGCCCTGTATGTAGCCAATAAAAAATTGATTTGGAAATCCGTGGGTCATGGTGCCATGCAAAGTAAGCGGTCCTCCCCGCCAGTGATCATAGAGCGACTTTCCATCTCGCCCTGCGATCACATCAATACCCCAGCGCCGCTCTAGCTCACTACTTACTTCAAAGCCACTGGCAAAAATCATGCAGTCCACTGGGTATTCAGTGCCATTGCTGACAAACCCGGTCTCGGTCATTTGCTCAAGCCCCTGACTCCCCGACACATCGACGAGTTCAACATTACTCTGATTGAAGCAGGCATAATAATCATTATTCGACAGTGGCCGCTTGCAGAGAAAGCGGTAGTAAGGCTTGAGGGCTTCCGCCGTTTCAGGGTCATTAACCAGCGTATCGACGCGGCGCCGAAGCCGCTCCATTACTTGAAAATCAACTATCTCACGCCGCGCGACAAACTCCTCACTCGCCAACGCCGGCCAGCCTTCATCTGCGAGTTCACTGGCGAGGTTACGACTCACTTCAGTCCAGATATCACAAACCAAATCCGGTTCTCCCGGCAAAAAGGCCTCCATTGCCGCACGCTGAAAATTGGCCTTACGCGCAGCTTGCCAGCCCGGCTCTAAACCCTGCATCCACGCCGGGTCGGTGGGGGGATTAGGTCGCTCATCGACACTGGATGGCGTGCGCTGAACGACGTAGAGCTGCTTAGCATATTTGGCCAGCGCCGGAATCGCCTGAATCGCCGTCGCACCGGTGCCCACAATCGCTACTCGCTTATCAGTTAATTTATTCAGCGCCGGCTGCGTATAAGAGCCGCCTGTATAGTTGTAATTCCAGCGGGCGGTATGAAACATTTCACCGCGGTATTCATCAATACCCGGAATGCTTGGCAGCTTCGGCATATTCAGTACACCACAAGCCATGATCACGAACTTAGCGCGCAAGGTGTCGCCGCGATTTGTCTTAATCTGCCAGCGATTTGAGGCTTTATCCCAGCGTAAGGCGGTAATTAACGTATGAAACAAGGCCTTGTCACGAAAACCAAATTGCGCAGCCAATGACCGACAGTACTGGTAAATTTCAGCGCCGTCTGAGAATTTCTTAGACGGTATAAACCCCGTCTCTTCTAGCAGCGGCAAATAACAATAGGCGTCGTTATCGCACTGAATACCCGGATAGCGATTCCAATACCACACCCCGCCAAAATCACCAGCTTGATCGATATTGCGAATATTTTGCACACCCGCCTGCATTAAGTGATAAGAGGCCAAAATGCCCGAAAATCCAGCGCCGAGCACCACTACGTCGAGCTCCTCAGTGATCGGTTTCCGGTCAATTCGCGCTTGGTGGGGGTCAATCGCATAGCGCTGTTGATTTTCAACTGCCGGTCGAAAAATCGCTTCGCTACCCTTGGCCTTCAAGCGTTTATCACGCTCCTGCTGGTATTTACGTTTAAGGGCGGGAATATCAATCTCTGTCGGCTTGGGCACATCGCTAGTTTTACACGTCATCTCGACCTCGCAATTTCAGTCAGTGCGCTGCGTAATCGCAACGGCAGCGGCCTTGATTGCAAAGTGTAGTGAGCTGGCCTAATTATGGTTAATCATTAGGCGAAATTAGTGAGGCAATTAACGCACGGTTACCACGACCTCCCACCTCCACTCGGACGGAGCCAATAAAAGAGAATCCCCACAGTCGCAATTATCAAACCCAAAAACTCACGAGCGTATTCGACGTAGGGAGCAAGCGACATACTTCCAGTCAACGAGCTGTAATCACCCGAGCGCAAATAATCTAAAAAGCCAGGAGCGGACGCCAGCAAGCCCGCGACCACCAAGCCCAGCGCAAAAGGCGCGAACTTAGCGATATCACGCCCAAAGACTCGACTCAAAGGAAACAATGCAGCAATGCCATAGGTGCAGATCCAGTAGAGTGGGTCTGGATCATTAAGCTGCACTTCGGCCATATAAAAATAGAGTACGACAAGACTAAGATGAAGAAGGATCGCGATATTTTTCACTGAGTTACCCTGCGGCGAATGTAAGTCACAGCATCCATAATAGCCGTTTAGCGTTCCGCCTCAACAAGAAGCTGACTGCCGCCTTAGAAAGTAAAATATGCGCCATATGCCTCATTGGTTTCACAAAATGATTAACCCTAGCTTGTGGCGTGTGTAATTGTCCTGATACCGGACCAGCGCGTTGATTGAAATTGCCATATGGCGCAAGCAAACAAGCCTCTGGAAATTCACTAACAAATTTCGGTCTCGAGTGTTTCTTTTGAGGAAGTTAATAATGAAAATAAATGAACATCTTCGTCATGCATGGCTACGCCCTGCAATGACGTTAACCGTATTAGCTGCGGCAAGCTCTGCCACTTATATTCCCCCAGCCGTTGCCGCGGAGACACTACTTGAAGAAGTTCTAGTTACCGCTCGACGCAGGGCAGAAAATGAACAAACCGTCCCTATTGCGATGCAAGTAATGA
>NZ_JBFJWS010000385.1:0-2615 GCF_041623545.1 Zhongshania sp. | reverse complement strand
GGCGCGAGACACCACGTTTAGCCGGCTGAATCCGCCTTGTAGTAACACCTGCACTTTCTCTTCGATGTCCTGCTGAATTTCAGGACCATTGTTCATCAGCTTGCTGGCTTGCTGAGCCAGCTGCGCAATAAAATCGGGTTTAGCCATTTGTTGTTACCTCGTTGAGGGGATAAGTGTATCGTTTATTGGTGGCACTGGGCTAGCCAGACGTCTGACGTCTGACGTGGGAAGCGTCTCCCACTAGCTCGCCTAATTATGGTGCGCTTTTGGCTGCAATCAGATCCGATTTAGCGCAGCACTAATAAAAATGCACAGCGATGGTACAGATATTGCTCCCAGCTAATGTAATACGTCGAGCCTTTAACCGTTCGGCAACCGTAGAAATTTACTTTTACTAATAAGGAATTGCTGTTGACGGCCATAGCCCCCGTAAGCACTGCCCCTGCCGCGTCGAGCCCTACCTTGCCAGCGACTAAGTCGTGGCCGGCGGCGATTGAGCTTGGCCTGCGTGCTAGCGAAAATCGCACAGATTTGGTGCGTATTTCCCATAAGGGTCCTTTGCGGGTGCAGCGGCCATTTTACCCTGAAGGCGATTGCTGCCATGTGTACCTCCTGCACCCTCCGGGAGGCATGGTGGCGGGGGATACTTTGCGAGTGGCGGTAAGTTTAGGGGCGGGTGCGCAAGCACTGCTCACAACGCCGTCGGCGGGTAAGGTGTATCGCAGTGATTTAGCGAAAACCGCTCAGTGCCAAGGGGTGAGTGCAGAAGTGGCCGACGGCGCTTGCTTAGAATGGCTACCCCAAGAAACTATTGTATTTGAAGGCGCTGAAGCAGAGTTGAGCAATCAGTTCACGCTGCAGGGCGACGCCCGTTTATGTGCTTGGGATATTGTAGTGCTGGGGCGTCGCGCCAGTGGCGAAGGTTTTGCGCGGGGGCGTTGTCGACAAAAAATTGAGATCAGTCGTGACGATAAGCCGCTATTAGTTGAACGCACCGAGTGGCTGGGTGGAAGTGCAATGTTGAACGCGCCTTGGGGCATGGGCGGCGCCTCGGTCAGCGGCAGTTTTTTTGCGACAATGATTTGCGATCAGGCCACTATGGATAGCTTGCGGGAAGGTCTTGTGGCGCTGGCCAAGCAGAGTGGCTGGCTGGCAGCCGAGTGGGGTTTATCGCAAAAGCGCGATATTTTTATGGCCCGTTATATGGGGGATTCCCCCGAGCAATGTCGCAAGGGTTTTGCTTGGCTGTGGTCGCAGCTTCGGCCGCAGTTTAATGGGCGCACCGCTTGCTCCCCGCGAATTTGGAATACCTAATTAAGATCAAAATTAATTGAAAACAGGATTTTACCGCCATGGAATTGAGTCCGAGAGATAAAGATAAATTACTGCTATTTACCGCCGCTTTATTGGCTGAGCGCCGCATGGCCAAGGGCTTAAAGTTAAATTACCCCGAGTCTATCGCACTGATTTCAGCGGCAGTCATGGAGGGCGCCAGAGAGGGTCGCACGGTAGCCGAGATGATGACGGCTGGTCGTGAAGTGCTGACCCGCGACGATGTGATGGACGGCATTGCCGAGATGATTCACGAGGTGCAGGTTGAAGCGACCTTCCCCGACGGCACCAAGCTCGTTACCGTCCACAACCCCATCGTATAAACAGGCATAACGGAGTATTTATGATTCCTGGAGAATTAATTGCAGCCAAGGGCGAAATAAGCCTGAATGCCGACCGCGAAACCTGCGTGATTGATGTTGCCAATAGCGGCGATCGGCCGATTCAAGTTGGCTCCCATTACCATTTTTTTGAAACCAATCCCGCGCTGATTTTTGATCGGGCGGCCAGTCGCGGTTTTCGTTTGAATATTGCGGCGGGTACGGCGGTGCGTTTTGAGCCGGGCCAGAGTCGGCAAGTTGAGTTGGTCGCGCTGGCAGGCAAGCGCGAAGTATACGGTTTTCGTGGCGATGTGATGGGCGCCCTCGACAAGCAAGGAGCATAAATAGATGGCTACGATAGATCGTCGCGCCTACGCGGATATGTACGGTCCAACGGTAGGCGACCGCCTGCGTTTGGCGGATACCGAATTGTGGATCTCCGTTGAAAAAGACTTCACCACCTACGGCGAAGAAGTAAAGTTTGGCGGCGGCAAGGTCATCCGCGACGGCATGGGGCAGAGCCAATTAGCGGGTGCCCACACCCCAGATACGGTGATAACCAATACCTTGATTCTGGATCACTGGGGTGTGGTCAAAGCCGACGTCGCTATTAAGGCCGGGCGCATTTGCGCTATCGGTAAAGCCGGTAATCCCGATATTCAGCCCAATGTCGATATTATTGTCGGCCCCGGAACCGAGGTGATTGCCGGTGAAGGTCAGATCTTAACCGCCGGTGCCATCGATTCGCACATCCACTTTATTTGCCCTCAGCAAATTGAAGAAGCCTTAATGAGCGGCGTGACCACCATGATTGGCGGCGGCACCGGCCCCGCGACGGGCACCAACGCCACCACCTGTACGCCGGGGGCGTGGCATATGGGTAAGATGCTACAAGCGGCTGAGAGCTTTCCCATGAATTTGGGGTTTTTGGGCAAGGGCAATGCCAGCTTGCCAGAGTCGCTG
>NZ_JBFJWS010000384.1:0-2634 GCF_041623545.1 Zhongshania sp. | reverse complement strand
TCTATCAGCAAAGTATCCGTATGTAAGCATACGCCACGCTGTAGAAAATAGATTAGGTCAATAATTGCGAGTGCGCGAACTAAAGCGCATGTATTAGAAAGGCCATTAAAGACGGCGCTATCGGGCTTAGACCCCGTCCGGTCCAATTTTTTTATGAATTCGGAAAAGAATGCAACAAACAGCACTGGAAGAGAGTTGACGCTAACATTGCATAATAGCAATTCCGAGCTTCTCTTCGCTAAGTTACGCTGAGATCCGCGGACCTCAGCGTAACTTAGGCCCGATTAGGCTTTATCGAGCGCCTGACTAACATCGGCAATAATGTCATCTATATGTTCAATACCAACCGAAATTCGAATTAAATCAGCACTTACTCCGGCCGAGGCCAGCTCTTTTTCATTTAACTGCCGATGAGTAGTCGAGGCGGGATGACAGGCCAAAGACTTTGCGTCACCAATATTCACCAGGCGGAGAATCATTTGCAGAGAATCAATAAACCGGGCGCAAGCGTCAATACCACCGCTTATACCAAAGCTTAAAATACCTGAGGCCTTACCGTTGGTTATTTTTTGACAGCTAGCGCGATACGGGCTATTCGCTAAGGTTGCATAATTCACCCACTCAACTTTTTCGTGTTGCTGTAGGAATTCAGCCAATTTCTCAGCATTTTCACAGTGGCGCTCCATACGCAAACCAAGCGTTTCTAGGCCTTGCAGCAGCTGAAAAGCATTCATTGGCGATAGTGCTGCGCCCATATTCCTCAGCGGTACAACGCGACACCGACCGATATAAGCAGCGGCGCCCAGGGCTTCTGTATAAACCACGCCATGATAGGAAGGGTCTGGCTCGTTTAGAATAGGAAAACGCTTTTTATTGGCTACCCAATCAAACTTACCAGAATCGACAATTGCACCGCCGATTGAGGTGCCATGGCCGCCAATGTATTTAGTGAGGGAATGCACAACAATATCTGCGCCCAGCTCAAATGGTCGGCATAAATAGGGGGTAGCAACAGTATTATCAACAATCAATGGCACGCCATGTTTATGCGCTATTTCAGCTAAGCGCACGATATCAACAACATTGCCGGCAGGGTTACCAATAGACTCACAAAATACGGCCTTGGTCTTGTCGTCTATGGCATTCTCAAAGCCGGCATAATCGTCGTGGGAGATCATTCGCGCCTCAACACCCTGACGTGGCAATGAGTGGGCAAAGAAGTTGTAAGTGCCGCCATACAGTTGGCTGGTACTCACAATATTATCGCCAACTTCACATATGCATTGAATCGCGTAAGTAATCGCAGCCATACCGGAGGCAACACACAGCGCGCCTACGCCCCCTTCCATTGCCGCAATGCGTTTTTCCAACACATCGGTAGTGGGATTCATAATCCTTGTATAAATGTTACCGGGCACTTTAAGATCAAATAAATCAGCCCCGTGCTGAGTATCATCAAAGGTATACGACGTAGTCTGATAAATGGGAACAGCTGCGGCTTTTGTCGTTGCTTCTGAGCTGTAACCCTCATGTAAGGCAATGGATTCTAGTTTCATGCTAAACCTCTATTAAGTGACCATTTTTATTAAATGAGTAATGAGTAAAACTATTCTTGACTGTAAGTAACACTGACTTCTTATCGCCACAGCATACTTTGCAAGTAATGTAAGGCTTATACCAACACCTGCCGCGTGTTAGCAATGTAATGATGAACCTTGCGTTCAACTTCAGGGTCGACCATGACATCTGGGCGACGATTGTTTGGGCATGGCATGCGCGGCGTTGTACCAAATAATCGACAAATTAAGGGACGTTCAGCGTACACCGTACAACCCTGTGGACCAAGATGTACGCATCTAAGCTCATTTAAGGCCTCGTCATGTTCCGCATCCGACTTTACCGGTAAACGAAACATTTCTTCCGAGGAGGTTGTTACCGGTCCACAACAGTCATGGCAGCCCGGCACACACTTAAAGGACGGAATATCTTCACGTAATCGCGCGATAATATCGCGGTTATTGTACATATCACATCCACCTATAGCGCATTCGTCATAATTTCTGCGTCATAGTAAACGAAGTATTTGCAAATAATTTTTAAACGCCAAACACAATGGAAAGCAACACAAAACGTTCCGCTTATAGAACGGCAATTATAACGCCGTAAAACAACACGAGAAAACCAAGCACTTCAGCCAAAATAAGCGTACACATATAAAATGCAATAATCTTAGAAGGTAAGGAGACGCTTCCGACATGAAACGGTGGCTTTAACTGGTTGTCGGTATCTTGCAATAAACCATGGATAAAATAGGTAAAAATTGCGCTAGCAAAATAAAACAAAACGGTCGCTACAGCGACGACTTCTACCGTGCTAGGAAGTTGACTCACTTCAACAAATTTAGCAAGCAGCATGGCTGCAAAAGCATAAAGCAAAGACGAGCGATGACAGATATCGACATACGGGTGGGCCTGACCATTGACCGACGCCTTAATTTGTAAGTATTTCCATATACCAGAGAGTAAGCCGGCTAGAAAAAATACACCCGCAGAGATTATCGCCACGCTTTCTGCTATTTCCATCGATCTCATTTCTCAATTTTAGATTTACACACCAGCACTAAGCTAAACGATA
>NZ_JBFJWS010000383.1:0-2642 GCF_041623545.1 Zhongshania sp. | reverse complement strand
GTTCAATCACGTCATTACACACTATTAAATCAAAGTAGCCATCCGGGAGCTCTGCCTCAACTTCGTCGTATGTACCAACTAAAACCTTTGTCAATGTATTCAATGCCAATTTAGCCGATGCACTATCGGGCTCAACCCCCCAATACTCAGCCACACCTTCAAAGTTTTTAGCAAACCCCCCTTTTCCGCAACCGATCTCTAAAACTCGCTTAACGCCACTCGGAATCAACTCCACTAGATCTTTCCGCGAGCCGTCGTAGTATATATCTGGGACATTCTTATTCTGCGCCACTAGCTACTTCCCCTTAATTATTAAGCGAGTTAACGCCCTTTAGTTTTGCTCGGGCACGTAAATAACGTGACCTGCCGAAAGTTAGCAGTGCGATCCACTTTCTGCGCGTATTGTCACGAACATAGTTATTCAAAACGTCGTCTGGCAGACCATGTTTCAGCGCATATAAGGCAAAGGATCGCCCTTTGTGGAAATGGATAAACTCATTTACTTTCTTGGTCCGCACTGTAGAGCCACCGCCAACATGGGGAATACTCACATTGCGACACTGAATTACTTTTAAGCCAGCATCATTAGCGCACTTGCAGATATCCTTGTCTTCCTCATAAAGAAAGAACCGCTCATCAAAATAACCAATGGCATTCATTTTTTCGGTATCAAACAACAATACTGCGCCAACCAGCCAATCAACCGCCTCAACTTCATGATCATCCACAGGCTCAAGTGCGGGGCCAGCGATTGCAGCGTCATTGGATTTTAGTTCCGACAATAATTTTTGCAGCGCAGATTCTGATAATTGCGTATCTGGATTCAGCACCATCACATAACGCGTTTTACTGGCCGCAATGCCGATATTGCAGGCGCCACCAAAACCTACGTTAGCCGCATTTTTTAGCAGCTCCACTTCACCGCCGTATTTCTTTAGCATTTCATCGGTTTGATCAGTACTTGCATTATCAACGATGAGCCAACGCGGCATGGGTGATCTTGCGCCATCGCGCAGTGAATCAATATGTGCAGCTAAAACTGCTGCACTATTATAGGTCACCGTTACCAAGGTCAACTCTTTGGAAAGATCTTGCATATTCAAACCCTATTCATAATCACAGCGATGCGGCGTTTTTATTCGGTCATTTTCGCAATGACCGCGGTTATCGCGAGCCGCCAGTCGCTCGCCACCACACCATAATCCGCCACGATTTTATCGCTACTCAACACGGAATAAGCAGGCCGCTTGGCCGGCGTTGGATATGCCTCGGTGGCAATGGCATTCACGCTGGGTATGTTTGCCAGCCTGCCAAGCTGATGCGCCTGTTCAAATATTTCCATCGCAAAGCCGTGCCAACTCACTGCCTCGTCACCGGCATAATGATAAATACCACTTCGGGCTTCACCATTGTGCATTTGATCCGCAACAGTTATCAAAGCCACTGCAATATCACCGGCATAAGTCGGGCAGCCAACTTGATCGGCCACCACGCCAAGCGTGTCGCGCTCCCTAGCTAAGCGCAACATGGTCTTTAAAAAATTATTGCCATATTCACTAAATACCCACGCGGTGCGCATAATAATGTATTTTGAGGCATGGCGCTGAATCGCCAACTCGCCATCCAACTTGGTTTGGCCATACACTCCAGTCGGGCCAATTGAATCGACTTCCACATACGGCGTTTGCTTATTACCGTCAAACACATAATCAGTAGAAACATGTAGCAAGGGTATATCGAAACGCGCACTAAGCTTGGCCAGCGCGGCGGCGCCATCGACATTCACCCGCTGGGCTAACTCAGGTTCTGACTCAGCCTTATCCACTGCAGTATACGCAGCCGCATTGATTATCGCCGTGACCTCCTTATCAGCAATGATCTTTTCTAGCACGACGGTATCATTGATGTCCGCGTCGCCCCGACTCAATAAGGTATGGGAAATACCCTGAGCCTTGAGCCGATCGGCCAAACACTGTCCCAGCTGACCATTAGCCCCTGTAACCAGCAGATGCATCGCTGCTTTTGTCGCGCCCTGCCCGCCACTCATGACCGAAACAACTCAGCGAAGGTCGGCGCCACGCTGTCTTTATCTGACAGTGTGGGGTTTTCTAGCGGCCAGGTAATCGCCATCGCTGGATCGTTCCAGATCAAGCTACCCTCGTCGCTGGGATCATAATAATCGGTGCATTTGTATTCAAAATCAGCCATGTCGCTAAGCACCACAAAGCCGTGGGCAAAACCCGGCGGCACCCAAAACTGGCGCTTATTTTCTTCCGAGAGAATAACCCCTTCCCACAGGCCAAAGCTGGGCGAGTCTGGTCGGATATCCACGGCAACATCATAGACCTCACCACTGACCACCCGCACCAACTTCCCCTGCGGCTTGGTCTTTTGAAAATGCAGCCCCCGCAATACGCCTTTAGCAGAGCGCGAGTGATTGTCCTGCACAAAGGGCAGACTAATACCGGCCATTTCTCGGTAGCGATCAGCCTGAAAGGTCTCTAGGAAGAAACCGCGGTGATCACCAAAGACCTTGGGTTCGATAATCACACAATCTTTAAGCTTGGTTTGAATAACGTTCATTGCTGTCTCGAATTCCGTTTATTTATAGCCGTCGGCGACCCGCAGCAGGTACTGGCCAT
>NZ_JBFJWS010000382.1:0-2645 GCF_041623545.1 Zhongshania sp. | reverse complement strand
TGTAAACTCGGGACCGCAAAAAGAATGATTAACAAGGAAATAAACAGAAGGAGTAAGCTTGAAATCGTTTTGCTTTTCATCAGTGAAATATCCTTATTTGCACTAAGCTTTGTAAAAAAACACCCGCAAGCAAACCGAAAGCTAACTCAGTTTGCTCGCCTGAGCGTTATATGGCTTTCAGAATGCTCATATCAACCTGCTGGTCAGCGCGATATGGCGAACGCACCATTGGCCCGCTGGCGACGCTCCTTGTATTTTTTAAAGCAGATCCAAGGACCATTGGCAATCGGATCCCGGCCGAATTTTCTTATACAGGCTGGGCACCGATTCTAAATTATGATTGAACACATCTGGCGTATCTTTCTCCAAGATATCCAGTGCGACGTCCATGCGGCCACGGAAGACCGGCACTAATATCTCAATACGAATTTTTGGACTGCATTCGCGGGTTTCACCAATACACTCCGCAAAATACTCGGCGCCGGCGTCACGCGGCAGATTTAGGTAGCATTTTAACAGCCAATTAATCAGTTGCGGTTTTTATACTTCGCCCAAGGTCTCTGGCAACGCGTGTTCGCCCGCTTCTCGCCATTCTGGGTAGCTCAGCAGTCCAGCTAATTCTGCGCTCAAAGCTTGAACAAGTTCAGTCTGTGTCGGTGACGCAGTATCACGTTGACGACGAATATCGGTCACTTCCATACCTTGGTGACCGCAGGGATTGATGCGCGAAAACACGCTCAAGTCCATATCAATGTTCAAACTCAAGCCGTGAAAGGTGCAGCCCCTTCGTACCCGCAATCCGAGCTGAGCGATCTTGGCGCCGCTCTCGACGTACACACCCGGCGCATCCGCTCGAGGATGTGCGGCAATTCCAAGCTGAGCTAATACATTAACAATACTATTTTCAATCGCCGTCACTAAGTCGCGAATACCAATACCTAGACGTCGTAAATCTATTAGCACATAGCCAACCAGCTGGCCCGGCCCGTGGTAGGTCACCTGCCCACCGCGATCAACCTGCACCACCGGAATATCACCGGGCATGAGTAAATGCTCTGCCTTACCAGCCTGCCCCTGAGTAAATACCGCGTCATGCTCTAGAAACCAAAGTTCATCCGGACTATTTTCATCCCGTTTATCGGTATATTCCTGCATGGCGCGCCACACCGGCTCATAAGACTGACGACCAAGCTTACGCACATAAATTACGTCAGGACGACTCATCACAACACCATTTTAACGATGCCAGTCGCTTTTAAGTCAGTGAATATATTGTCCAGCTGAGGCTTGCCAGTTGCAGTAATCGTAACGGTGACGGACACAAAACGCCCTTCGCTACTGGCGCGCTCGGTAATCGCTGTCTCGTCAAATTCACCCGCGTGAAGTCGCATTATTTCAACGACCCGCTCCCGTAAATTGGCATCACCATTGCCAATCACTTTGATTGGGTAGAGACAGGGAAACTCTAATAAAGGGGTTTTCTCACTCATAAGACCATCCGCGCCGTGTGTCGCGGCGCTCTACTCATTTAATGGCGGGCTATTAATAGCGCGTGTTATGAAACCAAATTCAAGAAAAACAGCACAATACTGTCCCACAGGCGTTTGAATATACCGCCCTCCTCAACAGCCTCTAGGGCCACCAAAGGTACCCTTACTTTTTCAGCGCCATCTAAGCTCACAACAAGTTCACCGTACTCTTCGTCGGCGGCAATTGGCGCTGTCAGGACGTCGTCAACAATTAACTGGGCATCTAGCGCTTCGCTTTTACCACGAGGAATGGTCATATAGACGTCTTTCTGCACGCCAAGTACGACAGTATCGCTATCACCTTTCCAGACTTTACTGCGGGTTAATTCACTACCTGCCGCGTAGAGATGATGCGTTTCGAAATAGCGGAAACCGTAAGACAGCAGCTTTTGGGTTTCACGCTCTCGCGCACGCTCGCCGCTAGCGCCCATCACAACCGAAATCAAGCGCATGCCATCGCGTTTGGCTGAGGTCACTAAGCAGTAGCCCGCTTCAGTGGTATGGCCGGTTTTTAAGCCATCAACACTGGGGTCGCTCCACAGCAAACCATTGCGGTTGCTTTGGCGTATGCCGTTGTAGATAAATTCCCGTTCGCTATACAGCGCATATTCTCTGGGAAAACCGATAATCGCCTTGGCTAGTAACGCCAAATCCCGTGCCGAGGTATAGTGGTCTGGGTCCGGTAGACCGTGGGAATTCACGAAATGGCTATTAGACATTCCCAGCATGCCAGCGTGCTGATTCATAATGCCAGCAAAGGCATCTTCACTACCGGCAACGTGTTCGGCCACCGCGACGCTGGCGTCGTTACCAGAAGAGATCACCACCCCTTTGTGTAAATCATGCAAGGCAACTTGCTTGCCGACTTCAATCCACATCAGCGATGAACCGTTGAATATCGGGTTTTGTGCCCACGCATTTTTACTGATGGTAACCATATCGTCGTTACTGACTTCACCGCGCTCCAGCTCATAAGATAATACATAGCTGGTCATCAACTTGGTTAAACTGGCAGGCGGTATACGCTGATCGGCATTGTGCTCAATCAACACTTGACCACTATTCGCGTCCATCAGTAAGTACGCGGATGCCGCCACACTCGGGGCTGCAGGAATA
>NZ_JBFJWS010000381.1:0-2658 GCF_041623545.1 Zhongshania sp. | reverse complement strand
TTGCAATTGCACATTCACCCAAGGGCTTGGGCGACCGCAGCTTGCTAAACGCTGCATATTATTCACATCGTGATCGGCTTTTCGCAAAATGGAAATCGCCATTGGCGCTTCGGCCTGACCGTAGAACTGACTGAACACCGGACCAATTCGCTCAATCGCCTCTTTAAGCCGGGCCGGCGAAATAGACGATGCGCCGTAAAAAACCGTTTCCAAACTGGAGAGATCAAATTCGTCAAAGCGCGGGTGGTCCAACAATGCGTAAATCATTGTTGGCACCAACATAATGCAGTTAATACGATGTTCCTGAATCGCCGCCATTACCGCCACAGGATCAAACCCAGGCTGCACCAACAGTGAGCCGCCTTTCAGGATGGCAGGCATAAACATCGCGCCCCCAGCGTGACTAAGCGGCGCGCAACTCAAAATATTCGGCCGGTTCGGCCACTCCCAATCCGTCATCATAATTTGCAGGGTGACCAGCGCGGTACGCTGACAGCTGGGAATGGCTTTGGGTTTGCCTGTCGTACCGCCGGAGTATCCCATGCGCATAATGTCATGAGGGCCAACGATGGGCGGCTCTAACATTTTAGGTTTGAAACCAGCGGCCAGCTTAAAAATATCTGAACCTAACTCGCTCTCACCAAAACCCATTAATTTCAAACCTGGCACGGCTGCCGCCAGCTCCGCCGCACGCTCACTGAATCGCGCCACATCAAAAATCAAAACCTCGACTTCAGCATCACTAATCACATGACGGTGGTCAGGCAGTGCACTCAGCGGATGCAACGGCACGTACACGGCGGCCAACATTTGTACCGCACTTGTTACAAATAGGCACTCCGGCCTGTTCGGAGAAATTAGTGCAACACGGGTTCCTTGACCCACACCAAGACTCACCAAGGCCTGCACATACTGACTCGTGGCATCGCGCACTTCATCTACCGATAAGCTCGGTCCGTTCTGCAGATGAAAAAGCGGCGTTGTGCCACCATTGTTCAAGGCATTAGCCAGCACATCTGCGGTATAGAGTGGGCGATGCAAATCATCCATTGGCTCAAACTCCACGTATTATTAATTAAAAAGTAATCGCAATTTTGCCAAAGTGCTTACCGCTCTGTAGATAGCTCAGGGCCTCAGGCAATTGTTCAAAACTGAATTGCCGATCGATAACTGGCTTAACTTTATGGAAATCAATTGCGCGGTTCATTGCCTCAAAATCATCGCGGCTCCCGACTTTTATTGGATGTATGTCGACACCAGATGAAAAAATAGCAGAGGCGGTATTTGGCCACCCGGTCAATAATCCGACCAGCGCCACACGGCCGCCCTTACGCGTTGCGGCAATCGTGCGATCGATCGTGGCAGCACCGCCAATATCAATGCCCACATCCACACCTTGACCAGCCGTTAGCGCGAGCACTTTTTTGTCCCACTCTGGCACGGCGCGATAATCAATGACTTCATCAGCGCCCAAAGCCTTAAGACGTGCACAGCGCTCGGCGCTGGAACTCGTAACAATAACCCGCGCGCCAAATAACTTTGCCAATTGCAGTCCCAGTACCGACACCCCGCCCGCACCTTGCAATAGTACGGTCATGCCAGGATACAGCGGCGCTGGGGCACATAAGGCATGCCACGCGGTCACACCTGCGCAAGGCAGGGCCGCCCCCTCGGTAAAACTTAAATGCGCGGGCAACAACACCACTTCACTATTGTGAACAACCATTTCTTCGCACATCACGCCGGGCACGATGACGCTACCGCGGCCCATCGCACCCGAGCTTGCCCGCCATGGCCCGCCGATCCAATCTGGATTTTGCGTTAAGACGACCCGGTCGCCGACCTTCACTCGTCGAACATCGCTAGCAACTTCGATTATTTCGCCAGCGCCGTCAGAACAAGGGATTAAACCCTCTGGCCCCGGCGGGCCAAACTGTCCAGTGACCGCCATCAGGTCGCGATAATTAATAGACGCCGCACGCATTGCAATCCGCACTTGCCCTGCGCCCAATGCCCCCGGCGTCGGACAATCTTCAAGCGCCAAAGACGCAATGCCACTAGCAGTGCGTGTTAAAAAAGTTTTCACAGACTATCTCCCGATGCGGAGTAAATGCATGAGCGGAAATAGACTCGGCCCTCGCAGTAAAATCGGCCAAGGCCTTTTTTAGCCGTGTCCTCTAAATAGATACGCACAGCCAATGCCCTCAAGCCAAACTAACAATACGCCGCCTCGACCACTAACACTCAAATGCCGAGCATAGATTAGAACTCTTTGACATATTCAGTAAATACCGAATATGCTGAATCTTGCATCTAGGGTCAAGGCGATCAAGTGTTTTTATTGATCCAAACCGAATTACCCCGAATAAAAATGACGATCCCAAAATAGGTACACCAAACTGCTGACACGCCTACCCAGACTTGGACATGCCTATAGCGCTTTGTCTGAGCGGATACTCTAGCGCTAATCACAAGGACTGCACTGAGGCTACAAGCAAAAGAAATAGGAGAGCAATTTCAATGATTGGCAAAGACCCATTGGATTTAAACGGCCAAATCGCCTTTGTGACCGGCGCGGGCCAAGGCGCCGGTCGAGCAATAGCCTTGGCGCTGGCGCACCATAATGCCGGCGGCATCGCCGTTAACGATTTTGTAAGC
>NZ_JBFJWS010000380.1:0-2692 GCF_041623545.1 Zhongshania sp. | reverse complement strand
CCCGTCGACACATATAGAGCCCTTGGTCGCGATATAGCGCCCCAGTTCGGCTGGCGCCTCGATTCGCAGCCGCACCGAGCGCGCATCTTGTTCACAGCTTACTATCCGCCCAATGCCATCAACGTGACCACTGACAATATGGCCGTCAAAACGGCTACTCGCCAACATGGCGCGCTCTAAATTTACTACTTGCCCTACTTTCGCCTGCGCGAAACTACTGTGCGCGAGCGTTTCTCTGGATACATCAGCCCAGTAGCCATCAGTCAGCAATTCTACCACCGTCAAGCACACGCCATTGGTGGCAATGCTGTCGCCAAGCTTGACCTCGCGCATAGGCAGTTCCGCACTCTGCACCCGCAGGCGCAAATCGCCACTGCGCAGCTCGGTTGCGGCGATTTTACCACAGGCTTCAATAATGCCAGTAAACACCTAAGCCTCCCCCAGCAGTGCCGGCAGGCGGCAGTGAATGCGCCAGTCTTTACCCACCGCGCGTATATCAACGATCTCCAATGCTTGCTGACCAGCCATTTTACTCATTGGCCAGTCAACTAAGGGCCTAGCACTACTGCCCATTAAACTCGGCGCCATGTAAATAAACCACTCGTCGACTAAACCTGAACGCAATGCCGACCCCGCCAAGGTTGCACCCGCCTCAACAAGCACATCATTGCAGCCTCGATCAGCTAAGTAGCGCATCAATGCCGACAAGGACACCCGACCATGACCGTCGTCAGCAAGGCAAAGCATGGTGGCCCCAGCCGCGATTAACGGACCATAGCGCTCGGCGTCTTTTACCACTGTTGCAATAATGACTTCGCCACCCTCTTTAAAGAGTTTGGCGGCAACGGGTGTACGCAAGGCTGAATCAAGAATCACCCGTATGGGCTGGCGCCAGTATTGTTTTTGCAATTCAGGCGCAAACGTTTCGGGACGCACGGTAAACAGGGCGTCATCGTACAAAACCGTATCGACACCACTAACAATCGCGCAACTCTGGGCGCGTAAACGCTGCACATCTTGCCGCGCCGCAGCGCCAGTGATCCACTGACTTTCACCCGACGCCATCGCGGTGCGGCCGTCTAAGCTACTCGCCGACTTCAACCGCAACCACGGCAGACCGCCTTTTATCCGGCGCATAAAACCTTTGTTCAACTCTGCAGCTTGCTCGGCCATTACGCCAACATCAACCTGTATGCCGGCTTCACGTAAACGCGCAATACCCTGCCCCGCCACCAGCGGGTTGGGGTCTTCAATTGCCACCACCACACGAGCGACATTGGCGTCAATTAGCCGATCTGCACAGGGTGGCGTGCGCCCCAAGTGACTACAGGGCTCTAAGGTCACGTACACTGTGCAATCTTCAGCGCTTTCTATTTGCGCCAAGGCGTTCACTTCAGCATGGCCATCACCTGCGCGAATATGCCAGCCTTGCGCAATCACTTTGTCATTATGACTGATAACGCAACCCACGCGTGGGTTTGGACTGGTGGTATAGCGGCCGCGCTCCGCCAATTGCAGAGCCAGCGCCATCATCTCGCGATCAATATCTGAGAAGCTCATTACTAATCCGCTTTCCCGGCCCGAGGTTCCGCTGACAAACGATCTATCTCGGCGCGAAACTCATCCAGATCTTGAAAGCTGCGATAAACGGACGCAAACCGCACATAAGCGACATGGTCTAAGGCTTTTAAGGCTTCCATTACTTGCTCACCCACGTCGCGACTACCAATCTCGCGCTCGCCAGTAGCCTGAATACGACGCTTAATACCGCTAATTTCGGCCTCAATATGCTCAACACTGACTGGACGTTTTTCTAGGGCTTTTAATACCCCGGAGCGCATTTTGGCTTCATCAAAAGGCTCACGCGAACCATCGCTTTTGATGATCTTAGGCATCAAAAGCTCTGCACTTTCGTAGGTCGTAAAGCGCTCTGAACAGGACAAGCACTCCCGGCGCCGACGAACCTGCCCACCCTCGGCAACCAGCCGAGAATCGATTACCTTGGTGTCGTCAAAATTGCAGAACGGGCAGCGCATGGTTTTGCCTCAGGGGCGTTGAATATTGCCGAAGTTTAGCACAGTGTGGGAGGCGCTTGACGGGAGACGGGAGACGCTAAGAAAACGGCGCGATGCGCCGCTACTGTTTTACGTCCCTCGCCTCCCGGCCAGCATTAAGCGTATACGGGATAGCGCTTACAGATTTCCAGCACCTTAACTTTCACTTCTTCGATTTTGGCTGTCGCATCACCAGCTTCCAATGCCTCAAGTACGTCGCACATCCAGTTCGCCAGCTCGACACACTCGGCTTCTTTAAAACCGCGAGTGGTCACTGCAGGTGTACCAACACGCAGGCCGCTAGTGATAAACGGTGAGCGGGGATCGTTAGGTACGGCATTTTTGTTTACGGTGATGTTTGCCGCGCCCAGTGCCGCGTCGGCATCTTTACCGGTGTAGGATTTGCCAATGAGGTCAACCAACATCAGGTGGTTTTCAGTACCGCCAGACACGATATTAATGCCGCGACCAATAAAGGTTTTGGCCATTGCCTTAGCATTAGTCACAACCTGCTTCTGGTAAGTAACGTACTCAGGAGTCATCGCTTCTTTAAAACTAACGGCCTTCGCAGCAATAACATGCATTAAAGGGCCACCCTGACCACCGGGGAATACTGCGGAGTTGAGCTTTTTCTCGAT
>NZ_JBFJWS010000379.1:0-2701 GCF_041623545.1 Zhongshania sp. | reverse complement strand
GGTATTGCTGTAACTTTGCCCGCTTAATTGCGGGCTTTTTTATGCCCGAAAAAAACGCACGGTGTTGGCGCGTGGAATTGGGTGGTAGTTAGTGTGCTTAGTCGCCATGTGCGTGATGAGGCCGCTCGACTTAAATTTTGGCGTTGAGTAAATGGCGTAAGTTTATAATATTTAGCACTTGTACTATCGCGGGCGTACGGAAGGATATAATAATGGATTGATTTTGGGGGCTGGAGAAGAGAGGTCGTTCTTATTTTTGTAGTAGCGCTCTGCTGTTTAGGCAGAGCGCTACTACCATTTAGAGTGCTATTTCTTTAACCAGAACTTGTTGGGTGCCGGTGCAGCGCCTAGCTGAATAGCAACGTCCCGGTAATTCCAAAAAGTAGATTCGCGAACGATCTTTCGATTCTGGTAGCAGTGGAAAGTTATGCCGCGGGTTGTGGTCGTCTTGCCAATAGCGGGTAAGCCGAGGAAATCGACATTGTGTTTGCCGCGCCAAATCCACTGCATTACACACCATTCGTCATAGGAGTGGTCAGCGCCCAGAAAGGTGTCCTTAGACCAGTGGTGCCAGTCGGCATCGCTGTAGCCACCGGGATTTTCCATGCGCAATTGCGCGGTGCGGTCACCCGCCATGCCGCCATCATAGCGAAGTACATCAAATTGGTGTTCGCCTGCTGGTGAGCCTTTGCCAAACGGCAAGAAGGCGCGGTATAGCTCGTCTTTGTCTTGTATGGTTTGAAATAAGGTAATGTCTTCAAATACAAAGTCATCGGCATAGTAGTGAACAATTGCCTCGGCGCCGCCGGTATAGAATGTGTCTATCCAATCTTCGCCTGTGGACATGCCCATTCGCCCACTACCATTGAAACCCTGCTTCTTATTGCCAGCAAAGGCGGCACTGGGAGCTAATCCGGCAACGCTGATCATGGCGCCAGCGGTCTTTATAAAGTTGCGGCGAGAGCTGGTTTTTTTTGCGTTAGAAATTTCATCTACTTCGCTATTTAGGAATCCTAGGTGCATGGCTTACCTCATTTGATATGTTATTTGCTTGTTCCAGGAGAGGTGCTATCGGCACCTTATACTTACCTCTCCAGTTTTAATCAAATTGATTTATTAGTCAATAAGTGCGGCGCCTCCTCTTGCTTTGCTTTATTGACTTTTAGGTCAATTAAAGTGTATTTTAACTATAATTATAATGAAATATAGGAGTGGTTTATGGGCGCAATGTCTCCCGAAGTAATGATGGGCGAGCTTAATTTAATTTGGCAACATGTTTTCACATGGGCGAGCTGGGCGATTGTGATTATCATGCTCATTATTGCAGCCAGAATGGGCATTAAACAAAAGACGCCTTTTTACCTGCTTGCTTGTCTTGCTGCCGGACTTGGCGCGTTTATTGAGCCGCTCTACGATGTTGCTTTTGATCTGTGGTTCTACGACGTAAGCAATGGCGTCGCTGGTGCGATGTTCTCCCACTTTACTGCCTTCGGTATAGTGCAGCCAAATTGGTCTCATAGTGGCTATATAATTCTGTATGCTACGGCCTGCCTCTACGCAGGTAAAATGATATACGAAGGCCGTATGTCGACGAAGCTTCTCTTCTTGATATGGCTTGCCGAAATTACAGCGTCATGTGTGTTTGAGATGATCGGCACTGGCATGGGTGTATACACCTACTACGGGCCGTACGTAATGCGGCTTTGGAATTACCCCTTGGTTATCGGCATACTGGAAGGTACGCAGGTAGTTATCTTCACTGTCTTGGCCGTCCAGTTGTGGAGGCGAGTGAGCAGCCAAATAGGTTTGCTAGGCTTAATCATCTTGTTCCCGATGACAATGTTAGGGGCGAATGGCGGCTTAGGTGGTCCGATAATTATCGCGCTACATTTGCCAGAAAGTGAATACAACCAGGCCTTTATTTGGGCGGGAACCTTGATGACGATTGCAATGTGTGTGATCGCAGTGAGAGGCGCGGCACTTTTCCTACCGTCGCGGCCATTAGCGGTCGATAAGCAGGCGAGTATAAGTTAGTAATAAAAAAGGGGCTTAGTTAACTAAGCCCCAAGCACGGTAGCGCGCACTGAGGTGTATGCGCCAACCGGTAATTATGTAATCAAGTATTCTGGATGAACTTGTCGAACTTAATTCGGGCGTTGAACATGCCCTTTCCTTTAAGTACGCCAACCGCTGCATCAATCATAGGCGGTGGGCCGCATAAATAGCCTTCAGCGCCGCGAAGTGAGGTGCAGTGCTTTTCCAATACTTCAGTGACAAAGCCAGTCTCGCCATGCCAATCATCTTCGTCGTCCAGCGCGGAGAGCGCAGGAATAAACTCAAAGCTATTCAATTGGCTCCCTAAGGCCTGAATTTCATCTAAAAAATACAAGTCCTTGCAGGCGCGGGCTCCGTAGAAAAAACGAATATTGCGTGAGGATTTCTCCGCGACCAACTGACTGAGCATGGCCATGATCGGTGCCATGCCCGAACCGCCTGCTACCATAACAATATCTGCAGAGGTTTCTGAAAGCTGAAACTGGCCGTAGGGGCCTCTAACTTCAATGTCGTCACCTACTTCTGCGGTGTTTTTCAAGTAATTACTGAACGCGCCACCAGGAATCAGTTTTACGACTAACTCAACGCGACCGCTTTCATTTGGGGTATTTGCCATTGAAAAGCTACGCCAACTTTCAGCGCTGCC
>NZ_JBFJWS010000378.1:0-2709 GCF_041623545.1 Zhongshania sp. | reverse complement strand
GCAGGCCGGGGGCGAGGTCTGGACACCAGAGGGCAAAATTCTCGACATTCAACCCGAACATATTCATCAGCGGGTTCCGGTTATTCTCGGCGCGGCGAGCGAAGTTAAAATTTGCGTTGACTACCACCAGCGCTGATTTTTACAGCGCGTTTATCGAGATTTACCACCATGCTCAGTTACCGTCACGGCTTTCACGCTGGCAACCATGCCGACGTGCTAAAACACCTAGTGCAGGTATTGTGCTTGGATTACTTACAACAAAAGCCCACCCCGGTGTCCTATATCGACACCCATGCGGGGGCTGGCTTTTACCACTTTGCCAGTGCCTTTAGCGCACAAAATCGCGAGTTCGACAGTGGTATCGCCAAGCTCCGCGCCGCCGCCGGTGAGCAGGAATTTCCAGCGCCATTACAGCGCTACCTCGAGGTAATCGACGCCTGCTGTAAAGGCGAAGCGGAAGGCTACCCCGGCTCTCCCGCTATCGCCCTGCAGTTACTACGCGAGCAAGACAAAGCGCATTTATTTGAACTGCACCCCAATGACCACGAGAACCTACGCAAACGCTTTCATCACAGCGCGCGCATAAATGATTCCGATGGCTTTGCCGGTTTAAAAGCTCTGCTGCCGCCACCAAGTAAACGCGCCCTGGTGTTAATTGACCCACCTTATGAAGACAAAAATGACTACCGCAATGTCATTAGCGCACTTAAAGACAGCCAGCGCCGCTTCCCGAATGGCGTTTACGCCCTTTGGTATCCTTTAATTCCCCGCGACGAATCCAAAGATTTAGGGCGGCGATTAAAGGCGCTATCACCAAATAACTACCTCCACGTAAAGCTCACAGTGCAAGCACCAGCAGGCGAGCACGGCATGTTTGGCAGCGCCATGTTTGTTATCAACCCACCATGGCAGCTCGCCACACAACTCGCCGAGGTCATGCCGGTGATCGAGCAACTACTCGGCGACGGTGAACACAGTCAGTTTGAGCTAAATTCGGCGATCCCTTAATCCTTGAAGGAAACGCCCCCTCGGGTAAGGCCCACCTCATAACGCAGGAGAGAAAAGTTACATCACCATAACCTTTTCTCCCAATTGCGATACAATTCACAGACCTTATCCGCGCCTAGCTCTATAACTCATAAAAAGTAAAACAAGGTTACTCCCAATGACAAAACCCTATTTTTTGCGAACGACTGCATCAATTTTTGCTTGTGCAGTGTTAACGGCCTGTGGTGGTGGCAGCAATAGCGGCGGCTCAATAACCACACCGAGCAGTAGTGACCCCGCTTTAGAAACCGACATCGCAACGCTAAATGCCAGCTTAGTATGCGGTGAGTTAAGCCACCCCGCGACCGAGGTCGTTCTATTAGTGCACGGCACCTTTACCCACGGTGAAGAGCAATACAACTGGAGCTACAAGCCACTGCTTGAAGAGCGGGGTTACGATGTTTGTGTGGTCACCTACCCGGACCGCGGCCTAAACGATTTACAGACGTCAGTTGAATACGTGGTCAATGCCGTACGGAAAATACACGCCGACACTGGCCGCAAAATCGATATGATTGGCCACAGCCAAGGCGGCTTACATCCGCGCTGGGCGGTAAGCTGGTGGCCCAGCCTGCGTCCAATGGTAGACGACATTGTGAGTTTGGCCGCCCCCCATCACGGCACCCAGATGTCTCCTTCGGCACTCAATGGCACGATTCCATTGGGCATGCCTGCAGCGGCATTTCAGATGGCCCAAGACGCCGCCTTTATTGCCGCATTAAACAGCGGCGACGAAACCCCAGGCGATATCGACTACACCAACATCTACACGATGATGGATGAATTGGTACAACCCTATGAACCGGAGCCAACGGCGGCACTGGATTTTGGCATGGGCAATCCAAAAGTTAGCAACACCCTGATCCAAGATGTGTGCCCGGGGCGACTGGTCGATCACGTAACGATTGGCCTCAGCGACCGCTTTACCTTTGATCTAACCTTAGATGCACTGAGTAATGCCGGCCCCGCCAATGTCGAGCGCGCCGGTGGCGCCGAGCTGTGCGGCTTACTACCGTTACCGGATCAGGTACTTTCGGCAACAATCTTTGAAGATTTCGCCAGTGTCTTTGGCAGTGAACAAGCACAGGGCTTCCCCGGCGCCGAGCTTGTGGAAGAAGAGCCACCACTGCGGGACTACGCGACCAAGCCCATGCCGAGATAGATGTTGGGGATGGCCTGACGACAGAAGTTGGGCGTCAGACGTAAGGGCATTCGCTGACGTTCATATGGATACCTGCCTGCGCAGGTATGACGTCTGATGTCGTGTTTTATTATCGTCAATCCTGCGAAATTCGGACACCGCCCCTTCGGAGGCAGGGGGTCCATCCCAGCAACAGAGCGTAAATTTGATGGCGGCACTAAAAGCATGCGCTGCGCTCATATGGATCCCCCCCCTGCCTTTAATATCGTCACTCCTGCGAAGGCAGGAGTCTATCTCAGCGACGGAGTGCCCACACAGACGTTGACGCCGAAGGCATTCGCTACGCTCACATGGATACCTGCCTGTGCAGGTAAGGCTCGGCGGGGTGCCACGTAAACCGCTATGACCTGCTTTGCTCGTCCCGCCAAGCATCCCGCGACCTCAAAACGTCTTGCGCACTTCAACACCGTAGAAGCGGGGCTCGCCCAACACCCGCGCAAATGTACCCAAGGATTCACCGG
>NZ_JBFJWS010000377.1:0-2723 GCF_041623545.1 Zhongshania sp. | reverse complement strand
CGACAGTATTGGCGATATTTGTGATCCGGAAGATAATCGCGACAGTGATGGCGATGGCGTTGGCAATGAAGATGATCTCTGTGCAAATTCCGCTGCGCAGTCGACGGTAGACGCGCAAGGCTGCTCGGCAGCACAAACCAACGCTTCCTGTGGAGACAGTTTTGCGACGGTCGCGGCTAACCGGCACTACCAAGTGGTTCTGCCCTCAGCCAGTGGCGAAAATATTAGTTTTGAAGTATTCGAACCCGCCGTCTTGGACTGCGGTAAGCGTGCCTTAGGTGCCCACCCCTTGGTTTTGCATGGCCACGGTTTTGGCGGCTCACGAGTTAGCGATCCGGCGGCCAGTGATTACAGCGGCAATGCCCTAGATCTGCTCGTTGCAGCGGGATACCCAGTAATTAGTATCGATCAGCGTGGTTTTGGCGAAAGTAGCGGCACAGTGCGGGTAATGGATCCCGATGTGGAAGGTTTGGATTTATTGCAAATTCTGGACTGGGCAGAAGCCAATTTAGATTATCTGGCTTGGCGTGACGAGGCCAGCGGCGAGTTGGCGGCGCGGCCAGACCCTGCAGTGAGTGTTGCGGGTGGTGTCAATCTATTAAGCGGTGCGGTGGGTTCTAGCTACGGTGGTGGCTACCAGTTGCTGATTCATGGCGTTGATGAAAAACAGCGCATGGATGCCATGGTGCCGGACATCACTTGGCATTATTTGCCCTTCAGTTTAAATCCTGGTGATGTGGTGAAGTCGGGTTGGAGTTTGTTACTCGTTGGTGGCGGCGAAGCCGGCAGCTATCAGCCCGGCTTTGAAAATCAAGAGTCACCGCTGGCGCGGGGACTAGATCCCTTTGTAAAAGAAACCCTATTACGTGGTATCGCTACTAATGAATTTCCTCGCGATGCCTTAGATTGGTTTGCCTATCACAGCCCGCGGTATTGGTGTGATTTGAACGGTCAGGCGACCATGCCCTACAGTTTTGCGGCTAGCCCGCTAAACAATAATATCAGTAGTGAGTTTAATGAAGTGCCGGGCAGCAATAGCTACACCGGGCAGCCGGGGGTTGATATTCTGCTCACCCAAGGTATTCGCGATACCCTGTTTAATTTTAATGATGCGTGGTGGAATTTTCAGTGTTTAAGTGAGCGCGCGGCGGGTAGCGGTCACGAGGTTCGAATGCTAACTCATGAAAGCGGGCATATCATTCCGAATTTTGTCGGCGAAACCCCTGAGCCTATTTATTTTCAAGCCTTGGGTGGCAAGTTTGCTTGCGGCGAAAGAACTCAGCGCAGTGCCACAATTGATTGGTTTAATAACAAACTACGCGGCCAGGATGCAGCCGCTGATCTGAGTGGCGAGAATGAAATTTGTGTTTCATTGGCTGACGATGACGCTGTGAATATCCCGGTAAGCAAGTTTAAGGCGCGCCGCTCTGCCAATGATACGACCGCGATTTCGTTCAGCGAATTTAATGATTTGGCCCTTAGCAATGTGCCAAACGGCGTTGCCGCGCAGACCGCCCACATTCTCGCGCAAGATGTGAGTATTGCGCCGCTGCTAACAGTAAGCGATAGCAAGGGTTTAATTATTGCCGGTATTCCTCAGCTCGATATTACTGTGACTACCCCGCAAACGCTGAATGATGAAGCGTGTGCAGTGGGCGGTGTGCCAACGATTCGCAGCGGTTGCGACAGCATCCTGTTTGTCGGTATCGCGATTCGGAATGTCGGTGGCGAGTGGCGCTTGCTAGATGACCAGATTATGCCGGTGCGCGGGCTCGGTGATCACGCTGATATCGACTTGGTGGGTATTGCTGAGCGCTTGGCGTCGGGTGATGAATTGGGCTTGTGGGTCAGTGGCTATCACCCCCAGTATATTGAGTCATTTTCTCGAGACCTAACGATTCCAGTAGTCAATATTGCGGCGAATCTGCGATTGCCATTGTTTGCCTTAGACGCTGCAGGTCAGCCTAATTTTACTGCTGATGCAAGTTCGGCTATTACGGCGGTTGCGCCTTAGCACTTTGTTGAGCCAGTATCGCGCTGGCTCCCATTCCTCTTTGTTGTTGCTTAAGCGCAACTGAAAGTTAAGCGGTGTGCCTCGATAACAGTTTGTGTCGAGGCTGCTGTCCTCTCTATACTTGGCCCCTTTCTTTAATAAGGCTGCTAGGCCGTTTTTGGGGTGAGGGTAATTTGGATCTGTCGTCGATTGTTCCATGGGGTCGTTCATACGCAGAGTACTGTCGTATGTTTGCACTTAGCGAAAGCGATTTAGAGGGACATATTCTCGGCTGTGGCGACGGCCCGGCGAGTTTTAATGCCGAGCTAAGTCAAGGTGGCGGGCGAATTATGTCTGTTGATCCCATTTATCAATTTACCAAGGAAGAGATCAGTAATCGCATTCAGCGTGTATATCCGGGCATGATTGCTGAACTTGTGCGCCATGCCGACAACTATCTTTGGAGTAGTTTTAAAGATCCAGGTCATCTTGGTTCGGTTCGTATGTCGGCGATGAATCGCTTTTTGGATGATTATGACGGGGGGCTTGCTGCTGGTCGCTACGTTGAGGCTAGCCTCCCAGAGCTACCCTTTTTTGATAGTGAATTTGACCTCGGTCTGTGCTCTCATCTGCTGTTTTTATACAGTGAGCAAATTGATGCCGCCCAGCATATCGAGGCGCTAATCGAAATGTGTCGCGTCGCCAAAGAGGTTCGAGTCTACCCGCTACT
>NZ_JBFJWS010000376.1:0-2723 GCF_041623545.1 Zhongshania sp. | reverse complement strand
CGCGCCCTGCAAGCGGTGGCGGATGCCGGTATTCTTGGGGCCATCACTGGTCGCGCGATTTACGAAGGCCAGCTTGATTTGCGCGAAGCGCAAAGCTATTGCGACGGCAAGGCTAAATAGACCCGAATAGGACAGTATCATGGCTTTGGCTAAACGTATTATTCCCTGCCTAGATGTCGACAAAGGTCGCGTAGTAAAAGGCGTAAACTTTGTTGGTATTCGCGACGCTGGCGACCCTGTTGAGGTAGCTAAACGTTATAACGAGCAGGGCGCGGATGAGATTACTTTCTTAGATATTACCGCCACGCACGAAGGCCGAGAAACCACCGCGCACATCGTTGAGCAGATTGCTGCCGAAGTGTTTATACCGTTGACTGTTGGCGGCGGTATTCGCGAAATAAAAGATATTCGCGCCATGCTCAATGCGGGTGCTGATAAGGTCGGTATTAACTCGGCTGCTATTCATCGGCCTGATTTTGTTAAAGAAGCGGCTGATCGTTTCGGCTCCCAGTGCATTGTTATTGCCATTGACGCTAAACGCGTTGCCGACGAGGCCGATGGTCGGCCGCGTTGGGAAATCTTTACTCACGGCGGTCGCAAGCCCACTGGTATTAATGCGGTAGAGTGGGCGATTAAAATGGTGAATAACGGTGCCGGTGAGGTGCTGTTGACCAGCATGGATGGCGATGGCACAAAAGCGGGATACGACTTGGCGTTGACGCGGGCAATATCCGACGCGGTAGCAGTGCCGGTGATCGCCTCGGGTGGGGTCGGTAATCTAGATCACTTGGTTGATGGGATTGTTGAGGGCCGGGCTGATGCCGTTTTGGCGGCAAGTATTTTCCACTTTGGCGAGTTCACGGTGCCCGAAGCTAAAGCCTATATGGCGGCTCGGGGTATTGAAGTTCGCTTGTAAAAATAGCGGGCCCTTGGGCCCGCTGATTTTAAATGCTACTCCGTAGTTACTTCTTTTAGCGCTTTCTTCGCGCTGGCCATAATATTTAAACCCTTTAATAAATTCAGCGCTTCATATAGCTGATTATCATTGGCGGCCAATTCATTGCTGCCGTTCTTTTCCTTCTTGCGGCTTTTACCGTCGCTCTCGGCGCCGTCGCCACGACCTAGGTGGCCAGCCAAATCGGCTTCGGTCACTTGGATGCCGGCATTCACTGCTTCGATTCGCGCCTTCTCAACCACGATGTCGGGGATAATTCCCTGGGCTTGAATAGAGCTGCCGCTGGGGGTGTAGTAGCGGGCCGTGGTCAGTTTAATGGCACTGTCTTCTGATAGGGGCAGTACCGTCTGTACCGAGCCTTTACCGAAGCTTTGAGTGCCGACAATAATGGCGCGGCGGTGGTCTTGAAGGGCACCGGCGACAATTTCTGATGCCGACGCTGAGCCGCCGTTAATTAATACTACCATCGGCGTATCGTCGGCAGGGTTTTTGGCGCTGGCCATAAAGCGGCTATAGGCATTGGGTAGCCGGCCCTCGGTGTAGACAATTAGGCCGTCATTAATGAACTCGTCTACCACTTGTACTGAAGCTTGCAGCAGGCCGCCAGGGTTGTTTCGTAAATCCAAAATTAAACCTTTAAGCGGCTCGCGGCCAGCTTTGAGGGTGGCCAGTTCTTTCTTTAAATCTTGGCCGGTGCGGCTTTGAAATTGCGAGATTCGGATATAGCCATAGCCGGGCTGGAGCATTTCCCCGCGCACGCTGGCCACGGTAATAACGTCGCGTTTGAGCTTGACGTCGAAGGGGGCGTTTACACCGTTGCGTAAAATAGTTAGAACAATTTTGCTGCCCGCGGGGCCGCGCATTAGAACGACCGCCTCCTGAAGAGTCAGCCCCTTAATTGGCTTGTTGTCGATTTGAATAATCAAGTCGCCGGGTTGAATACCCGCGCGTTCAGCGGGGGTGTCGTCAATAGGGGTAACGACTTTAATAAAACCATTTTCCATGCCGACTTCAATGCCGAGGCCGCCAAACTCACCGGTGGTGTGGTTTTGCAGATCTTCAAATGAGCTGGCATCTAAATAATCCGAATGGGGGTCAAGGCCGCTGAGCATCCCGCGAATGGCATTTTCGAGCAGAGTTTTATCGTCGACCTCTTCAACATAGCTAAGGCGAATTTGGTTGAATACATCGGCGAAATTACGCAATGCCTGAAGTGGCAGTTGGCCTTGGCTGCTGGCTTCGGCGAGTTGCGAGTTTTGATTAGTATTGGTGCTATCGCCTGCTAAAAGTGCTGTAGGTGCGGCGAGCAGCAGTATTAGCAGGGCGGAAAAGGTGTGACGAAACATATCAGGCATACTTGAGTTCCCAGAACGTCCTTAAAACGAAACTTATTGTATCTTGCTTTGCTGGCGAATGCTGCCGATGTTATTTGCACCAGTTGCGGGGGTCTGTGGGTCGCCCTTTGTAGCGGATTTCAAAATACAGCCCAGCCTGTCGTTGGCCGCCACTGTTGCCGACGGTGGCAATCCCCTCGCCGCCGCGCACCCAATCGCCCTCGCTACGCAATAGGCTCTGATTGTGGGCGTAAAGGCTGAGATAGTCTCCGCCATGGTCGACTATTATTAATAGTCCTGCACCGCGCAGCCAATCGGCGAAGACCACGCGGCCATTGTGAATGGCTTTGACGGCATCACCTTCATTGCCACTTAGTTGTATACCTTGCCATGTTACTGAGCTGCCTTGTCGGGAGGCGCCATAGCGATTTAAT
>NZ_JBFJWS010000375.1:0-2752 GCF_041623545.1 Zhongshania sp. | reverse complement strand
CCTAGGCCTTCAACCTCGGCGTTAACTCGGCGATGGACCATGGCGGCCACCGGCTCTAAGCGCAAAATTTCTAGTAATATGTTGATCTGCTCTTTGGAGTCGCCGTCGAGAAAACGCTGGCGAAGGGCCAAATCTTCAAACAGGTACCACGCAGTCATCACGATAAATTCACGGGTGGTCAGCATTCCAGCCGCGCCATAGGTTAGGCACTCTACAACGATGGCCATATTGCTATAGCCCTCTTCAATGTAGAATGAAATCGCGTCGTTCTTTGGCGCTTTTTTGCGAGCTTTAATCGCCGGAAGCACATCCCAAAGAAAGAAGTTACCCGTGTGGAAGGCCTGCTGAAATTTTAAGATGCGATTTGCAAAATTACCTTCGCGCTGTGCGATGCTCGCATAGAGAACCCGTTGAATTCGCTTAGCGCGGCCCGCTTGGTCGCTATTAGTCAGACCCAATATTTCGCCGACGACTTCGATCGCCAGCTGAAAGCTGACATCTTCTAGTTTGGCCGTGCCGGCACGCTGAAATTCCGCCAACAGCTCATCGGTGACTTCCCGCATAATAGTGTGATGCTGCTCGCTCACCGCCTTGGGTGATAAAAACTTCTGTGTTTTAGTGCGTTTCTTACGATGATCAGCACCGTCCAGAAAAAACACGGGCATATGCTCGGGATTTTCAAAGTTCAGCATTTCCGCGCCGGCGCCGGCCTGAAGTGCTTCGGGGCTGCGCAGTATCGCGCGTGCTACGCTCGGCTTTTTGACCCAGTGAGCGCCGCCATCAGGCTTGGTCATTTTGGCCGCAAGTTTAGCCGACTTACGGCGATCGACGTTATCGTGCATGGGACAACCAGAGGCTACAGCTTCTGTCATGGGAATTACTCCGCAGGAAATAGCGATTAGATGGCCTCATTGTCAGCCTCAAACAAATTGATGTCAACTCACCGACACCAATTTGTAATGATTCGTTAACGTCCCGACTAATGGCGAGTAACAGCCCTTTTTAACTCACGATCTAGGCTGCAAAAGCCACACTTTCTCCAGTGCGGCGCACTGCCCTTTCAGGCCGCCAAGGACTGCCTCGCTGCTTAACAATGTCAGGTGATACTCGCCGTCATAGTGAGCACTCAGCTCAACATCACTGATAGAAAAAGGTGGGCCCGGCATGTCATTTTGTTGATAGTCGTAATTAATCAGCAGCTGAGGCGCCGAGTTTGTTACTCGTTTTAACATTGCTGTGTATGCCGGCCGAAGGTTATCCGGCAAAGCGACTAAGGCAGCTCGATCATAAACCGCATCGACCATACCGAGTCGCTCGGCACTTAAATCAAAAATATCGCCGACAAAGATCTCGAGGCCTGCGGCGCGGTAGCGCTTTAACTGGCCGAGTTCTGAGCGTTGCGGAATCAGGCACAGCTCAGCGAATAGCTCCTCCACTGCGATCTCACTTAATTCTGCCCCGACCACAGAAAAACCTTGTTCTAAGAGCCAACCAATATCCAAGGTTTTACCGCATAACGGCAAAAACACCCTCGCCCCGCGATCAAGCCGGAGCATATCAAAATGCCGAAGCAACAACGGATTAGGACTGCTGCCATGAAACGCGATATCTTTACTCTTCCATTTTTTGTGCCAAAAGCTCGCTTCCACGCCTACTCCCCTAGAATATCAAGTGACAGATAAAGTCTAGGGTACACACAAATTTCTGCGCACACCCACGCGATAAAACCGGTAGCCGACGGCCAATATCAGGCATATCCCCGCCGGCACAGTGAGCGCAAAGAACTGCCACAAACTGAACAAATAGGCACCCAGTGCGCCACCTAAAACAAACCCTATAATAATTAAAATAAAAAGTATGGCTTTGCGCTCATCAAAGGGCTTGCCGCGTAACTTTGCCCCCAACATTAGCCCTAGGTCGGTAAAAATACCCGTGACGTGCGTCGTTCGCACCACCGCGCCACTATAGGTTGACGCTAACGCATTTTGCAGGCCACAGGCCAACGACGCCGTATAGTGGCCAGCCAGTGAGCCGTTATTCAAGAAGATGATTGAGGTCAATAACAAACAAGCTTCTAGGACTAACAAGGTATCGTAGTGGCGACCTAATTTCAGTGCACCATTGGGGAGTAATACGCCAGAAATTGCCGCGCCAAATAAAAAACTCAATAACACCCCGAGTAGGTGCAGTGCGCTGCTTAGCGAGCCGTCAGCCAAGCCCGTACCCAGCAATGTCGCAGTTCCTGACAGGTGAGAAATTGACTGGTGCTTAAACCCCATCAGTCCAACGGCATTTACATTGCCAGCAACAAACGCCAATACAAATGCACCGTACTCAACCCACCGAGGCAGTTTGGTAAGCATGATTAAGTCTCGTTAGAAAATCTGTGCAGTCTCTTATTGAAAGTAGTCTGCAAACATCTATTTCTAGCACATTAATCCCGCTCACACTATGCGCGTATCGCCTCCGTCAAACTCCGCCAGCCTATTTAACCACCCCTTTAGAAATATTTGCTGGGAAGGCTGTGCTTCAACCAATCTAAAATAAAAATTTCGCCGCTCGGCGAGTAGCGTTCTTTTTAAGCGAGCGCAAAATAATCGTGCCGCTGTCGCAGCAGCGCGCCGAGTGTTATCTCCCATTATTCCATCTTCACGCAGTGGCGGCTTTGCACCCAGTAAATTACAGCTGCGCTGCACAAACAGCAGCGCTTGTTTTGGACCATGATTTACCGCACTGTCGAAAACAAACTCTT
>NZ_JBFJWS010000374.1:0-2769 GCF_041623545.1 Zhongshania sp. | reverse complement strand
TAGGTCGCCTGAGCGAGCTCGGTTAGAATATCGTCGGCGGGGTTCTGACGGCGATCAATGACATAATTATAGAAGTGAGCGCCCATTTCCATCATAAATTTGCCGGGGGTATTTCCTTCGCCGCTGATAACTTTGTCGATATTGAACGGTGAGGGTTCGCTGTCGATGGCTTCACGGAAAAGGTGCTGGTCTTGCTTGGGCATGCCAAGCAAATCGGCGACCACTAAAGTCACAAAGGGGGTGCACACCTCATTAATGAGTTCACAGCCGCCTTTCTTAACGACTTCGCGTACGGTATTTTCTGCCAATTCATTAATGTAAAGCTCATTGGCCTTTAAGCGAGTGGGGGTAAATAGGCAGTTAAGAAGTGAGCGCCGCGCGGCGTGGCTTGCCCCGTCGTAGCTCACCACCAGATCGCCGGCTGGGAACTCGCTGCGGTGCGCTTCTATTTGTTCACTGATATCTTCGCCCTCTGGTTCAAATGGCAGGGGGTCAGTGGGGCCAAAGGTTGACAGTATGGATGAGAAGTTTTTAGTGTCGCGTAAAACTTCGGCAGATTCCTGAAAGCCAGTGATTATTATTAGATCTCTGGTTTTTAGCTGGTAAACAGGGTTTTTTTCACGTAGCGCATCAAAGTAGCTGTGTGGGTTTTCCAGTAAGTCGTGACTAGTGAAATAGTCGATTTCATCGAGTGCTTTTTGCATTGTTATTCTCCGTTAAGCGCCTAACTGTGAAATGTCATTCGGAATAGTGTTTGTGTTGTTCTATTTTATTTTGCCTAAATGGGTTGCTAGCGTTTGCATGAAATATCCGCATTGCGCAGCTCGTAGCTCCCTAACTGGCTGTTCCAGCTAATGTCTGGTTCACGGTCAAGGGTGAGCTCTGGGATGAGGAATAATTGCTCGAGAAAAATACGCGTTTCATGAATAGCGACCTGCCAGCCAGGGCAGCTGTGCGGGCCGCCGCCAAAGCTGAGAAACTTACCGGAGTCGCTTTGGCGCTTTGCTCGCTCTATGTCGACGGCATAGGGGCATTCGCCAACCATTTCTTCATCGATATTGGCATTTCGAATATCGAGGCCATATTTTTCCCCGGGGGGTAGAGGGTGCTCTGCAATACCGGAAATTTCTTCGTCTATTCGGCGGTGTACCATTGCGGCGACCGGCTCGAGTCGCACAATTTCCATTAAGATAGTGACCTGTTCTTTTTCGTCGCCCGCTAAGAATTGTTGGCGCAGCGCTTGGTCTTCAAATAAATACCACGCCGCCATAGTGATAAATTCACGGGTTGTGAGCATACCCGCAGTGCCGTATGTCACGCACTCAATAACAATCATGAATTTTGAGTAGCCTTCCTCAATATAAAAGGAAATGGCATCGTCTGTTGGATTTTTGATTCTTGCCTTTATTGCTGGCCTAACATCAAACCAATAAAAGATACCGAGGGCGCTGGCGCGTTTAAAGTTTTGCCAAACTTTGGCAAGTTTGCCATCGCCAGCGTTGGATATACTGCTGGCAAGTACCTTCTGAATACGATTTACCCGCGCCGCTTGGTTGCTGTTGGTTAAACCTAATATCTCGCTGACGACTTCTACCGCAAGGGAGAAGCTCAGATCTTCAAGCTTGGCGTGGCCTTGGGTCTTGAAGCCGGCGAGTAATTCGTCAGTGACTTTGCGCATTACCAAGTAGTGTTGTTGGGAAACAGCCTTTGGTGAGAGAAAGCGCTGGGTCTTGCGCCGCTTAATCGCATGTAGCTCGCCATCGAGGAAAAACACGGGCGCTTGCTCGGGATTTTTGAAAGTCACTAAATCCGCGCCGGCCCCAGCCTGACGGGCATGTTTACTGCGCAAGATATATTTGGCAATGCTCGGGCTTTTAACCCAGTGGGCACCGAGGTCAGGTTGAGTATTTTTAAGGGCAATGGCCGCTGATTTGCGACGGTCGACATTGCCGTGGGCAGGACAGCCGGATTCTGGAGATGGGGATGCGCTCATGAAGGTTCACCGTATTAGCATGGCGATTAAAAAAATCGGGCCAAACTTGATTTTTATCGTTGGTGCAGGATAGCTTACGAGAATTATTGTCGCAACATGTTGTTGCCAATAGTTGCAGCTTAATAAAGCTTTGTTATATGCCTTCTATGTTTAATGGACTTAAAAGCTGCTTGGGTTTAAGGAAAATTGGCGATATCTTGGTTTTGGTCGCCGAAGCTTAGCTACTTCGCGCCAATAATTGTTTTTGAAATGGGCGAATGCGTTCTGTGTAGGGGGGAAGGTTATGGCTAAGCAATCAGTACTGCTTGTCACCGGTGGCACTGGGTCGATTGGCTCTGAGGTGGCGCGGCAGGCATTGGCCAGTGGTTGGGCCGTTGTGATTCAAGGGCGGACTGAGTCGTCGGTAAACACGCTGTTAAGTGCCCTGCGCGGCAGCGACCTTGAGGCACCGGTTGCTGGCGTGGTGGCGGATATTAATACAAAGGGCTCGGTCGAGGATTTTGTTGTGGCTGCGGGCCGAGTGTTTGGGCGTATAGATGCCGTTGCCGATTGCTTGGTCACCGGGCCCAGTGAGGGCGGGATTACCGGCCCCTTTGAAAAAACGGATCCCGAGATGTATTTACCCTTTGTGGCGCTGTCACTGGTGTATCTGGAGCACTTGGCGCAGGCAGTTTTACCATGGCTGAAAAGCAGTGACGGCTGTTTGTTAACCTTTGTTTCTGATGCCGGTGTATTCCCCGCACCTCGGCAAGCCGTAATCGGCGCGGCGCGTGCCG
>NZ_JBFJWS010000373.1:0-2783 GCF_041623545.1 Zhongshania sp. | reverse complement strand
GGGTGCGGCGCTACGCAATACGCATCGGCTCTGGTGGCGACGGTCGGTATCGCGGTGGTGACGGCCTGATTCGAGAATTTGAGTTTATGGCGCCCACGCAATTTACCCTACTTACTGAACGCCGCCGGCTCGCACCGTGGGGCTTGGCAGGCGGGAGCGCAGGCGCTGTCGGTAAAAATAGCTTCAATGGTCAGCGCTTGCCGGCCAAGGTCAGCATGACCGCCGTAGCTGGTGATGTGCTGCGGATAGAAACCCCCGGCGGGGGTGGCTGGGGTGAGGGCGTCTGAGGTCTGACGTCTGATGTCGGGCGTCGGACGCAAGGGGCGCCGTTGAATTTATCGTCTGACGTCAGACCTCCGACGTCAGACTTCTGCCCGATCCATTACTTTTGCTTGCGATATTGCTAGAATGGCGCGAATTCTTCCCGATAAGCGCTCGCGTCAATCAGGCCTTATCACTGTTATCAGACAAGTAGGTGGTTCATGGACACAATTGAAGCAATAAAGCAGCAGATTACAGCTAACCCTATTATCCTTTATATGAAGGGTTCGCCAAACCAGCCGCAGTGTGGATTCTCGGCGCGGGCGTCGCAGGCGTTGATGGAGTGCGGTGAGCGTTTTGCTTTTGTTGATATTCTGTCTAACCCAGATATCCGCGCCAAGATGCCTGAGTTCGCAAACTGGCCTACGTTTCCTCAGCTGTGGGTTGCCGGTGAATTGGTTGGTGGCTGCGATATTATTTGTGAAATGCACGAAAGCGGCGAACTGAAAACCTTGGTTCAAGAAACTGCAGCGGCAAACCCCGCCGCCGAATAAGCCTAGTTTCTAGGCAAGCTCGTAAAACCCGATGATTTCCCCATCGGGTTTTTTTTATGCCTCCAGTTACAAATAGTAATGGGAATGCTTTGCATTTAGATTAAGACTTGGTATGCTTTGCCGCGTTTTGTGATGATGCCATCGGTAATTGGCGTTTATTTTAAAAATAAGCGGGCCGTGAGATTCCGCGCTACTGAGACTGGAGAGCTTTTAATGAAAAAGACCGTATTAGCTGCGGCCATTGCTGCCTTACCCTTTGCCGCGTATGCGGAGACCGCGCCGAGCAATGCCGAAATGTGGCAGATCATCAAACAGCAGCAGCGCGAGATTGAGCGTTTGACCGCTGAGCAACAGCAAACTGACAGCAAGATTAATGCTACGGCGGACGCAGTAGAGCGATCTGCCACTGTCGCTGACTGGGCAAGTCGCACCACGATTGGCGGCTATGGCGAGCACCACTTTAATCATTTTAAAGACAAAGACGATAAAGTAGATGCTCACCGCTTTGTAATTTATGTTGGTCACCAGTTTAGCGATACCGTGCGCTTCTTCTCGGAAGTCGAAATTGAACACGGCCTTGTTGAAGACACGGCTGATGGTAGCGGCCCCGGCGAGTTGGAGCTGGAGCAGGCGTATATTGCTTGGGATTATACCCAAGGCCATACTTTGACCATGGGGCAATTCCTTGTGCCAGTGGGTATCTTAAACGAAACCCACGAGCCCGATACCTTCTACGGTGTTGAGCGCAACAACGTCGAAAAAGAAATTCTGCCAGCAACCTGGTGGGAAACCGGTGTGATGGCCAGTGGTGAGATACTGCCCGGGCTTCGTTATAACGTGGCTTTGCACAGCGGTTTAAAAATTGACCCCACGGGTAACGGAGCGGTGCGTGGCGGTCGTCAGAAATCGGCTAATGCAACAGCCGAAGACCTCGCTTACACAGGACGTTTGGTGTTTAACGGTATCAGCGGTTTGGAGTTGGCGGCGACTTACCAGCACCAGCAAGATGTGACTCAGGGCGCAGGCGACGACGGCGAAGCTGACTTGATCGAGTTGCAAGCTCGCTATCAGTGGCAGAATCTGACGCTGACCGCTCTTGCTGCCGAGTGGGATATTAACGGCAGTAACTTTGTTGCCAATGGCAGCGACCAGCAGGAAGGTCAGTATGTTGAGGCGTCTTATAAACTCACGCCATCGCTAGGTGTGTTTGTTCGCCAGGGCGAATGGGATAACCGCGCTAATAGCGGTACCGACACTGAGGTCGAGCAGTTTGACGTGGGTGTGAACTATTGGCTGACCAGTAGCGTGGTGATCAAGGCCGACGTGTCTGAGCAAGACGGCGCCAAGGACGATGATTCAATCAATCTTGGTTTAGGTTGGAGCTTCTGATTGGCTACCTGCCTAATTAGAGCGCCAAAAGCGCGCAGCGGGCTTATGCCCGCTGTTGTCGTTTTTGCTTTGCTAATGGTTTTGCAGTTTGTGGCAATGTCACCGGTACAGGCTGCCAGCGCTGGGCAGTATTTAACGGTGGACGAATTCCTCAGCTTGGGTTTTGGCGAAGACGCCAAGCCGGAGCCTAAAGTGTTGTGGTTAACACCCGCGTTAAAAGCGCGCATAAAGACAATTCGCGGCAAAGAGTTTCCCTTGCTGCGGGTGCGTTACTGGCAGCTTGGTCAAAAAACAGCGTGGATACTGGAAGAAATCGGCAAGGAAATGCCGATTACGATTGGTGTCGTTGTTGATCTGGATAGCGCCGACGGTAAGAGTTTGGCCGTGTCGCGGGTCGATATCCTCGCTTTTCGCGAAAGTCGCGGTTGGGAAGTCCGCCACGACTTTTTTACGGAGCAGTTTAAGGGTGCGGTGCTGGTTCGGGACGACATATTGAGTCAGCATATCGACGGAATTACTGGGGCAACTTTGTCGGTACGGGCAGTAAAACAAGTCGCGCGTATTGCATTACTCCTTGCG
>NZ_JBFJWS010000372.1:0-2812 GCF_041623545.1 Zhongshania sp. | reverse complement strand
TTGGTTACGGTATGCAGGACTTTTTGGAATCAGGTGCGGCGTCGAGCGAAGCTGGCAAGCAATTACAGCAGTTCAATGAGACATGGAACGCCAATGGCATTTCTGATGGCACCCAAAGAAGTACTACGTTTTATGATATCAATGTACGACGTACATCCCACTCGGATGAATACCGCACCGATGCTGCGTATTTACTGGAGCAGATTGCTAGCGGCAAGCTGCTGCCACCTGCGGCTGAAATTTTACGCTTGGATCAGGCTGCAGAGGCGCATCGCCGCGTCGCCGACGGTGGCTTACGCCAGCGCCTAGTAATTTGCCCTTGATCCGAGCCGCTACTATTTAATATTTGAGGAAGTAAAAATATGCCAACAAATCGTCGTTTTTTGTTAGTTAGACGCCCAGTAGGGCTGCCCGTCGACGCAGATTTTTCCTTGGTAAGTGAGCCGACGCCTGAGCTCAAAGAGGGCCAGTTTCTATTGCGCAATCACTATGCCTCCCTAGATCCCGCGATGCGCGGCTGGATGGACGATAAGCCTTCCTATATGCCGCCGATTAAATTGGGTGATCCAGTGCGGGCATCAACCTTAGGTGTTGTTGCTGAATCGCGCAATCCAGACTTCCCCGTGGGCAGTTGGGCATCGGGGGCGAATGGCATTGAGGAATACTCATTGTGCCAGTCTGGTGCGGGCCGACGAGTTGATCCAGATGCGATGCCATCAGTGACGAATTATCTTTCTGTGCTGAGCGGCGTTGGGCTAACAGCCTATTTTGGCTTGTTAGACAAAGGTCGGCCAAGCGTCGGCGAGACAGTGCTGGTCAGTGGCGCGGCCGGTGCGGTGGGTTCCTTGGTTGGTCAAATAGCGAAAATTAAAGGCTGTCGTACCATTGGTATCGCTGGCGGCCCAGAAAAGTGCGAGCGTTTGTTAAAGGACTATGGCTATGATGCCGCCGTCGACTATCGTGGTAAATCGCCAAGCGAATTGGCGGCGGCAATTCAAGAGGCCGCCCCAGAGGGCGTAGATATCCAATTTGAGAATGTCGGTGGTGAAATTCTTGATGCGGGGCTGTTGGCATTGAAGCCCAATGCGCGGGTAGTGCTGTGTGGAATGATTAGTCAGTATAATTCGGAACCGGCACCGATCAGCAATCTTTGGGAACTCATTGTCAATGGTGCTCGAATCGAAGGTTTAATTCTTACTCAGTATATCCATCGCTTTGGTGAAGCAATGCCGGATCTCACTGCATGGTTGCAGTCCGGTCAGCTTCGTATAGATGAGCATATTGAAGAGGGCATTGAAAATACCTTATCGGCATTTCTAAAACTGTTTAATGGTGGCAACAAGGGCAAGCTGCTTCTCAAGCTCGCGTAACGTTAAATTCTATACCCCATGCCAAACGCCCTGCAGAAAGCGCAAGAGTGCTTGTGTCACTTCTTCAGGGCGCTCTTGCTGAATCCAGTGTCCCGCATTCGGTAAGACTTCTTCGCAGCGTAGATCACTGCACAGCACTCGCATTGCGTCGAGTGCCTGCGGCGCCATACTGAGTATGATCTCTTTGTCACCGCATAAAAAACCTGCCGGCTGGGCGATTTCTTGATTGCCATAGGCGCGGCCTTGATCTGCATTGCGATCTAGATTCCGATACCAACTAATCGGTCCGAAAAAACCGCCTTCGCGATAGGCGTCGGCATATTGGTCTAATTCTTTATCGCTAATAAAGCTTAACGGCCCCGCCGGTGGCGAAATTAGATCGGCTAGCAACGGTGCGTCCTTGGCTCGCGCTTTGGCCCATTCACCTTTGGGCGCATCACCGGAAAGTGCGAAGAAAATGGTTTTTAATGCAAGGCGGGGATCTTGCTCTAGCTCGGCCTCGGCGAGTCCAATCTCTTGAAAATAGCGAACGTAATAAAAACGGTCTGGGTACATGAGTTCAAAGCTTTGTGTCGCCGGTATGCTTGCGGCTGGCAGATGGGGCACGCTCAATGAAAACACACCCACGACTGACTCGGGAAAGCGCAGTGCGCAGCGCCAAGCGACAGCAGAGCCCCAGTCGTGACCTACGGCCACCCAGTGCTCTGCGTCGAGCGCGGTGGCGATAGCCATCATGTCATCGGCCAAGGCGTCGGTATTATAGGAATCTATTGTGCTGGGTTTAGATGAGTCGCCATAGCCGCGCATATCAGGTGCGGCGACGGTGTAGCCGGCTGCAGCCAAGGGTTCTAGTTGGTGACGCCAAGATAAACCCAATTCCGGCCAGCCGTGCATAAGGATGACTAACGGACCCTCGCCAAGAATCGTGACTGAAATCTTAATACCAGGTTCGGTTTCAATCAGGCGCAGAGATTTGGTCATCGGATTTCTCTATGGCTAAAAATTGCTAAAGGACGATACTGATGCCATGAAATGGCGAGTGGTGGCTTCCAGGTAAGGAGTAGGACTAAAGTCAGTGCAGATTGCCACTGACTTTAGTCTAGATTGCGCCGCGCAGTGCCACCCAATAGGGGAAATTTGGGGGCGCTAATTAATGACTAGGACGGCCAGTTTTTTTCGCCCAATCGCCGATGATTTCATCGAACACATCCATTTCGATTAGCGACTCTTTTTCTGGGAAGCTGTGATCAAAACTCACGTTGCCGGTTTCCATCAACTCTTTGGCTCTTTCCATGTGTAACTTTGCCGCGCCAATCCAGCCCCAGCCAGTGTGCAAGGCAAAGGCTGTGCCTGGTACTACGGGGCCAAGTACGCAAACCGGAATAGGTAGCTCGGCGACGAGAATATCGCACATTTCCTTTGATGCCAGTGGGAACATGAGG
>NZ_JBFJWS010000371.1:0-2842 GCF_041623545.1 Zhongshania sp. | reverse complement strand
CTGCTGGATATTGAAATGCCGCGCATGGACGGATTTGAGGTGGCGAGCCGGGTGCGCAGTAACCCCCGCCTTAAACATATTCCAATTATTATGATTAGTTCGCGAACAGGGCAGAAGCACCGCCAGCGCGCCTTTGGTTTAGGGGTTCATAACTTCCTAGGCAAGCCCTATCAGGAGATTCAATTATTGAAGGCGATAGATGAAGTGACCTCGACGGCGGTCACGGTATGAAGGCCCTAGAGTCGACTTCATCCGTTTTGGCCAATATTGTCTTACCGGTTACCGATGGTGCGCTGCTGGTGCCGAATGCGGCCGTGGCGGAAGTGACTATTGCGGGAGGGCTGAGTTCGGCTATTGCCTCGTCTTTTATGCTGGGCATGTTAATGTGGCGTGAACAGGAAATACCTGTGTTTAGCTTTGAGGGTTTGCGCGATGGTGAGCTGCCAAAGAACCTAAAAATTCGCCATGTCGCCGTGCTGCATGGTATTGGTAATCGAGCCGCACTGCCGTTTTTTGCCGTGGCGCTCAGTGGTATGCCTCATATTGAGCGTTTGATCAGTGCCGATGTAGAGCCACTTGAAGCGCAGACGCAGCCATTAATACACAGTGTGGTACGTGTCGGAGAACAACGCATGATGATTCCCGACTGGGATTATATGGAGCAGCAGATTATGGCTGCGCTTGCTACCGCCGTTTAGGCCATATCGCCCCAGCGATATTGCAGAATACTAATCGCGGCAATGGGCGCTGTTTCTGTTCGCAGTATGCGTGGACCAAGCTGCAAGGCGGTGAACTCTTGGGCTAAGCAGTCATTGATTTCATTCTCGCTCAAGCCTCCTTCTGGGCCAACCAAAAGCGCAATATCTCCGATACTCTCGGCTGCAACGCCACCGGCAACCGCGGGACACAGCACCAGCTTTAACGCCGCATTCACACTGCTGCGCCATTGGCTAAGGGTTTGTGCGGTGTTCATTGTGACCAAATCGTTGCGACCACACTGTTCGCAGGCACTGATCATGATCTGCTGCCAGTGCCGTTGTTTTTTGTCCAGCCGTTCAGCGCTGAGTTTGACATCGACCCGCTCGGTAAAGAGCGGTGTAATGGCTGTAACGCCTAACTCGGTCGCTTTTTGAATGACCCAGTCGAATCGATCGCCCTTGGAAATGGCAATACCCAGTTCAATTTTAAGAGGGGAGATGGGCATAGTGGGTTGCGGTGTGTTGTCGACGCGGCATAGCAGGTGTTTCTTGCTCGCTTCCACAATTGTTGCCGAGTAGGCGTTACCGTCGCCATTAAAGAGTACTAAATCCCGCCCTGCACGCATTCGCAGTACTTGGCCTACATAGTGGGCAGCACGGTCATCCAAACTCAATTCGCCGCCACTTAGTGGCTGATCTATATAGACTCTGGGTACCCGCATCTTAATTTAGTGCCTTGAGGAATGCCTTGGAGTTGCGTTGAAAATTATAAAGCTGCTTTTTGGCTGGTGGCAGATCGTCGATTTTACACTCCACGTAACCCTGTTCCTGAAACCAGTGCGCAGTCTGGGTGGTGAGTACAAACACAGAGTCCAAGCCCTGATGGCGGGCTTCTTTTTCCAATAACTCCAATAAACGCTCTGCGCGATCAGCTCCGCGATAATCGGGGTGGGTGGCGACACAGGCAATTTCACCGCTGCGTTGTTCGGGGTAAGGGTATAGCGCGGCGCAAGCCACCACCATGCCGTCGCGGACCAAAATCTTGAAATGGTTTATTTCATTTTCGAGTAATTCTCTGGAGCGCTTTAATAAAACACCCTTGGCTTCCAGCGGCTCGATTATGGCGAGCAGGCCGCCGACATCATCGATATCGGCAGTCATGAATTGCTCATAGTGTTCCTGGGTAACCAGCGTGCCGGCGCCGTCGCGGGTGAACAACTCCTGCAGAAGGGCACCGTCTTGCTGGAACGACACCATATGGCAGCGATTAATACCAATATCACCCGCTTCGACGACTGCTTGCACAATGCTGTCGTGTTTTAACTGGGGTTGTTTGAGCAGCTCACTGTCGACGTCGCGGTACTCGCATTGGCGAATTAACTGGCCCTCGTTGTCGAGCAATCCGGCATCGCTGGTGAATAAAATTAGCTTGTCGGCTTTGAGGGTCGCGGCGGTGTGTACGGCGACATCTTCGGCGGTCAGGTTAAATACTTCGCCGGTGGGCGAGTAGCCAATGGGCGACAAAATCACAATGTGTTGGTTGTTTAATTGCTGCTGCAGCGCTGAGGCATCAATTTTGCGTACGATACCGGTATGCCGAAAGTCGACGCCATCTACCACGCCGATGGGCCGGGCGGTGACATAATTGCCGGAACATACCCGAATAGCGGCGCCGTGCATGGGGGAATTGGCGACGCCCATCGACAGTAACGCTTCAATATGAGCACGCAGTGAGCCGGCGGCGTCGGTGACGCAGCGCAATTCAATATCATCGGTCACCCGCAAATCATTGTGATAGCGGCTTTCAATACCGGCATCCTTCACGCGTTGCTCAATTTGTGGACGGGCGCCGTGCACGAGTATTAGGCGAACCCCCAAGCTATTGAGAAGGGCAATATCGTGAACAATATTGGCAAAATTAGGGTGAGCCACCGCTTCGCCGCCGAACATCAATACAAAGGTTTTGCCGCGATGGGCATTGATGTAGGGCGCAGAGTTGCGGAACCATTTTACGTAATCGGTTTGTGCAGACATGGCAGTGGCGTATGTTATGGCTAATGGCTTTATTTTGTTTGGAATGTCATAGGCTTACAAGCCATTTTTACGTTGCTAAGTTTGATCAGCAAATTCAGCGGGGCTGAGTG
>NZ_JBFJWS010000370.1:0-2875 GCF_041623545.1 Zhongshania sp. | reverse complement strand
CATCAAGCGACGGACATTGGATTCGCGGTCGGTGATTAAAATAATATTGGAATCCGCGTAACTGGTAATGACACCAACTTTATTGTCAACCAATGGTCTAAGCGACTTTACGAGTTCATCGGCATCGGCATTTTGGAGCTGCGCTATACGCGTAATAATCGATTCGCTGCGCCCCATGCTATTGCGGCCAAGTTGAACCTCTATACCTTCAATTTTTGCCGCCTGGTTGGGAATCACTTTGAGTATACCGTCGCCTACTTCAATGGCAGAGTAACCTTCAACCCCGAGTTGCAGCAGGAATATTTGGTAAAGCTCCTCGGCATCAAGTTTACGGTGACTCTGCACCGTAATTTTGCCTTTCACGCGACTGTCTACGACAATGGTTTTGCCAGTTAGCTTGGCAACGGTGTCAATGAACTCACCGACATCCACATTTTGCATGTCCAGTTCAAAGCGCTCAGCCAAGGCAGCGCTGGATACAGCAATGAACAGACAAACGGCGATACTTACTTTGAGAAACAAGGATTTCATAGATCAAATCTTTTGGTGAGTATGGTGTCAGTACGCTTGATTAGTAGCTCGTAGGAACTGGTGTTTTCTAACATTTTCATTAATTCTTGGGGAGACATATCAGATAGCGCTTGGCCATTAACCGATAATAAGATATCGCCCGGCTCTAAAGACAGCTGAGAAAACAAACGGGTATCCCGGCCAGGTTTTACTTCATAGCCTGCCAGTTTGCCATTATCCATCACCGGATTAACAGAGAAGAATCGAACCAACTGCAAGGGGCTATTTTGCACAGTGTCCCGAGGATCGCCAACTAATTCACGAATCGCTGCCGTGCTTAAATCTATATTCTCGTCACTACTCGTTCGCCGGGGCGTGGTAGTGGTGCGCAGGCCAGCAGAACCGGCCTTCTGATCCAATTCAATTTTTTCTTGCTTGCGGTTATTCTCAATAATGATGTGGTCTGCCAATACCGCGACCAAGGTAACTGTACCCGGCACCTCAATTTTTTCACCAATGCCGTATGCTTTGGTTTTACTACCATGACGAAGCACAGCAACACCGCGTTCGTCGTTACCGGCAACTAAACCAATAACCGTAATCTTTAATGCGCTGCGCCGAATATCTTTCTGAATTTCTGCCGCAGCGACAGGCGACGTTGGCCGCATACCAAACAGCGGCACTGACAACAAACTCTGTACATCGTAACGCTGCACACTAGACTTAGAGTTCGAGGCGCGTTCAATAGGGCCGGCACTTGGCAACGGCGCGTCCCGGAATACGGCGGCGATTTGCCAACATAAACCCGCCAACACCGCTAGCACCATGGCGGTTAGCGCTGCAGTCAACCATCCAGCCACCCGAGGTGAGAGCATTTTCACCCATGTCATAGACTGCTCCACGTCTCAGATGCCCCCTAGCAAGGGCACTAGGCGCCGAATAGTAGCCGAATAATATGACATCTTTCTTACATCATCCTGTGTAATTGGCAACGCCCAAGGCTTCTAAGGCGTTGCCGCTCGGTATAAAGCGTTGTAAAACCGATCGCAAATAATGTGCTACTTAAAGACACAGTGCTTTGCGTAATCCTTCGCTTCATTAGCAGACCAATCGCCCTTGGCTTTTTTGTCCATGGCGACACACCACGCATCACTGCCAACTTCTGGGGCACAAGCTGCGAGTAAGGCTACCGACAAAAGCAAGGTAATGCCTGTTATTGTTTTCTTCATGGGAATTCCCTAGCGACACAAATATTCACAGAGTGTAACAGAGGGCGACGCCTGCAGGCACGACCCCCAACTCAAAACAGCTGAAAAAACAGCCGCAGTTTAGACTTCGACCATATCAAAGTCGAACTTACTAATGCCGCAATCTGGGCATTCCCAGTCTTCGGGCACATCAGCCCAGGCGGTTCCCGCCGCAATGCCATCATCTGGCCAGCCTTCGGCCTCATCGTACACAAAGCCACAGATAACACATTCCCACTTCTTAAAATCGCTCACTCACATCTCCTTCTTGGGCTTAAAAGCGCCTTACAATCTTCACCATGGCAAACTCAGCCCACTCTTCGAGCCGATAGCTGGCGAGTATACTATCGAAATTGGCCGCCAAATATTAAGTAAATTCAATGCTATATGCTATTAAATCCACGCTAGGGGCTCCACGCGATAGCGCAACCTTATAATCGGAGCAGCATCACCCAGCGCTGATCACCCCGCGCAACGGTAAGCGCCAACTGATTCAGATCCCCAAGCGCGCCATAAATATCGGTAAGGGCCTCGCTGCTGGCAAGATTAAACCCGTTTACGGCGACCACTCGATCCCCCGCCTGCAAGGGCAGTAGCGTGAATAAAGCAGGGTCCTTGCCCGGCGACAAATAATACTTGCGCTCACCAAGTGGGTCGACCCGAATCTCGATATTAACCACTCCCCGCAGGGACAGAGGCCGCTTAAATAAACGCTCGCGGTAATCGCCAAGCAATTTACTCACATCGCGATTCTGACGCAAATCCACGATGTTTGGCGGAGCCACATGCAAACCACCCTCCTCCACAGCCGTTAACGTCAAGCGCCCACCGGTCCGTTCCAAGTTCTGCCCAAGCAGCGCGTAACTCCCACAATTATCAATTAGCACTGCATCGCGGAGGATGCTATTCAGTTTTACGCAAGGTAAAAAAACATCGCCTGCCCGCAGCAGACGCACCTCGCCATCGATACTCAACTGCGCAAAGTCACCTTGGTTGTCACTACCCAACACATTTAGCTGCACAAGCCGCCGAGGCTCAGGGTCTTCGCCAAAGGTGCTGGCATTGTCCGCATTAAAAATGCGCTCCTCTTCATTGGCCGCATTTTTAGCCGGAAATTG
>NZ_JBFJWS010000369.1:0-2883 GCF_041623545.1 Zhongshania sp. | reverse complement strand
TTAGTATTGGCCGGGGTGATCGACCCAGCAACTATTACACGCCACCGCCAATTGGCATTCAATTTACGATGCCCGCCGCGAGCCGCTGAGTCGAGCGCCCAGGGATACCGTGATCTGGGCGCGTAAAATCGGTATCATTGCTCACCCATGTTAATGTGAATGTAAGTGCGCTATGACAGATCAGGCCCCCTTCGCCGACCAAGAGACCTTGTTAGAGCTATTTGCCGGTATCCACCCCAGCAATAATCAACCGATCTTTGAGAAAGTTCTCGCTACACCGCTGACCAACCCCAGTGAATACCGGCTGCTAAAGTCACCCTTGTTTGTCCGTGGCCTCGCGGCGCTGGATACAGTAAAAATAAACGAGGAGGCCCGGGGCCGCTTTAGCCTGCTAGAGCACAGCGGCAACCTCTGCGTGCGGGTGTTTTTGCGCCAGCCCAATGAGGACTTGGAAGTCCAGCTTACCGCCGAAATAGAAAAGCTCGGTGGCAGCATGGACATCAAGACTGAACGCGCAATCGCGTATAGCATTCATTTTGGCGTTGGCTTTAGCAGTATTGAAGAGGTACTGAATAAATGGGCCAATAGCGACCAAGCCAAATGGGTCTACGGCAATGTCTACGACCCCGAGACCGGCGACCCGCTTAATTGGTGGCAGGCTTTACTGCAGGTTTGAATCAATCGTCACAGGACTCCCCATGTTATTGCTAATTTCCCCAGCCAAAACCTTGGACTTTGAAAACCCTGCACACACCAAAAAATTTAGTCAGGCCGATTTCCTCGACCGCTCCCAGCAGCTGATAGAGCAATTGCAAAAGCTCAGCCCCGACGACATCTCCGGACTGATGAAGATCAGCCCCAAGCTTGGCGAACTCAATCATCAGCGCTTTATGAACTGGCAACTGCCCTTTAGCCCAGACAATGCCAAGGCCGCGGTACTGGCGTTTCGCGGTGACGTATACACCGGCCTCGACGCCGACAGCTTTAGTGCCGCTGACTTTACCTTTGCCCAGCAGCATCTGCGCATACTCTCTGGTCTGTACGGCCTATTGCGGCCCCTCGACTTGATCCAGCCCTACCGGCTAGAAATGGGCACCAAATTTGAGAACAAGGCCGGTAAAAACCTCTATCAATTCTGGGATTGCGATATTACTGACGCGGTAAATCAGCAGCTCGCCGCCGTGAAATCGCAAGTGCTGGTTAACCTCGCCTCAAATGAATACTTTAGCGCGATTAAACCCAAAGCACTGGCAGCCGATATCATCACACCGGTTTTTAAAGACTTCAAAAATGGCAAATACAAAATCATTAGCTTTTACGCCAAAAAGGCCCGAGGCTTGATGGCAAGCTATGTCATCAAAAACCGCGTAAAAAACGTCGATGATCTAAAACAGTTTGACAGTGAGGGCTATTACTTTTGCGCCGAGCAATCGACGGCACGGGAATGGGTTTTCTTGCGGGACGGCGCCGAGTAGCGGCGCTATTCCATAGATAAAATTTGCCGCCACTCCTCTGGTGTCACCGGCATAATGGACAAGCGACTACCCTTCTGGACCAGCAACATTTCACCGAGCGCTGGCTCAGCTTTCAGCTCTGCCAGTGGAATGAGCCGTTTAAACTTGCGCTCAAAGCGGACATCTACCATAAACCAACGCGGGTTTTCTGGGCTCGCTTTAGGATCAAAATAACGCGACTCCGGGTTCTGCGCGCTGTCGTCGGGGTAGGCCTCACGCACCACTTCGGCAATGCCGGCAATACCCGGCTGGGGGCAGGAGGAGTGGTAAAAAAACACTTTGTCGCCCACTTTCATTTGGTCGCGCATCATATTGCGGGCCTGATAATTTCTAACCCCGTCCCAATGCTCCGTGCCCTTTGGGCGCTTGCTAAGATCGTCGAGGCTAAAGGTATCAGGCTCAGATTTCATCAACCAGTAAGCCATTGTTGTACTCCTGAAAAAGCCGTTACACTTGGCGACAGCCGAGGATAGGCTGTCGACCTTCGCCAGGGAATGATTTAAGCATAATTCAAAGGGATTTAACCATGAGTCAAGCCAAACCCTTCTCACAGGCCTGTGAAAACAATCAGCCATTTATTTTAGAGGTTCTCGCGCCACTATTTACACCAGGCCAAAGGGTCTTGGAAGTGGGTAGCGGCACTGGACAACACGCAGTACATTTCGCCGCTAATTTACCCGAGCTGCATTGGCAATGCAGTGATCGCCAGGAAAATTTAGCGGGTATTCAAGCGTGGATCGACGACGCTAAACTCGACAATTTAGCACCACCATTAGCGCTAGATGCAAGAGACCTAGAATGGCCACAGCCGGCCTTTGACGGTATTTACTCCGCCAATACTCTGCATATTATGAGCTGGCATGAAGTAGAGTTGTTTTTTAGGCATTTACGAACAAGCCTTAAGGACGACGGCCTACTCTGTATTTATGGCCCATTTAACTATCGGGGTGAATACACATCGGCGAGTAATGCCAGCTTTGATCAATGGCTAAAACAGCGTAATCCCCAGAGTGGTATTCGCGATTTTGAGGCCGTCAATGACCTCGCTGAGAAACAGAGATTAGCTCTACTAGCAGATCACGCCATGCCCGCCAATAATCGCCTGCTCGTGTGGCAGTCACAAGCTCGTTAACCCCGTCGCAACATACCACCAATAGTAATACGCCTTTACTTGTCCCATAAAAAAACCCGGCGCTATGGCCGGGTTTTAACGAGCAACTAATCGCAAATAATGCGCTTAGTAGTCGGTTTCCTCAGAAGAGTCGTACTCGTACTCGTCTTCTACCGCTGGCTCATCACTCATATAAGCTTCTTCAGCTGCGGGTGCCGCTTCTGCTGGCGCGTCTTCCATCATAGGCTCATCCATCAT
>NZ_JBFJWS010000368.1:0-2884 GCF_041623545.1 Zhongshania sp. | reverse complement strand
GGGTAATTGCAGGCTGCCGATTTCATCGTAAATACAGTAAACCGCGACCCCGGCGCGGACCTTGGCGAGTAAAAGTTCTGCTAACTCACCGCCAATTCCGTCGTCGCGAATGATATAGAACTCTAGGAGTACATAGTGCTTGGCCGCCGCAATTCGACTTAGGATCTCGGCGAATGCGTGGTCGCCATTAATCAAGAGCCGAGCCTCATTGCCGCAACTAAAGGGCAGTGTCGCTAGTTTTTCAAGGGCAATAAAGCGCCGATCGTCACTGCACGCCGTGCCGAATGCAGCAAATTGGCCGGCTAATTGGGCCGCTATCTGGTCGATTTCACCGTGGTCGCTGTTTTTTGCAAGGGCGTAGCCGCGAAATTTACGGCGTCCAAAAATCCAGTATAGGGGGACAAACACCCATGGCAGGCCAAGCAAGACAATGGCCCACGCGACTGCGCCCTGAGCAGTTCGCGATTTGAGAATGGCCTCCAGCGCCGACACGATACCCAAGGCCATAAAAGTGGCGGCAAAAAGTGCAGCGATGCTGGTGCTGTTACTACTTAGCCAGTGCCAAAATTGTGTGAGGGTATCCGCTTGTATCACCGTCGTTGAGTCTCCCAATTCTTCTGTCGTCGCGCAGCGCTTAGCGTGCTAAGTGTAGTTGTTTCTGTAGATAGCATCGATAGACCTGTTATAGCGGTAAAAGTGCGGCTGAGAAACTTACTAAGGTGTCGTCTTGTTAGACGATGTGGGACGTTGCGGTGGGAGTGCTAAAGTAGGATTCTTGACAGTAATGTCGGCTGAGTTATCGCCGATCAGCAGTAGTGGAGCAGCAATGACAAAGGTATTTAAACACCCCAAGGACTTACACGCCTGTGTTGGTCAGAGCTTAGGTAAAAGTGATTGGTTGGAAATTGATCAGGACCGCATAAACTTGTTTGCTGAGGCGACCGGTGACCACCAGTGGATACATGTAGATCCGGTGCGCGCTAAAGAGGGACCCTTTGGTAAATGTATCGCCCACGGCTATTTGAGTTTGTCGCTGGTGAATTTATTTCTGCCGCAAATTATCGACGTGCAGGGAATTTCAATGGGCGTTAACGTTGGTTGTGAGCGTATTCGCTTTCCGGCCCCTGTGCCAGTAGGCTCCAAGTTACGAGGCTGCGGTGAATTGGTGTCGGTAGAAGAGGTCAAGGGCGGAGTGCAGTCGGTGGTGCGTGTCACCATTGAAATTGAAGGCAGTGAACGGCCAGCCTGTGTGGTCGATACCATCAGTCGCTATTTTCCGGCCTGATATTTCGCCGCTCTGCAGCTGAGTCGCCGCGTGCGTGATTTTTTATGTCAGTGCCAGGTGGCGTCTGATGTTAATGTGTTTAGTGCTAGCGGCTTGTAAAGTGAGGTAATTAACTGCGATTGCCGGAGTGAGCCATGAACCCCTTACCGTATGCCTTAATTGATTGTGATAACCACTATTACGAGCCGGATGATTGCTTTAGCCGGTTTATTGAAGCGCGTTATCGGGAATCGACGGTGTGGGTAGATCGTCGTCGTGAAGATGGTTTCGGCACGATGATGCTGGGCGCTGAGCGATTGAGCTTTTTTAGTGTCGGTGTCGGTGATTTTGTTGGGCCGCCGGGGGCGATGAAGGCGTTTTTTAAGGGCGATGTTGAGACCGGCGGAGCCGTCAATGCCAACGCCATACGGGCTATAGATTGTCCGGAGTTTATTGATAAAACGGCACGCCTAGCGCGGATGGATGAACAGGGCGTGGAGGCCTGTGTGATGATTCCAACGCTCGGCTGCGGCGTTGAGTATCAACTTCGCAAGCCAGAGCACCGCGAGGTGGCTTACCCCAGTATTCGTGCGTTTAATCGCTGGGTGGCCGCTGACTGGGGCTGGGGCGGGGATGGGCGGGTTTTTGCCACAGCAATGATCAGTTTAATAGATTTAGATCTCGCATTGGTAGAGCTTGAGCGCCTCATTAAAGATGGTTGCCGCTTAGTTCACCTGAATACCGGTCCTATTGCTGGTCGCTCCCCTGCTGACCCTTATTTTGACCCCTTTTGGGCGCGGGTGCAGGAGGCGGGAGTGGTAATTGCCTACCATATTGGCAGTGGCCCGTTCACTGAGTTGTATGCAGCGCCTTGGGGCGAACCCGCAAATCCGCCATCCCACCGTTATAGCGCTTTCAATACTTATGTGGGCATGGGAGAGCGAACGGTGGTGGATCAGATTGCGGCAACTATTTTCCAGAATCTATTTGGCCGCTTCCCCAAATTGCAGTTTTTAATAGTTGAGTTTGGCGCCGCGTGGTTGCCGCATTTACTGAAAACACTCGACAAGATCTACCGGCTGGGGGATCACAAAACCCGCTTTGCCTACGGTAAACCGGAATTGCCGAGTGAGGTATTTAAGCGCCATTTTAAGATTGTGCCCTTTCACGAGGATGATTTTTCTCGCATTGCCGAGACGGCTGGCATTGAAACCATTGTAAATGGCTCTGACTACCCTCATCCAGAAGGCTTGCAGTGGCCAGTTGAAATGGTCGAGGAGATGCAGGGCTTTAATGACACCGAGATTAGGCAAATGATGCGTGGCAATGCGGCGGCTTTGCTAGGTTTGCGGGATTAAATAGCGCCTAAGATTATTTCGTTCTGATAGCCGGCGGTAATAACCCTGTTTAATCTAGGGTTTTTCGTGGGGCTCGCCAGTTTATGTGCTATAACTAACTTGGTTAGCGGTAAGAATGCTATTCGGGAAACTACGCATAAATAAATATTAAGGCGAGTAGGGAGGCGGTCAATGGATTTGACGCATGGTAGTGTTTTGTTGGGTGACCGCGAGTTATTAGCCGATGTCCCTATGTATATTAATGCGGGCGGGAATATTGTGC
>NZ_JBFJWS010000367.1:0-2884 GCF_041623545.1 Zhongshania sp. | reverse complement strand
TGAGCACCATCTAAACGAATTTCTAAAGACGGTGTATCCTCACAATGTCGCAACCCCGATGCGACCAAGCTGTCTTGCCAATCGTCGACCAAGGGTCGCCGCAAAAGCGTGTTAAACAATTGCTCTGCGCCCCAAAGCGTCTCGGCATCAGCTTGAATGTAGGCCGTATTTTTCCCCATATCACTACACCCCTCGGCCGCCATTAAGCTCACGCTAAACATCATGCCCAATAGCACGCCCGGCTTTACAAAATGCATGCTCACTCCTGGTCCTGTTGATACAGTCGACTGATAACTTTACTGCGTTCACGCTCACTCGGCATAAGGCGGGCCACTGCGACATAAGCGCCAGGTGCCGACGAGGTCACTTTTAAACTTATCGTATCGCCCGCCAAATCATCACCCAAATTAAAGTTTAGGCGCTCAGGGCCAAAAACGCGCCGGCCGCTGCCGTCGAGTAAATATGCTTCGCTTAGCGCGCTGCCTTTTATATTGTAAATTACGTCGCTAACGGTATAGGCGGTGGCCACCCCAGTGGCCTTGTGGGCAATAAGCTGAAATCGCAAACTGACGTCACGCCGCTCAGGGGCAAAAAACTGGATAGCGAGATTATCATTAAAATGACGAGCATCAATTTCGAATTCCAAATCACGCATTAAGGGGTAAACCTCCCGAAAAGCGTAATCACAGCCTAGATTCTGCCCCTGACCATTGATCCACCATTTGCCGCTGGCGGCCGTGCCAGTATTGGAGTCAATTAAAGCCAGGCGATGCCGTCCTAAGGACATTTCTTCCAGACTGAGCAAGCCGCTGCGGCCGAGATACCGAGTTCCCATTGTCTTGCCATCAGTATCAATCCGCACCGGCAGTTTCGCCATACGCCCAGTGTAGGCAAGCTGCGGCGACAATACGTTCTCAAGATAGCCTCCGGCCAAACTAAACTCTCCGCTTTGCGGCGAAACCCGACAATACCGGCTCATGATGGCTTCTCTTCGTGGCAACTTCGTTTTCGGATCTAAAAAAAGCAGCGGAAGCGGATACAGTGGCTCAGTATCGCCTTTTTTTCCAATGCTGGGCTTGGCCACAAAGTCGTATCGCTCGTAATTATCCTCCGCAATAAATTCGTCTTCCGCCAAAATTGGGTAGTGCCAAACCAGAGTCTGCAATCGACCCGCCGCCAATAACTCGGCTTCATTATTTGGGTAGAGGGTAAACCACTGCGGCATACGTTGCTCGCGCTCAAACCAATAGCGACGATCCAGCGGCATATTACGCTGTAACTGCAAGTCCTCTGGCCGCGAAAACATACTGACAAGAACCGGCTGCGAGGCGATCACTTTGGCATAAGCTGCATTTGCAGGCAGCTGGACAAAGTGCGAAAACGACTCCCCAATTTTCGACTCAGCAGGGCCTGATGCCAATTGCCAATAGGAATCATGCACGAAGGTCAATCGCTCGGTGCGACGCATAAGTTGCCGATCATCTGCGCTAAATATGGCTAGCTCTAAATCGGCCGGCATTGCATCCGATAGTTCGTCTGCCGGAGCTATAACACGATAATCCAAACGTAAAACTTGAGCACGGCCGCCGCCCTGGGGGCTCAACTGAAAGCGCAGTTCCTCACCCGGTGCAACAAGATAACTGCTCGCATAATTGCGCTCGGGCTTGTAGCGCGTCGCCAAAGATTCCGCTTCAAAGGTCATGGGCTGCGAGGGTATGATTTCTAATAAGCCGGGCTCTAATCTGCCGGTCCATTCATTTCCCTGAACTTCCCACTCGGTCACTTCAAGACTCACGGCAGACTGCCAACGCAAGCGCACGGTATTCCCTTCCAAAGCTTCAGGGTAAAACTGTAACTGCCACTGCCCCTTATTTTCGGGCTCTATGACTAAGCTCGCCCAGTGGCTTGGATCACTATAGGCGCCGGGGCTCGCCAGAACATCGTCACTGCCATCTATATCCAGCTCGTCGAGTTTGGCCATGTACAGGGTATCAACGTCATAGTCTTCATCGGCAAGTCCCGCAGGACCAATCGGCAGCCATTGACGTTGCAGTAAATGGCTAATTTCCTGGGTCGATACACTATGCGGAAGGAATATATGATTTCGCAGCAAAAAGTCCCGCTGCTCTCGCAACATTCTGCGCCATGACTGCACCGCATCTACGGGATCAATATGCTCAAGCACGGCAAGTCGCACGCCAACCCGGTCGACCTGATCTGCTGACGGCGCCACTTGCAATCTCACGGTTTTAACCTCGCCATAATCGGCTAGCCGCAGATAAAAAAGCTGATCTAATGACGGCCGCAATTGACTGCGCGCGTAAAAGCGGCTGTATTCTAACTGACCATGCTCATTCTGGATAAAAGGTGCGACTTTGCTCACGAGGTGATAAACCTTATCAGCGACGATCTTTCCATCATCATTTAGTAGCTGGTATCGGATGTTATAGCGGTAGGTCAACTCCGGATCAAGGCGTTCCGGCGCTAACATCGCATGGGTAATTAACCGCACTTCATTAGCGCCATAAGCCAGATCATATTCTGTCCAGCTCTGCTGATTAAGCAAATACACGGTGCTCGAATCCAGCTCTACTTGGAGACCGGTCTGGAAGCCTGTTAAACGCTTTAACGCTGGCGCACAGCTACGGGCCACAAAAATAGTTAGCAGCAGAAGCACTAAAATAAGAAAATATCGTTCAATATTACGCATTAGCGCTGCTCCGCCATAAGCAATCGCACGCGGAGATCTATAAACTCCTGCGCGCGGCTTTGACTAAGCGCAGTACCTTCAGGAAGCATCCATAAAGATGTTCCCAAGGGATTCAAATTTGCGAGCAATATCGGTTTTCCAGCTCGGCCCAGTAACTGCAAATAAGATTGTCCG
>NZ_JBFJWS010000366.1:0-2887 GCF_041623545.1 Zhongshania sp. | reverse complement strand
GTCGGTAAAGGCATGACTACACACCCACCAAGCCAAATTCCGGCGTCTTAATTACTGATAACACGGGTAACCTCTTCCAAAGTAGTCTCGCCTTTAAGTACATGCTCAAGACCGTCGGCATACAAGGTTTTTAAGCCACGATCTTTTGCATACTGATTAAGCACATCGCGACTGGGGTTTTTCATAATCAAGCTCTGCAGAGCGGCATCTACAGTGAGGATTTCGTGAATGCCAATACGCCCTTTATAACCGGAATCAAAACACTCTGAACAACCGCGCCCCGTTGCTAAGCGAACATTACTCAAATGCTGCCAGTTATAGCGCTCCAACATTTCTGGCGGTGGCCGGAAATAGGTTTTACAGTTTGGGCAGATGGTACGCACCAAACGCTGGGCAACCACGCCCACCAGTGCCGACGATAGCAAATAGGGCTCAACGCCCATGTCGATCATCCGCGTTACCGCACTAACGCTGTCATTGGTGTGCAGTGTAGATAACACCAAATGTCCGGTTAATGCTGCCTGCACCGCAATTTGCGCGGTTTCCCGCTCGCGGATTTCGCCGACCATGACGATATCTGGGTCTTGTCGCAAAATGTGTTTGAGCATTTTCGAAAAACTCAAACCAATGGCATCCCGGACTTCGTTTTGATTAATTATGTCGAGCTGATATTCGACCGGGTCTTCAACGGTAACAATATTCTTTTCTAAGGAATTTAGATGGTTCAGCCCAGCGTACAGCGACGTTGTTTTACCACTTCCGGTAGGACCGGTAACCAAAATAAGACCGTAACTGCGGGTAAGAATGTCTCGATATATCTCTAAATTACCCTCAGAAAAGCCAAGTTTATTGAGATCAAGAATGGTTCTCCGCTTGTCCAATACCCGCAGCACAACCTTCTCGCCATGCAAGCCTGGTAAGGAGCTAAAGCGCAAATCGACATTTTGCTTTTGTGTATAAACCTGAATACGACCATCCTGAGGCATTCGTCGCTCAGCAATATCCAGATTCGCCATGATCTTTAGACGCGACACAATCGCTGGGTGATAGTCTGCGCGGGGCGTCATCACCTGATACAAGATACTGTCTACTCGAAAGCGCACCCTAGAGCCCGTTGGCCCGGGCTCAATGTGAATATCACTAACCCCTTCTAGCACCGCTCGCTGAATGATGGCATTGACCAGATTAATAATTGGGCTGCCCGCCGACATCTCATCGATTTCAGAATAGTCGTCCGGGATATTGCTTTCGATCAGTTCTAAGTCTTCATCTATATCCGCAATAAAATTATCGTTTAGACTGCCCCCACCCGCCAAATCGGACAATATTTTCTGTATGTCTGCGCGACACGCTAAGACAGGACGGACCCGGCATTGGCTGCGCTCTTCTATCTCATCGAGGGCGGCTATATCTTGGGAGTCAGACAAGGCCACAGCAAGGGTATTGCGTAGTTTAAATAAAGGCAGCGCGTTAAGCCGCATTGCCGTCTCTCTCGGCAATATTTCGATAACGACGGGATCAAACAAGCCTGCCTTCAAATTGCTGACAAAAGGCGTGCCCAGCTGCTCACTGATTGCGCGTAAGACCTCCGCCTCCGGAACAATTTGTGAGTCGATTAATACCTGCCCCAAACGTTTGCCAGTACGAGTCTGCTCGTCCATTGCATGGCGCACGCCGTCAGCATCAATGAGTTTACGCTCGATGAGCAAATCGCCCAGCCGGAATACACCGCCACCCGCGTCGAGTGGAGGTGCATTGTCGCGGTCGACCGAGCCAACATGGCGATCGAAACCACTTATTTCAAATATCTTACGTAAGCCAGCTGAAGTGTTTGCAACTTTCAGCCAGCCGCCGTGGGCGCCCAGCCTGTCGTTTGCGTCTAAGAGCGCCTCCATCGCCTGGCTACCGAGAAACCGTACATTGCTAAGGTCTATCGCCACTTGAATATCCAAGGCCTCGATAGACTTATCAATAACATCTTGCAAGCCGGCCAATGCCCCCGGCTCGTCAGGTGACTCGGTAAGCGCAAGATACGTTACGGCACCCAAGTGGGTACTCAGAATTTCAGACACGCTACGTAAGCCTCTCCGCAATAACAGCAATAACTGGCTTGACTAGGACTTCACACATTGTCGCGCACTCTCCTGTGCTAACTCGTTTAGAACCGCAGTCAATAACAGCGGCTCAGATATAAAATAGCCTTGCGCGTAGTCAATACCGATCGACTCTAGCATATCCATTGATTGCTGACTGCTCACGAATTCAGCAATCGTCGTCAGTCCCATCAGTTTACCCACGCTGTTCATGACCTTGACCATACTAAAATTAACGTTATTGGATTCAATATCCTTAACGAAGCTTCCATCTATTTTCAGATACTCAACCGGTATTTCTTTCAAATAGCTAAACGAGCTCAAGCCACTGCCAAAATCATCAAGGGAAAAACTTGCGCCAACGCCTTTAACTGCACTAATTAAGGCCATAGCTTTATCAAATTGGCCAATAGCCGCCGTTTCTGTGACCTCAAAGCAAACTTGCCGGTTATCAAGATTGACACTCGACAGCGTGGTAAGCAAAAACTTCTTAAATTTCTCGCTACTTAAAGATTGGCCTGAAAGGTTAATACTCCAGATGGAATCCGGGCTTACGCTAGAAATATCATGTCGCTCAAGCATTTCAAGGCTACTTTTCACTACCCACTCATCAATACTCGGCATAAGGTCATAGCGCTCAGCTGCATCTATAAATTTGGCTGGCGACAAAGGTTCTCCTGTTTCATCAACAATTCGTAACAGGATCTCGTAGTGGGGTGGGCCACCCGATAATGAAGCCATTGGCTGGCAATACAATAAAAAACTTTGCTGACCAATAGCTGCTTTAACCTTGC
>NZ_JBFJWS010000365.1:0-2895 GCF_041623545.1 Zhongshania sp. | reverse complement strand
TTTAAGCTGGGACAACGAGGCCAACTCACTGAAGTCCTCATCCATACTAAGACTTTCTGTCTGCAGACCTTTTGCTTGCGCTAAACCGAGCCCCTCACCTTTAACGCCCTGTAGCGCAGCGGCAAAACCACCGGCCACGGTTGACGGTGTATTCTGAGTGGCGGTGCTCACCAAGAGATTCGATTTAGCCTGACTCTCACCTTGCAGGAGCTTCTCTTGCTGTAATAGAAGTTGATCTACCGCCTGCTGGGCACGATTGCTACCAGCCAACACCCCATCATCAACATTTTTAGCTGACTGGCTTCGAGACCAATCTATTTGTACCTGCTGCCAATTCACAACCGTGTTCTCGACTTCTACATCGACCACCTCAGCTGAGCCATCAATTAAAGACTCCGAAAGCGGCAATTCTTTGCCTGTTAGCGGCAATGCTTTGCCACCCTCGGGATTCAGCAATAAGGCATCCACGGCGTCCTCCGGCGCGGTTGCCAGCAATGGTAATTCACTCGCCTCAACCGCAGCGCTATTAAGCTCAACTGCACTATCAAGATTGCCGGCAAGTAACTGATTAAAAGGTAATTGTGAGGCTGATTCACCCGAATTAGTCGCCTTTACTGCGGCGCGTCCCTGGGGAATTGCTTCGCTGCTACTCAGCGCGGGAAGTGGACTAGACGGCATAGTAGATAACCTGTGCAGATTAATTTTACCCGGCAGCCCCCTGGCTAAACACCGGCAATACTAAGATTACAGCAAGGCTTATGCCATATTGGTGGATTGGCGAGCAGACCACACAAAACGCTGACTCGTCAGATCGTCAGCTTGGCGCTGCTCTTCAGTATTGAGCTGCTGCTGTTCCTGCTCGCGATAGCGATCCGTTAGCTTTTCTAAGCTCATGGCGCGGCAACGGCTGTCTAGCCAACGCTGGCGCTCGTTCGCCACATTCGCTTCGGCGCGCTCAACGGCTTCGCTCTGCTGAGCCACAGCCTGAGCAAGCTTGCTCATAAAATGACGGGTTTCCTGTAAACGGTGCACATCCAACGCTTGCGCAGTTTGAATTTGACTCGCATCCGCGTACTCACGGTAATACTGTTTTAACTCATCGTATTTTTTTTGTTGATGTTCATGGTGCTTTTGGCTTTTCGCAAACCGCTTGGCCTGCTCCTGCTCTTTGCGGTCCGCCAAGCTATTAACGGTTTGCATACGCTGGGACTTCTTCATTTACTCACCTATTTAGCTTATGCGTCGTCCAATAATAAATTTAGCTGATCAAGGGCGCTGTCGAAAGGCTCTGCTTCATCATAGGCCTGCTGGAGGAATTTCACCATATTCGGCCATAAGCCAACGGCGTGATCCAGACGAACATCACTGCCGCGCTGGTAGGCGCCAATCGTTATCAGGTCGCGATTTTGCTGGTAAAGCGAATACATCTGCCGAAAATAGCGCACCTGATCTTGATGACTCTTGTCGGTAATATCATTCATTGCGCGGCTAACCGAACGCTCGACATCGATCGCCGGAAAATGCCCGGCATCTGCCAAAGCACGCGACAGCACAATGTGGCCATCTAAAATCGCCCGCGCCGAATCGACAATCGGGTCATTTTGATCATCGCCCTCGGCCAAAACAGTATAAAAGGCCGTAATTGAGCCACCGCCAACCGCGCCATTACCAGCGCGTTCGACCAGCGCGGGTAAGCGCGCAAACACCGAGGGCGGGTAGCCCTTGGTGGCCGGAGGTTCACCCGTCGCCAATGCAACCTCCCTCTGAGCTTGGGCGAATCGGGTCAGGGAATCCATAAGTAATAACACTTGCTTACCCTGGTCACGAAAGTGCTCAGCGATAGACGTCGCCAGCCATGCGCCGCGCATCCGCATCAGTGGCGGGTGATCCGCAGGGGTCGCAATGACCACTGCGCGTTTCATATCCTCGGTGCCGAGGATACTGTCAATAAACTCCTTTACCTCGCGACCCCGCTCACCAATTAAGCCCACCACCACCACGTCAGCTTCAGTAAAGCGCGTCATCATGCCCAATAAGACACTCTTCCCCACCCCGCTACCGGCAAACAAGCCCAAGCGCTGACCGCGCCCGACAGTAAGCAACGCATTAATCGAACGCACCCCGACATCCAAGGGTTCACGAATGGGTTGGCGTAATAACGGATTTATTGGCGTGCCATTAATCGAACGGGTTTGCTTGCAGTGTAACGGCCCCTTGCCATCCAACGGCTTGGCCGCGCCATCGAGCACTCGGCCCAACAACTCATCGCCCACGGGGAAGTCAGAGCCCTTGGCAATGGGGATTACTCTGGCATTGGGCATCACGCCGCGCAGTTCGCCAGTAGGCATCAGCAGTATTTTGTCAGCGGCAAAACCCACTACTTCGGTCTCTAGCCAGTCGCCGTCCGCCGCCTCGACCAAACAATAGCCGCCAACCGGCGCCTTGCAGCCAACCGCCTCAAGCATGGTGCCCACCACCCGTTTGAGCTGCCCTTCAACAATCGGCTTCTCACCGCCGCTAAGGCGCTCTCGGTATAAAGAAAAGCGTTGTTTTATTTGTGCGCTAGGATCATTGATCACCGCTCAACCCCGCGCCATTAACGTCGTCATCGCCAGCTTGCTGAGGCACCATGGTCTCGCCTAGCATTTCGGCGACAACATGCTGAATTCTAGTTTCAAGCTGCTCGTCGATTCTTGAATGATCACTGTTGATACGGCAACCGCCACGACTAATAGCCGCGTCTTCAATTAAGCGCCACGCGGGATCTAATGGTTCGTTACGTTCAGCGTGCACATTGCGCAGCACCTCGACATCGGCGGGGTTAAGGAAAATATCAAATCCGCTATTGCTTATGGGCAGCGCGGCCACCGCTTTGTTTACCAGATTTTCAATAAG
>NZ_JBFJWS010000364.1:0-2900 GCF_041623545.1 Zhongshania sp. | reverse complement strand
GGCAAACACTCCTGCGCTAAAAATTCCGCTAGGTCAGCGCCAGTATCAGACAATAGTGTCCCTCCTAAAGTAGCTTTGCTTATTTAGTTATAGCACAGCGGCCAAGCAAGAACAGACCGCCGCTCGCCATTACAGCAAGCAGGTTTCTTGCCAATATAAATTTGCAGCTTATTTTTGAGGAAAGGTGATACTTAAGATGGCTTTTTCCTGCGCAATTAACATGGGTAATTGCGCAGGAAAAAAAGATATAGCGCTCGCAATCCAGCCAATAAGTGCAGTCGACGGACGCTCAATTATTTAAGCTAGCCAGCGCATTACGCAGATACTATTTATTCGCGCCAAAGCTGTATTTAAGGCGTGCACCAATAGTCCGTGGCTGCCCAGAGGAGCGAACTTCTAGACCAAGCGCATTATAGGTTCCAGCGAGAAAGGTAACGTACTCTTCGTCAGTGACATTCGTTGCAAACAAAGACAAATCAAACGCTTCCCCAAACATATCATTCCAGTTTAAATGCAGATTAATTACCGAAAATTCTTCAATCACGGAATAAGGCGAGAAGGTCGATGCCGTGGCCCGCTGCTCACCAGTGTAGGCATAAGTGCCACCAAACTGCAGCTCACCCATTTCATGTGGCATTGCGGCGCGATAATTAAGCGATGCCGTATACGACTCCTTAGGTGTGTACGGTAACTCGTCGCCAACCACCGCCGTCGGCGTAAAGGTTGCCGAAGCAACCGGCCCAGAAGCATCACCAACCCGCTGGCGATTTTCGTCAATATCTTGTTCTAGTAGTTCACTGTCGAGATAGGAATACGAGAAACTTGCCGTTAAGCGCTCGTGCAGCTGCACGAACCCGTCAAATTCAAAGCCTTTAATACTGGCACGACCAGCATTAAAAATGGCCGTGGTCGAGCCCGATGTCGGCGATAGAAAGCCCGTCTGCAACTGCATATCCGTTAAATCATTCTCAAACACCGAAACATTAAAGCGAGTTGGCAGCGGCCAGTCGAACTCGGTTTTTGCGCCAATCTCATAATTATCGACGGTTTCTTTGTCGTGCACATCGACACCGGAGTCAGTGACCAAATTTACCCCGCCTTGCCGATAGCCTCGCACATATTTGGCATAGGTCATGATCCGCTCAGCAGGCTTATACTGTAATTCGATCAGGCCCGTCGGTGCCTCGCTGTCTTGCTCTGCGTACTGGTCGGTAATCGCCGTCTCTGTTAACACCGTCGAGGTAAATTTATAACGCGTTTTTATCGCCTCCCCCACCGTATTGTCCTTGGTGTAACGCAAGCCACCAGTAAAGCTAAGTGAGTCCAATATGTCGTAGGTCGCCTGGGCGTAAACCGCCTGATTGGTGTATTCGGTTTTTAATAATAAAAACCCTACCCCACCCAACACGCCACCAAGGGGGTCATTACAGTTAAATTGGGCCGGATCGCCAGTCGCAATTGTGCGCAAATCACAGGATATCTGACTCGGTGCGTAGTTACCGGAGTAACCGTCTGGAATACTATTTTCATAATATACGCCGGCCTGCCAGTTCAATTTATTCGCTAGCGACAGCCCTTGCACCTGAAACTCAGCAGCACGGGTCTCCTGACTCGTTACCGGCACGCCGGGCTTGGCAATAGAATAGCCGAGTAAATACTCGCGATTAGCGTCTACTGGACTGCTGGGTATACCAATACCGGTAAGCGCAGCTTGGGTTTCAGTAAACTCCGTACCGAATACATCCTGATTATTGCTGGTTTCGAGATGCATATAAGCCAAAATACTTTTCAGAGAGATATTTTCGGTGACGTCCCAACTCAAATGATTAATAAAGCGCAGTTCCTGAATTTCTACCCCAGCATTCGGCACCGTACTGATTACATCGTAGAAATTGTCCCCCGCCGCGCGTTGGCGTTCTAATTGGCGTTCACAAGCACCGGGGCGCACCAATGCAGTTGCCGCAGCTGAATTGCAGGCAAAAAGCTTTGGACCGGAACCATGACTTTCCGAATCAGAGTAATTCAGGACCAAATAGTCGCTCAGCGTTTCCGTGATATTCGCCTCAAGGCTGATTCGCCCAGCGAAAAAACTGGAATCACCGAAGTTCCTGCCGGCCTTGTCGGACAAATTATTTAAATAGCCATCGCTATCTTTCGTATCTATACCAAAGCGCATCCGCAATTGATCATTCACAGGGACATTCAGAACCAATTGTTTTTCGAGCATATTGCGCTCGGCGCCGGAGACTTCCACGTAGCCTTCAAACTGATCAGACGGCCGCTCTGGCACTAACAATACCGCCCCGCCGGTAGTATTACGGCCAAACAGAGTACCCTGCGGACCTTTCAGTACCTGCAGGCTCTGTAGATCGAACATGGTGCCCGGGCCGGCGCCATCGCCAGAGGTTTGCAATATCTGCCCTCTCGGCGCGACCGCCTCAGCGAAATACACCCCAACTGTCGCCGTTGTGCGCAATTCTTTAGAAAACCCCCGAATATTAAACGCCGCGTTATCCGGCCCAAACAAGGTGTTAACCGACAGCGACGGTGTAATCAGCGCCAAGTCTGCAGGGTTGCTTATATTCGCGTTAGACAGCTGCTCTTGATTGAACACCGATACCGATATCGCAACATCCTGCGCACTCTCGTCACGGCGCTGTGCGCTAACAATGACTTCCTCGAGACGAAAATCGGATTGATTTTCCTTGGCTAACGCAGGTGTCGTAACAGCTACCATACCGATCACGAGCGCTGAAATGTGGGCGAACATCGCCGCTTGCTGCCTATGGGACATGTAATTTATTCCAAGCTTATTATTATCGAGAACGCTGCGCGATCTTTAGTCCACGGGGCAGATAAGCAAACCAGCAATTAAATCCCAGTCCATCGCTGCCACACCG
>NZ_JBFJWS010000363.1:0-2931 GCF_041623545.1 Zhongshania sp. | reverse complement strand
GAGGCCGGAAATGCCGGAGCCGATCACGGCTATGTTTAATGGTGCTTGCATATATAATTCATTGATCCCGCTTTAGTTTACTTACGTATATTCTTCCTAGACAGATCAGCCACAATAACCATAAGTGGTGAGGCGACGTTATTTGTCGCCGCTATGGAGAATTACATGCGGAGTCCTTCCCGAAAATGGCAATTCGCGCGATACGCTTTGCCAGGTCTTACTTTGGCGGCTTTAGGCCTGCCTGTTTATCTATATGCCCCGCTATGGCTTGCTGAGCTAGGTGGCTATAGCATAGTTGGTCTTGTGTTCTTTGCTGCAATGTTTAGCTATGTGCTGAACGACACGCCCATGGGGGCATGGATCGACGCGCAGGGCAGTTGGCGGCCAAGGCGGCTTGGTATTGCCCATGCTGAGCTGAACGGGTAATACTGTACCTTGCTTGGCGCTGCCTGTGAATATCTCATTCTTGCGCTGAACCCTCTGCGTTATAACAGTTTGCGCAAAATAGTGATATTGCTAGGAACGCTGGCAGTCACGGTATTAGCCGCGACCTTGCATTGGAATATCGCCACTCAGTGGGAGCGTTAATAATAGCATTATTGTTGTTTGGCCTTATTGGCAGGGCAGGCTTTGCCATCGGCCGTAAAAAGCGCCTTGGCTTAAGCTTTATCAGCTGAGGACAGTTAATGTAGTGTGCTTATGGTGTTTAAATTGCTCGAGTTAATTATGTTAGGCCTTAGTTCAATGGCCGTTATTGATGGTGCTAAATGATGATTAAATATCGGCAGGCGTATTTTTTAAGTTTTTTACTATTGCTTGGCGTACTGCCCGCCACGTTGGCGGCGGCAGATGGCTGGCGCACGGTGAGTGCAGAAACCTTTAGTTTGTTGTGGAAGGATTTAACCTACACCCGCCTGCAGGTAGACCCCCAGCAAGCTTTCCCCGAGTCAGGGGATATTCTCGCGCCAGACTATGCCAAACAGATAATTATTGAATATAAAGTCGGGGTGTCGGCAGAGCGTTTCCGCAGTATGACCAAGAAGGCGCTTGAGGGTGCATACGCGCCAGCGGAGTTGGCTGCCGCGACTGAAGACATCGCCCTGTTTAGCAGTTGGTACAAAAGTGTTGAGAAAGGCGATCAATACCGCCTCGCTTGGCGGCCCGAGCAGGGTTTACAGCTGTATTTAAATGCGAGCTACCTGGGAGCAATTCGGAATCCGAATTCTGCCGCTTTGATTCTAAGTGTGTGGCTGGGTCGGGCGGCAGTAAGTGAATCTCAGCGCGATACCATGCTGGCGAAGTGGCGGGCCACATTGGCAGGGGCATAAAGGGTGTAGTCATATTTTTTAAGTTGTTGAAAAGACAGCTAATAACTTTTTGATCTAAACTTAGAATATTTAATCGCTATAGGCCGCAATCGCTTGAAAACACTGGGCTGAATCCATAGCATGCGCTGCTAATTGTATGCTGGGAGCGAGTTTGGTGAACACCTCTACGAAATTGACCTTGGTTTTACTGGGCTTAACTCAAGCAACTGCGTTGTACGCTGAAGAAAATACGCCAGCTCGTCGCGGCTTGAGTATTGAAGAGGTGCTGGTTACGGCTCAAAAGCGCGAAGAAGGCGCCAATGACATCCCCTTGGCGATTGCGACTTATACCGGCGAAGATCTTGTCGCTCTCGGGGTGAGTGACACCACGGATCTCGGCAAATTACTACCGGGTTTTTCCTACGCGGATGGCGGCTTTAACACTCCCATTTATACTCTGCGCGGCGTGGGCTTTAATGAAAATAGTCAAACAGCCAGCGCCACCGTTGGTGTGTATATTGACGAGTTTAATTTGCCGTTTCCGATAATGACCAAGGGCAGTAACTTGGATCTCGCCCGGGTTGAAGTGCTGAAGGGCCCGCAGGGCACGCTTTATGGCCGTAACACCACCGGCGGCGCTATTAACTATATCGCCAATAAACCCAGTGATAGTCTGATCTACGGCGGAAGTCTCGGGTATAGCAGCTATGAAACCACGGAAGCCAATGGCTTTATTAGTGGGCCCTTGTCTGAGACCGTGAGCGCGCGCTTGGCGTTACGCGGTATCAATAGTAGTGAAGGCTGGCAGCGGAGCCGTACTCGCCACGCTAGCAGTGACGCCTATAACGGTAAAACGGGCCGCGATCTTGGCGGCGAATACCAGCAATTTGGCTACGATACTTTGGGCGAAGTCGATAAGCAGAGCGGGCGCTTTTCCCTGAGCTGGCTGGTGGCCGACAATATTGACCTTAGCTATCACCTTGATGGCTGGCGTGATCGCTCCGAGCCCCAGGCCTTGCAGGTCATTGCGATTGAATCGCAGAACGCGACCTTGGGTGCGGCGGGGCTGCACCCCGAGGTGGCAGATTACCCGGTCAATGATAAAGACACCCAGGATAATCGAGCGGCAGATTGGCCTAACAATGGCATGGAGTTTCGCTTAAACGACAGTTTTTACTCCACTGGTGTGCGGGTGAGCTGGACCTTGTCGGAAAGTTTGGAGGCGGTGTTTTTGGCTTCAGCGGGCCGCTTTGAATCTGACGGTAGCTTTATTCCCCAGTCGGGCGTAGATACGGTGAATACCGAGCGCAATGTTTTTGCCACCACTGATTATTACAACCTAGAGTGGCGTCTGGCTGGCCATTATCGCGACGATGTGTTTTGGCAGCTTGGTGTTAACTATAGCGAAGACGATGTCGCTGAGTTTCAGCGCCTGCACCACGAGACGGTTAGTATTATTTTCCCTGTTGATGCACCCGATGGTGATGGCGTGGCCGGGCTCGATAATCGCTCGGGTTTTGGTGGTAATCAGGTCGCCGAAGTGGCTGCGTTGTTTATGCATAGTGAATGGGAATTTGCTGACAGCTGGACTTTGAGCGGCGGCGCGCGCTATACCGATGAATCG
>NZ_JBFJWS010000362.1:0-2936 GCF_041623545.1 Zhongshania sp. | reverse complement strand
TAGTACCGCTCGATCCTCGCCAAGATCGTCGAAAGCGCCGGAGCGAATCAGTGCCTCAATCGCGCGTTTATTTACCTTACGCGGATCAGTGCGCTCGCAAAATTCAAAGAGATTTTTAAACGGGCCACCACTATTGCGGGCAGCAATAATATTTTCAACTGGGCCCTCACCCAAACCTTTAATTGCACCTAAACCATATACAATTTGGCCGCGATCATTCACCGTGAACATATACTCGCCTTCGTTTACCGAAGGCAGCTTATAGTCGAGTTTCATTTCCCGACATTCTTCAATGAAGATCACGATCTTGTCGGTATTATCTAATTCCGAACTCATTACCGCCGCCATAAAAGGCGCCGGATAATGCGTTTTTAACCACGCGGTCTGATAGGAAACCAGCGCGTAGGCAGCGGAGTGAGATTTGTTAAAGCCGTAGCCAGCAAACTTTTCCATTAAGTCGAAAATATTCGATGCCAGCTCTTCAGAGAAGCCCTTTTCTACCGCGCCATTCTGAAACAAGCTCCGCTGCTTATCCATTTCTGCGGCATTCTTCTTACCCATCGCTCGCCGTAATAAATCCGCGCCGCCGAGGCTAACCCCACCCATTACCTGAGCGATCTGCATTACCTGCTCCTGATACAGGATAATGCCGTAGGTCGGCTCAAGAACGGGCTTTAAGCATTCGTGCTGATATTGTGGATGGGGGTAGGCCAACTCCGCGCGTCCATGCTTACGATTGATAAAGTCATCAACCATGCCCGACTGCAATGGACCGGGCCGGAACAGGGCCACCAATGCGATAATATCTTCAAAACAGTCTGGCAGCAGACGCTTGATCAAATCCTTCATACCGCGGGATTCCAACTGGAATACTGCGGTGGTTTCCGCGCGCTTTAGCATTTCGAAGGTTGGTCGATCCTGTAGCGGAATCGACATAATATCCAAGGGATCTTCACCCAATTTAGCGCGCTGGGCGTTCACAATTTTTAAAGCCCAGTGAATAATAGTGAGGGTACGCAGACCCAAAAAGTCGAATTTAACCAAGCCGGCTTCTTCAACATCACTTTTATCAAACTGAGTAACTAATCCGCCACCAGCGTCATCACAGTACAGTGGTGCAAAGTCGGTGAGTTTAGACGGTGCGATAACCACACCCCCAGCATGCTTACCCACCCCGCGCACAACACCCTCGAGCTGAGTAGCCATATCCCAAATTTCTTGGGCCTGCTCATCAGCGGCCAAAAACTCCCTGAGTACATCTTCTTGTTCGTAAGCCTTCTCGAGCGTAATGCCGACTTCAAAGGGAATCATTTTTGAGAGCTTATCGGCAAGGCCGTAGGCCTTGCCCTGCACTCGGGCGACGTCCCGCACAACCGCCTTCGCTGCCATGGTGCCAAAGGTGATAATCTGGCTCACCGCGTCGCGACCGTAATTGTCCGCCACATAATTAATGACCCGATCGCGGCCTTCCATGCAAAAGTCGACGTCAAAGTCGGGCATAGATACCCGCTCCGGATTCAAGAATCGCTCGAACAGTAAGTCGTATTGAATGGGGTCTAGGTCAGTAATTTTTAGCGCGTAAGCAACGAGAGAACCCGCACCAGAACCGCGGCCTGGGCCAACGGGAATATCGTGATCTTTGGCCCACTGGATAAAGTCCATTACGATCAGGAAGTAGCCGGGAAAACCCATTTGTAAAATAACATTGAGCTCAAATTCTAGGCGGTCGCGGTATTCAGTTTGATACGCCTCGAATTCAGGTGAATTACGGTCGAATAAAAAATCCAGACGCTGATCTAGGCCTTCATGGCAGAGCTTCCGAAAATAGCTCTCTTGGGTCAAGCCCTCAGGGATTGGGTACTCTGGGAGATAGTAGGTACCCAGCTGAATGGTAAGATTACAGCGTTTAGCAATTTCAACACTGTTTTGTAAGGCCTCAGGAATGTCAGCAAATAGCTCAGCCATTTCCTCCGGGCTGCGCAAATACTGTTGGTCACTGTAATTTCGAGGTCGACGAGGATCGTCTAAAACTCGACCGTCTCGGATACATACCCGAGCATCGTGGGCTTCGAACTCTTCCGCATCTAAAAAGCGCACGTCGTTAGTCGCGACGACAGGGCAATTATTTCGCTCAGCCAAATCGATCGCTGCGTGGAGATAATCATCCTCATTCTGCCGGCCGGTACGCTGCAATTCGATATAAAACCGATCTGGGAACACCGATAACCAACGCTCAAGGCTGCGCTGCGCTATATCGACTTTGCCACTCAGTAATGCTTGACCAACGTCGCCCTCACGCCCGCCAGAGAGAGCGATTAAGCCCTCGCTCGCCTGCTCAATCCAACTGCGATACGCGTAAGCTTTGCCGAGATACTGACCATCTTGGTAGGCCCGAGAAATGAGTTCGGTTAAATTTCGATAGCCCTTTTCATTCTGCGCCAAAAGGCAAATAACCGTAGTCTGATCTGGGTCGTCATCGTCGCGCATCAACAAGTCACAGCCAAAAACAGGCTTAACACCGGCGCCCATTGCAGCTTTTTGAAATTTAATTAGCGCATAAAAATTATTTAAATCGGTGAGCGCTACCGCTGGCATACCCAAGCTAGCAGCCCTTTTCGTCAACTCTTTAACCCGAATCAAACCATCGACTAATGAATACTCAGAATGCACCCGCAAATGCACAAAGCTGTCATTCATCATTGCTCCGACTCCAGTGCCGCGCGCACTGGCGCATAACTACGACGATGGAAGGGCGTAACACCCAAGCGCTGCAAAGCCTCCATATGCACTTTAGTTGGATAGCCCTTATGCCCAGCAATACCATAACCGGGGTATTCAATATCCAGCGCCACCATCTCGCGATCTCGGGTAACTTTAGCCAAAATAGACGCAGCAGCAATTGCGGGGACTCGACTATCCCCCTTTACCACCGCTTC
>NZ_JBFJWS010000361.1:0-2942 GCF_041623545.1 Zhongshania sp. | reverse complement strand
TATAATCAGCTTGCCGCAGGTCGTCGCAAGGCCCGTCACTACGCGATGCAGGCACTGTATCAATGGCATATGGCTGGCCAAGCCTTGAGTGTTATTGAGGCTGAGTTTCAAGCTGACTACGACATGACAAATGTCGATAAAGAATTTTTCCACGATTTGGTCCACAGCATTCCCGCCCAGCTCACCGACTTGCACGCGCTGTTTGAAAAACACCTCGATCGCAAACTCGATGATCTCGACCCCATCGAATTATGTCTATTGCGCATGGGTAGCTTCGAGCTGCTGCGTCGTATTGATGTGCCCTATAAAGTAGCCATAAACGAAACCATCAATCTCGGTAAACGCTTTGGTGCCACTGATGGCTACCGTTATTTGAATGGCGTGCTAGATAAGGTCGCCATGGAATGTCGCGCAGTTGAAGTTGCCGCTGAGCGTGGCAAATCCCCTAAGCCCGCAAGCGACGCCGAGTAAGTCGGCGCTCATCGCAGCTTATGCCGATATCAGAATTTCAATTAATTCAGCAGTATTTTAAGGCTGGCGCCGCCGCGGCGCTGGCCCGCCCCAACTCGCCAGTGCGCTGTGGTATTGGCGACGACTGTGCCGTTTTAGCTTTACCGGCTGGCGATGAATTGCTGGTGTCGGTAGACACCTTGGTTGAGACCGTACACTTCCCAAAGAACTACCCAGCTGACTTGCTGGCCCGTCGCGCGTTGGCAGTTTGTGTAAGTGATTTGGCTGCCTGTGGGGCAACGCCGCTGGGTTTTACCTTGGCCCTCACCCTGCCCAGCGTTGATGAATTATGGCTAGCTGACTTTGCCTCTGCATTAGCCAGTGTCGCCGCTGAATACGACATCAGCTTAGTGGGTGGTGATACCACTCGTGGGCCGCTATGTCTCAGCATGCAGGTGATGGGCTCGGCGCCGACAGGCGCGGCCATTTTACGCAGTGGTGCCCAGCCCGGCGATCTTGTCTTTGTTTCGGGTCAGCTTGGCGACGCCCGCGCGGCCTTGAATTACCTTGAAAAAGACGAGGCGCAATTAAGCGTGGCAGAGCAGACATTATTGACCCGTTATCACGCGCCGGTGCCGCGCTTAGCGTTGGGCCAAAAGTTGCGGGGCTTGGCCACGGCGGCAGTCGATGTGTCTGACGGCTTGGCGGCCGACCTCAGTCATATTCTCAGTGCCAGTGGTGTGGCGGCGGTGTTGGCGGTCGAGCGTTTGCCCTTGTCTGCGGCTATCACCGAAACTGATCCCGCGCGTGCTGTTGAGTTTGCGCTCAGCGGCGGCGATGATTACGAATTGTGTTTCACCGCCCCAGCGGCGTATCGCGAGCAGTTGCACGCCATCAGTCTTGAATTGAATTTGGCCATTACTGAAGTTGGCTATATCGAAGCTGGCGCTGGATTAACTTGTTTTGCCGCCGACGGCAGTGTGCACATGCCCGTCGCGGGCTACCAACATTTTTGAGTTGTTTACATCATGAAAATACCTGTTTCATTGCTAAAAAATCCGGTGCATTTATTGTCTTTGGGTTTTGGTAGCGGGCTTGCGGCTAAAGCGCCAGGCACGTTTGGCACCCTAGCTGCACTGCCTTTTTGGTATGCGCTGCAATTTTTGCCGCCAGTTTATTATGTCGTGGTCTTGATCTTGGCGTTTGCCCTTGGCGTGTATTTGTGTGGTGCCACCGCAGATGCACTGGGTGTGCACGACCACGGGGGAATCGTCTGGGACGAGTTTGTCGGCTTGTGGATTGCGCTATTTATGGTGCCCATGCATCTCGGTTGGATTGCTTTAGGCTTTGCCCTGTTTCGTTTGTTTGATATTTGGAAGCCGTGGCCAATACGACTGCTAGACGCGAAGGTGCACGGCGGCTTTGGCATTATGATCGACGATATGCTGGCCGGGATTTACGCCTATTTGGTGCTGCAATTCCTGTACGTATTAAGTTAAAACCAATAGATTTATTAACATAGTGAGAGGGTCCCGATGGTTTCTTTAGGCACGCCGTTTAGCGACAGCGCTTGTAAAGTTTTGCTTTGTGGCGCGGGTGAGCTGGGTAAAGAAGTGGCCATAGAGTTGCAGCGCTTGGGTGTAGAAGTGGTCGCCTGCGACCGCTATGAAAATGCCCCAGCGATGCAAGTTGCCGATCGCAGCTATACTTTTTCAATGCTCGACGGCGCAGAATTGCGCCGAGTCATTGAGCTAGAAAAACCCGATTACATCGTGCCAGAAATCGAAGCCATCGCCACTGACACCTTGGTTGATTTGGAGCGTGAAGGCTATAACGTGGTGCCCACCGCCCGAGCCGCGCAGCTAACCATGAATCGCGAAGGTATTCGGCGCTTAGTGGCGGAAAAACTCAAGCTAGCGACCTCGACGTATCGCTTTGCCGACAGTAAAGATGAGTTTGATGCCGCGGTGGCTGAAATTGGTCTGCCCTGCGTGATCAAACCAATCATGAGTTCCTCAGGAAAAGGTCAGAGTCTAGTGCGTCGCCCAGCCGAAATTGACGACGCGTGGACTTACGCCCAAGAAGGCGGCCGCGCGGGAGCAGGCCGAGTCATCGTGGAAGGCTTTGTTGATTTCGATTACGAAATCACCTTGCTCACCATTCGTCATCGCGGCAGCGATGGCGAAGACACCGCAACCAGTTATTGCGCGCCGATTGGCCACTTGCAAAAAGATGGTGATTATCAAGAGTCTTGGCAACCGCAGCCAATGTCCGACATCGCATTACAGCGCGCTCAACAGATGGCTGAACAAGTAACTACGGCGCTAGGTGGTTGGGGCTTGTTTGGCGTTGAGCTGTTTGTAAAAGGGGATGAGGTGATTTTCAGTGAAGTTTCGCCGCGGCCCCACGACACCGGCTTAGTAACATTAATCTCTCAAGACCTCTCAGAGTTTGCCCTGCATGTTAGAGCCATACTTGGTCTCCCCATCCCC
>NZ_JBFJWS010000360.1:0-2947 GCF_041623545.1 Zhongshania sp. | reverse complement strand
TCTAAACGCGGGCCCTGCCCACCAGAGTCGCGGGACAGTAGTTGCCCGATTTCGGTAAGGGGCTCAATTCATGGCGATGTTCTGCATTCACGACCTGCGGTTATCAATTACGGCGGTACAACCGGGGTCGTTGTTTACTATGGCTCAAACGATGGTCATTTCCGGGCAATCAACGGTAATCAAACCAGCTATATTGGCGGTGTTCGCCCCGGTGGTGAGTTGTGGAGCTTTGTGGCGCCTGAGTTTTTTCCTAAGCTAAGCCGTCAATATAAAGACGACCCAGTGGTGAAATACCCTACCGTGGTAGATAGCAGCGCACTGCCTCGGGATTATTTCTTTGATGGTACCACCACGGTTTTGCAGGACGGTCGTACGAGTGGGGCGACGGCGGGTAAGTCATATATTTATATGTCGGCGCGCCGTGGCGGTCGGGTAATTTACGCAATGGATGTAACAAATCCGGCGGAGCCTCAGTTTTTATGGCGCTTAACTAACGCGGATATACCTGAGTTAGGTCAGACCTGGTCACAACCGCGAGTTGCGCAAATCAAGAGTCATACTAATCCGGTGCTGATATTTGGCGCGGGTTACGATCCGGCCGAAGATGCGGAACCCGCGCCAAGCAGTAACTCAATGGGTCGGGGTATAATTATTGTTGATGCCGTTACCGGCGGCGTACTCTGGGCTGCGCTGCCTAGCTGTACGGGAGTGACCTTGGCCTCTGGCGGAACCTGTGTGATTACTGCTGCGTTGACTAAGTCCATTCCTGCCGATATTACTTTGTTGGATCGGGATGTCGATGGTTACATCGATAGGCTCTATGCCGCGGATGTTGGCGGTAATGTTTGGCGCGTAGATCTTGAGGCTAATAGCCCAGCAACCCCAACTTTTGCTGATTTCCAAATGACAAAATTGGCTTCGCTGAGTAGCACAGGTAATGACGCTCGTAAATTTTTGTTTGGTCCCGATGTGGTGCCGACTAAGTATTTTGATGCGGTGGTATTGAGCTCAGGAGATCGGGAGCACCCATTGTATACGGACCAGACTACCGCAGGCTTGGCTTACAATGTCGATAATCGTTTCTATATGATTATGGATGCAAATAACGGCAAATCTGTACCTTCGGGTACGCCGGTAATTTCCGAGACAAATCTTGTCAATCAAACCGATGTGCAATGCCTAGATAGCAGCGGTAGTCTTGTCGCCTGTACTGATGCTGATGCCATAGAATTGCGTTTTGACGGTGTGTCTAACGGCAGTTTCCAAGGGTATTATATAAACCTGCGCGATGGTGAAAAAGGCGTTAACGCACCCTTGGCGGTTGCCGGCAAAGTGTATTTTGGTACGAACCAGCCTGATGTTCCCTCAAGTGGTAGCTGCACAGCGAACTTAGGTAATGCGGGCGCCTATATCATTGATTTGTTTACGGGTAGCTTCCACCGTCAGACCTTTGCCGGTGGTGGTCTTCCGCCTTCGCCGATTGCGGGGCTAGTGACGATTGAGGGGCGTACCGTGCCATTTGTGATCGGTGGTGCGGGCCCGTCTCCGTTTGATCCTAGCGATCCGCAGCTGGATTTGTCTGGTGGCCGAAAACGAACGTATTTTTACTTTCAATAGTGGAATAAAAACGGCGACTTAAAGTCGCCGTTTTTATTATTCCAATTGATATTTTTTAAGCTTGTAGCGAAACTGCCGAAACGTAAGGCCAAGACTTTTTGCCGATTCAGTTTTGTTCCAGCGGTTGGCTTCCAGCGCGTCCGCAATAATTTCTTTTTCGATGCCCGCAATATATTCTTCCAGCTGCCCGGCGGCGGCAGAGAAGTGGTTGCCGCTGTCTTGGGAGCTGGTTTTTACATTTGCTTGCGCCGCGAGGCTGGGTAGTGAAAGGTCTGCGGCGGTGATTATATTGTTTTCGCAAAGCGTTGCCGCGCGCTCGATGATATTCTCAAGTTCGCGCACATTACCAGGAAAACTGTATTGGCATAGGCTGCTGAGTGCGGATTTATCCAAGGTGGGAGGCGTTACTCCCCACTCGCGGCCGATTCGATCTAGCATGAATTTTGCGAGCAAGGGGATGTCGCTGGCGCGATCGCGCAGGCTGGGCACTTGCACTTCAATGACGTTAATTCGATAAAACAGGTCGCTGCGAAAATGTTCGGCGGCAACGGCTCTGGCCAAGTCACGGTGAGTGGCGCTGAGAATACGTACATCGACGGGTATTTCTTGGGTTGAGCCAATGCGGCGAACGGCCTTTTCTTGAATGGCGCGGAGTAACTTCACTTGCATATTTAAGGGCAGGTCAGCGACTTCGTCGAGGAATAAGGTGCCGCCATTGGCGGCCTCAAATAAGCCCTCTTTATGATCATAGGCGCCGGTGAAGCTACCTTTGCTGTGACCAAAAAATTCACTTTCAACCAGCTCGCTGGGAATGGCGCCGCAGTTTACTGGCACAAAAGGTGCGTCGCTGCGGGGGCCATTGGCGTGAATGAGCCTAGCAACAACCTCTTTACCGCTACCCGATTCGCCACTGATGTAAACCGGCGCTTGGCTGCGCGATAATTTTAAAATTTGCTCCCGCAGATTCACAATGCTCTGGGTTTCGCCAAGTAGGCGAGTATTGCTGCTGCCATCGACCTGACTTGCTCGGCCGTCTAGTTTTAAGGCGGTTTTTACTAGACTACGCAGCTGCTCAACGGAAACGGGCTTGTTGATAAAATCGAAGGCACCGGCTTTTAACGCCTCAACGGCGAGTTCGGTACTGCCATAGGCGGTAAGTACGGCAACTGCCGTGCATAGCGAGTTTTGCTGAATGTGGCGAACGATTTCTAAGCCAGAGCCGTCGGGGAGCTTAATGTCTGTCAAGCAGAGGCTAATATTTTCGGTCTCGCTCAGTGCTCGAATCGCATCACGAACATTCCCTACCGCGATGGTATGCAAACCCATGCGA
>NZ_JBFJWS010000359.1:0-2951 GCF_041623545.1 Zhongshania sp. | reverse complement strand
GAAAGAGCTCGCGGCGTCCCCTTCGTCTAGTGGCCTAGGACACTGCCCTTTCACGGCAGTAACAGGGGTTCGAGTCCCCTAGGGGACGCCAATTAATTTGCGTCACAGCGCGTGAATTTGTCAGTTTACAGACGAGTCTGTTTATTGACAGCTTGATGAAAACTTTTTATTATGCGAGCCGCATTGGTTTGGCGTAAAAAGACTGTTTAATCAAGGCTGTACGGCATATGTGGAATTGATTTAAACTCTGTTTTAAATCTAATGTCGTGATTTGCGGGAATAGCTCAGTTGGTAGAGCGCAACCTTGCCAAGGTTGAGGTCGGGAGTTCGAGCCTCCTTTCCCGCTCCAAATTTTAAAAAAGCGAAGCGTATGCTTCGCTTTTTTTTCGTCTGTAGGAATTGATCGGTGAGCGCCACTGGTTCAGTGGCGCGTATTGCCGGTTAGTGCATGCCAAATTGCTGGGCGCGAATATTGCGATAAGAGGCGTTGGGATCATTTTGCTGCTGCTCGTAGAAAATCTCTTCAATCGCTTGATAGCGCTCTAGCTCGTCGTCGGCGAGATAATGTAGGCAATCACCACCGAAAAACCACAGTAGATCGCGGTGCATTTGCGGTGTGATGTCCGGGTAGTGACTGATAATGTGCGTTATGATGTCTTGGCCAAGAGCCACGTAATCTTCACTCTTGCCGAAATCGGAGAGGAGTTGGGTTAACTTGCCGATCATTTCAGTGTTGCTTTCTTCGCTGTGCGCGGGATGACCAGGAAGTTGTTTGCTGCAGAGGGCATGCAGTTCGCTACAGAGCTGCAGGTAGTATTCATTTCGTTTTATCACGGGGTCTCCAACGCGGATTATTGCAGATCGATTCTGCGAGTAGTCTTGGCCCTTCTAGTGTATTCCATCGCGCTGGCGTGGCAAAATAGCCGGCTTATCAAATAGTGACCAAATTTAGGACGCGAATATGGCGATTGCCCTAGAGATTAAGGGATTACGCAAAGTCTATGACAATGGGTTTGAGGCGCTAAAAGGTATTGACCTTGAAGTTCAGCAGGGGGATTTTTATGCCCTCCTGGGGCCTAACGGTGCCGGTAAATCAACCACGATAGGTATTATATCGTCGCTCGTTAAAAAAACAGCGGGTGAGGTGCGTATTTTTGGCCACTCCATTGATGATGACTTAGCCGCGGCCAAGCGCGAAATTGGTTTAGTGCCTCAAGAGTTCAATTTTTCTAGCTTTGAGTCGGTGTGGGATATTGTTGTCAATCAAGCTGGCTACTACGGTTTGAGTCGCAAGGTCGCCGGTGAGCGGGCCGAGAAATATTTAAAGAAACTCGGTCTTTGGGATAAGCGCAAGGTTGCTTCGAGAATGCTCTCTGGCGGCATGAAGCGGCGCTTAATGATTGCGCGAGCTTTAGTTCATGAACCGCGCTTGTTAATTTTGGATGAGCCGACTGCGGGTGTCGATATCGAATTGCGCCGGTCAATGTGGGAGTTCCTCACTGAAATTAATCGGCGTGGCACCACGATAATATTAACCACGCACTACTTAGAAGAAGCCGAGAGTCTGTGTCGCCATATTGCCATTATTGATGCCGGTAATATTGTTGAAAACACGACAATGAAAGCGTTGCTTAAGCAGTTGCAAAAGGAAACGTTCATTCTTGATGTTCGCGATGGTATTAAGGCTGACATCGCGATACCTGGGTTCGACACCCGTATGGTCGATGAGCACACGCTTGAGTTAGTGCTGAATAAAGGCACGTCGTTAAATGAGGTGTTTGTTGCGCTTAATGGTAGCGGGATTGAGGTGAGCAGTATGCGTAATAAAGCGAATCGCCTTGAAGAATTATTTGTTGCGCTACTGGCGACAAAGTAGCTCGCGTCAGTGTATATGAGAGTGGAGTAATTAATGACATTAGCAGAGCAGTGGATAGCGTTTTACACGATTGTCCGCAAAGAGATTCGGCGCTTTCTGCGAATTTGGATGCAAACCTTGTTACCCCCAGCAATCACCATGTCATTGTATTTTGTGATATTTGGTGCGCTGATTGGCTCTCGTATTGGTCAAATGGGTGGGTTTACTTATATGGAGTTTGTGGTTCCCGGCTTAATTATGATGTCGGTGATTACTAATGCCTATTCCAATGTCGTGTCTTCGTTTTTCGGCGCTAAATTCCAACATTTTGTCGAGGAGATTTTAGTCTCGCCGATGTCGAACAACACGATACTTTGGGGTTTTGTGCTTGGCGGAGTGACCAGGGGGTTGTTGGTAGGCATTATTGTTACCGCCTTGTCCTTGTTCTTTACCACTTTGCATATTCAACACCTCGGGGTCACTATTGCGATTGTACTGATGACCTCAATAATGTTTTCCCTTGCAGGCTTTATAAATGCCGTGTTTGCCAATAATTTTGATGACGTCTCGATTGTGCCCGTTTTTGTCCTGACGCCACTAACGTATTTAGGTGGAGTGTTCTATTCCATCGATTTATTGCCAGAGTTTTGGGCTGGGGTGTCACGCTTAAATCCGATGCTCTATATCGTAAATGCCTTCCGGTACGGTGTGCTGGGTGTATCTGATGTGAATGTAACCACGGCCTTCATTATGGTTGGGGTGTTTACTATAGCGGCCTACGCTTATTGTATGCATCTTCTGCGTACGGGCACTCGCCTACGTCAGTAGAGATCTTTGCGTAAGCAGCTTTGTAAGGAAGGCGGATAAATTTATGAGTAAACATCTCGGTCATGGGCCCTTGGGCGAACAGGTTAGTTACCCTGGTCAATACGACCCAAACTGCCTACACCCGATTCCTCGGCAAGACGGACGCGCTGGTTTAGGTGTAAAGGGGGAGCTACCCTTTGTCGGGGTTGATGTTTGGAATGCCTATGAGCTGTCTTGCTTGAATGAAAAGGGTAAGCCTATCGTTGCTTGCGCTGAGTTTCGCATTCCG
>NZ_JBFJWS010000358.1:0-2958 GCF_041623545.1 Zhongshania sp. | reverse complement strand
TGTCGGGCACCTCTACATAAGCAAAATAGCGGCACAAGGGTAAAATATCTTTGCTTAAGCGCATTGCACTGCGCTGCGGATCGCTGCCGAAGGCATCACCATCAGAGACTTGGGCACCATAAATATTCCACTGATTTGGTGGATAGCGCTCCTCGAGTATTTCCATCATTAAGTTCAGCGCCGACATCACCACGGTCCCGCCGGTTTGGGGGTCGTGGAAAAATGCATGCTCATCCACTTCCTGTGCATCCGAGGTATGTCGAATAAACACCAGCTCGACATGTTCGTATTTCCTGCTTAGGAATAAATATAACAACGTAAAAAAGCGCTTCGCCAAGTCTTTTTTCTGTTCTGACATCGACGCCGAGACATCCATCAGGCAGAACATAACAGCGCGACTTATGGGTTTGGGCTCCTTAACTCGGTGACGAAAGCGCAGATCATATTCATCCAGAAAGGGGATTCGCGCTATACGCTTTTCCAGCGCTTCAATTTCCTCGGCGGTACCTGCACCTGCTTTAAGTTCCTCTAATTCGCGATATAGCGGCGCTCGCAAAGCGATGCGCCTTGCCATGGCATTTTGCATGGATCGCGGCACCGACAAATTCGCCGGTACTCCGCTTGGGGTATAACCCGCTCGGCGGTAGGTAAACTGCTTAGAATCGCCTAATACATTTCGCGCTAAACGCGGCAGTTCCAAGTCATCAAAAAACAAGTTCATAAACTCTTCTTTCGAGAGTGTGAACATAAAATTATCTTGGCCTTCCTCGCCCTGTCCTTCGCCACTACCCGAGCCGCCGCCAGCGCCACCTGAGGGCGGCTTGGCGATTTTATCACCCGTAGTAAATTCCTTATTACCAGGGTGCACCATCTCGCGATCGCCGCCGCGACCAATACGAAACTTGGGTTCAGAGATATCTTTGACCGGAATACCGACTTCGCCGCCCCTCGACATATCGGTTATCGATCGATCAGCAACAATATCCGCAACTGACTTGCGCAGCTGCGCCTTGTAACGCCTGATAAAACGCTGGCGATTGCCGGCGTTTTTATTGCGATCATTCAGGCGGCGGTCAATGATCATTGACATATTACGCCCCTTTCACTGGCAGAGAGTTAACCCGATTTTCTAACCCGCAAATACCACTCGGACAACAGTCTGACCTGCTTCGGGGTATAGCCCTTCTCAACCATGCGGGTCACAAAATTCTCGTGCTTCTGTTTATCTTCCACAGAGGCCTTAGCATTAAATGAGATAACCGGCAGTAGCTCTTCAGTACTTGAGAACATTTTCTTCTCAATGACCTCACGCAGTTTTTCATAACTGGTCCAACTCGGGTTACGCCCCTCATTCTGCGCCCTCGCCCGCAATACAAAATTAACAATTTCGTTACGGAAGTCTTTAGGATTAGCTATGCCCGCAGGCTTTTCAATTTTTTCGAGTTCACTATTTAACGTGCCGCGATCGAAAATCGCGCCGGTTTCTGGATCGCGGTAATCTTCGTCCTGAATCCAGTAATCTGCAAACGTTACGTAGCGATCAAAAATATTTTGCCCGTACTCTGAGTACGATTCCAAATACGCAGTTTGAATTTCCTTACCCACGTATTCGGCATAACGCACTGCCAACCAACCTTTGATAAATTCGAGGTAAATGCGCTGGGTATCTTCAGGCAGTTGTTCGCGCAAAATACGCTGTTCCAGCACATACATTAAATGCACAGGGTTTGCCGCAATCTCAGAGTTGTCGTAGTTAAACACGGCCGACAATACTTTAAAGGCAAAGCGAGTAGACATGCCGGTCATACCTTCGTCGATACCGGCATAATCCCGATACTCTTGGAACGACTTAGCGGCGGGATCGGTATCCTTCAAGGACTCGCCGTCGTAAACCCGCATTTTGGAATAAATACTGGAATTCTCTGGCTCCTTGAGGCGTGACAGTACGGTAAACTGGGCCAACATCTCCAAAGTACCCGGTGCACAGGGCGCATTAGAGAGGGAGCTATGTCGCATTAGCTTTTGATAAATCTTGACCTCTTCAGACACCTGCAAACAGTAGGGAACCTTAACGATGTAAACTCGATCAAGGAAAGCCTCATTATGCTTATCGTTTCTAAAGGTCAACCATTCCGACTCATTAGAGTGCGCCAAAATAATGCCCTGAAACGGGATCGCCGAGAAACCTTCAGTGCCCTTGTAGTTCCCCTCCTGAGTTGCGGTTAACAGCGGGTGCAGCATCTTGATTGGCGCCTTGAACATCTCCACAAATTCAAGCAAACCTTGGTTGGCCAAGCACAAGCCACCGGAGTAGGAGTAGGCATCGGGATCATCTTGGGCGTAGGCTTCGAGCTTGCGGATATCAACCTTACCGACCAAAGTCGATATATCTTGGTTATTCTCGTCACCGGGCTCAGTTTTGGTCACAGCAACCTGCTTCAATACCGAGGGCTGAATACGCACGACTCGGAATTTACTTAAGTCACCTTCAAATTCGTCGAGACGTTTAATCGCCCAAGGCGAAGCCAATCCAGTGAGATAGCGCTTTGGGATGCCGTATTCTTCTTCCAACTGCTCGCCGTCGCGCAGCGGGTCAAACAAGCCCAGTGGCGACTCATTGATGGGGGAGCCTTTCAGCGCATAAATCGGCGCGGCCTCCATTAATTTTTTTAAGCGTTCAGCAATAGAAGATTTACCACCACCAACAGGACCAAGCAGATACAAGACTTGCTTGCGCTCCTCCAAGCCCTGAGCGGCATGTTTAAAAAATGCCACTATTTGCGCAATAACGTCTTCAAGCCCGTAAAATTCTTCAAATGCCGGATAGCGGGGAATAAGCCGATTGGAAAAAATACGCGACAAGCGTGGATCTTTGCGGGTATCAATAAGCTCTGGCTCGCCGATAGCGGCCAGCATTCGCTCCGCGGGGGTTGCGTAAGCAAGGGGGTCCTGTCGACA
>NZ_JBFJWS010000357.1:0-3003 GCF_041623545.1 Zhongshania sp. | reverse complement strand
GTGGGCTACCTCATCCATAAAAGACTCTACCCCCCAGCCAATCCAACCTGGCCCTACGGCACGCAACCAACCGGGCACAAAGGTTTTTTGGGCTAGGGTATTATTTATAGCTCGAACTCGGTGGTTGTTAAGGCTGTACCAGTGGTCGGCGCCGCTAATGGAAAAACTGTCGACTTTGGTTTTTTTGTCGACGCTGTCGGGCATGAATCCGGGCGCCATAGTCAATGTCGGCCAGCCTGCAGCGGCGGCGTGTTCAATGCCCTGTAGCGCGTCGTCGGCGTCCCAATAGGCAGCGAAATGCTGCACCGAGGGTGAACGAATGCAGTCAAAGCGGGAGTCATCTTCGCGGGTGAAAACCAACTTTACCGGCTTGCCGGTGGCCTGAGCCGTTAGCGCGGCGGGCAACATATAGTCGCCTGCCAAGCGTCGGCCAAAACCACCGCCGAGGTAGTGTTGGTGAATGATCACCTTGTCTTCACTAAGGCCGACAGACTTGGCGACAACGGGCAGAAACAGTGACTGCCACTGGTTGCCGGTATACACATGGCAAATCCCGTCTTTAAACTCGACAGTGGCGTTGACCGGCTCTAGGGCAAAGTGCAGAACCGAGGAGGTGCGGTACAGACCTTCAATCGATTTTTTTGCCTGCTTGGCGGCGTTGTCGATATTGCCATGTTCTACAAATAGCCCACCAGAGGACTTGTCGGCGACTAAGCGCTCGCCTTCAGCGATGAGGTCTTGCTCGCTGACCTCGGCAGTTTCGCCTGCTTTATAGTTCACTTTGACTGCATCGGCGGCCTTGATCGCACCGTAGTAGGTGTCGGCTAACACCGAGACCCAACCTTGCAATACGTCGGCGGGGTCTTGCAGTATTTTGTAACCGATGTAGCCCTTTACTTTTTTCGCCGCGCTGTCGTCGATTTTGATAATTGACGAGCCATAGCGCGTAGGCGGAATTAAAGGGCGCGCATAGATCATGCCGTCGAGTTCAGCGTCGATCCCGTAATGTGCCTCGCCGGTAGATTTGGCGGGAATATCCAGGGCCTTGCTGGGCTTGGTAATGAGGGTGTGTTTTGCTGCCGGTTTGGGCGAAAACGCGGCAAGCTCGTCGCTGGTATAAGTTTTGTCGATCTTGCCGCGTTTAACAATCTCGGCAAAGTCCAAGCGTTTACTCCCGCAAATGACTTGGCTGTTCTCGGTGCGACAGTCTTTGGCGGCAACGCCAAGTAGTGTGGCCGCAGCGCCTATCAGTGCTTCGCGACCCGCCGCCCCAGCTTGGGACATCGGCAGATATGACTGGAATACCGACCATGAACCGCCGGTAACCATATAACCCCATTTAGGGTCGGTATCCACATGCTTGAAGCTCACTCGGTTCCAGTCGGCGCCGAGCTCATCGGCAAGGATCCGCGCGAGTGCCGTGCCAACGTGTTGGCCCATCTCGGCACGGGTTACGTTGACTAGAATGGCGCCGCTCTGGTCAATCTCAAACCAGATCGTTGGGTTAAACTGCTTGTTTTGTAAGCGCTCGGAGGCCGAGGTATTTCCCGCAAGGACGCTACTCGGCGCAAAGGCCAACATCAGTCCTGCGCTTGTCGAGCCAATTAAAAACTGACGGCGGCTGTAGGCTGCATTTTTGTCGTTGGTGATCCGTGACATCTTAGCTTACTCCCTGTTCGTCAGTGTGGGTGTTGTCGACGATGGTTTGCCGCTTGGGGTCGTATATTTGAATGACGCCGTCGCTGCTCTGAGCTGCACTTTTTATTGCACGCTTAATGCGCGCATACGACATGCAGCGGCACAAATTACCTGACATATGCTGGACTATTTCCTCATCGCTTGGGTTGGCTTTGCTTGCAAGCAAGGAGGCGGCCTGCATAATCTGGCCAGACTGACAGTAACCGCACTGGGGTACCTGTTCTTCTACCCAGGCCTGTTGTAGGGGGTGACGGGCCTCGAGTCCTTCAATGGTGCGGATGTCGGCATTGCCCACGGCCCCTAGCGGTATTGAGCAGGAGCGCATCGGATTGCCGTTCATGTGCACGGTGCAGGCGCCGCACATGGCAATGCCGCAGCCAAACTTGGTGCCCTTAAGGCCAAATTCATCGCGAATCACCCATAGTAGTGGTGTGTCTGCTGGCGCGGTGGAGGAGATCTTCTTGCCGTTTAAAGTGAATGTCGTCATTCGTTTCGTCCTCATCCATAGAGCGTTGCGCTAATTACAAAAGGCTGTAAAGCAGTGTAGTTCAAATTTGTGGTGGCCTGCGTTGTGTGTGGTGCTGGAGCAGGGCAGCGCAGAGCGCTTTTGCGAGCGATAGCTTCGGGGAGCTTAGCGGTCTGGCTTGTACGGCTGTGAAGTTCAGAGCGTATTCACTTTAAGCGCGCGAGGCCAAGTAAAACACTGATTGCACCGCCGACCATACCGGCCCATGCCTCAAGAGGCGTTTCACCGTTTAGTGCACGGCTAATTTGCGAGCTGGCAGAATCATAGATGTTGTAGCCCCATAGGCTTAATGCAACACCGCCGACAACCAACACAATACCGATAATTTTATAGTTCATGTTCACACCGAGTTTTAGGGCTCATCGCTGAAATTAGCGAATGCTTACATAAACACATAACAAGTATTAAAAATACATATAACGGGGCTAGCCGCACATTGCGGCATGGCTAGCCCTTTTACTGCGTCTCTACGAGAGTTGCCCAACATGCTCTATCGTGAAGGGTTGGAGTTGATCGATTTGACCGTGTTTAATTTTATTCACCCAGTCAGAATTGGCGAGTAAGGCGCGGCCAATTGCAATTAGATCAAACTCATTGCGGTTCATTTTTTCGAGCAAATTATCGATGTTGGCAACACCCGCTCCTTCGCCGCGAAACGCAGAGATAAACTCCTGGTCGAGACCAACACTGCCGACACTAATAGTGGGCTTGCCGGTAATTTTTTTGGTCCAGCCTGCTAAATTCAAATCGGAACCTTCGAATTCTGGTTCCCAGAAGCG
>NZ_JBFJWS010000356.1:0-3074 GCF_041623545.1 Zhongshania sp. | reverse complement strand
GACATTACTTGGCTCTAAGTAAAACATCACCTGACGCTTATCTTCACCATAGTATTTGCGCAGCGCAATTGTTTCCTGTTGGCGAATTTTACCACGCCGATCAGTAAGCTCTAACTTTAAACCAGAGCGCTGAGTGAGGCCTTCTGGTCGCTGGTCGACTGCCTGCATTACTTCAAAGCCATCTGCATCATCCCCTGCACTGGCAGGAATACTCAGTAGAGCCAGCGCGCCCAACAGAACGAGAAAGCCTACGCGAGCATAACCCTGTTGCGATACGGGCTGTTTGGAGTTCGTTACACTGGAATCACTAAAAAGTGCTGCTGGACGCATCACCCCAATCAGTGCGGTCATACTGGTTAAGCTCGTGACAAAGGCTGTGAGGACCGCTATTGCGACTAGTAAACCAAAATTTTGCAATGGCGGCACCTGGGACGTCATCAGTACGCCAAAACCTAAGGCAAGCGCAAGCAAATTAAATAGTAAGGCGCGGCCGGTGCTCGGAAATAGCTCCGCTACTGCAGCGTCATAGGATAGGTTTTTATCATTAATAAGTCCGCGCAAACGATCGATAGTGTGGATAGAGAAGTCCACACCTAAACCAATCGCGATTGCGGCAAACATAGAAGTGCCTATGCCAATCCAGATGCCCGCATACCCCATAATGGCAAATACCATAAGCACCGAGAACGCCACCGGCAGTGTTGAGATAACGCCCAATACAATGGAGCGAAAGAACAGAGCGGACGCCGCCATTACCAATATGAGCGCTAGTGCCATGCCCGCCGCGGTATTTCCTCGCAACGGGGCCATCCAAGAGTAAGCGAGATCAATCGAGCCGGTGGTGTGACCTTCAATCGAATCGTTATTAAATGTATCCATTAAGTAGCGCTTAAGGTCTAAAACAATCGGCTCGACCTGCTGAAAATTGTCATTTTTTAACTGACCTCGCACGTGGGCAAGCTTGTAATCGTAATCAATCTCCTCTTGAAAATCAGTGGGATCACCAGAGACTGAATAGAGCAAAAAATATTGTGCGACAAGGTCTGCACTGTCCGGGATATCGTAGTAATCAGGGTTGCCGGAGTTCATGGATTTATGCATTTGTTTAATGTAATCGACGATTGACGTTGTATTCTCTAGCCCGCCTTGGTCTTCCATCCATTTTTGCAAACTTTCAATTTTGCGAAGGTTTGCGGGCAGAAATAGATCTTCAGGGTTTGGGGTTGTTATTGCGACATCCAGATAATATGTGCCATCGAAGCTAGAATTAATCACAGCATCTGCAATGCGAAGCGGCTCCTGTTCTTGAAAGCTATGAATACGTTGATCGTTGAATTCGACACGACTAATGCCGACGACAGCGAAAATTAGGAACAACGCCGTAATAGTTAGGACCTGCTTTGGCTTACTCGCCACGCTACGCCCAACTACACCTAACACTTTACTTAGCATGTCAGGCTTAATAATTTCAGCTGGCTGGTTCTTTTTTAACCGTGGCTTGAACAGGGATAATAGCGCTGGTAAAAGCAGCAGCGTCCACGCCCACGCGGCCATTATTCCGATAGCGGCGAAAATGCCATAAGACCGCATTGGGGGGAGAAGTGCAGCAAGAGAAAGGCCCAAAAATCCCGCAACCGTGGTCAGTGTCGTCAGCGTAACTGGTCGCCACATAACCGTCATGGCACGAATTACCGCGTCGTGATGGTCTGGTTTTTGCTGCGCGGCCAACTCATCATAGTACTGAGTAAAGATATGTATTGAATCACAGACCGCGATACCAATAAGAATCACCGGCAACGAATTTGTAATAACGTACATTGGAATACCAGCAGCGGCCATGCTGCCAAGACCCACCGCAATGGTTCCAATCACAATAATGTTGGGCAACACCGTACCTGCAAGCGTACGAAATGCAAGCAGCAGAACAATAGTTATAATGACTGCAGCCATTGGGTTCAATCTACTAGCATCCGCGGCAATATAAGCGGACAAGTAACCAGAAACCGCGCCTTGACCAGCGACATGCAGTTCAATATTCTCAGCTACAAGCCCAATCGCTCTGGCACGCTCGTTAAGCTCTAGCAAAGCGTGATAAACCAATTCCCCTTCTACGTCTGGAAGCATCTCTGCGACGATCACAGTCGCGCTCCCATCTCGTGCGACAAGCGTACCGAGCATAAGGGGGAACTTCTGTATCCGGTCACGAATGCCGTCTGCTTCTTGAGCCGATAGCAGCAAACTCTCCCAGAAAGGCTCTACCAGCATGCCATCATTAGTGCCACGAATATCCTTCTCGGTAGCTAGGCTAATTACGGCATCTGGATCAATGCCCTCTATCGCCTCTATTTCATGACTTAACCAATCAACTAAACCCAGAGCCTCCGGCGTGTAAATTCCTCGCTCCGAACCTGAAGTGACTGCAATGACCATCGGCTCCTTTAGGTTGAAGACTTCTTCAACGTGATCCCTAAATGCCAAAGCGGGACTATCTTTAGGTACAAACGCTTCCGCAGATGTGTCCTTAGTTAGTTGAGGTAAAAATTTCCCCATAAGAATAATAACTATCAAACAGGAGGGAATTACGAGCCAGCGAAAGCGCAGCACATTTTCAAAGAATCGATAACCGACAGCTGTTGTCTTGTAATGGTTTGGTGTTTTTGTTTTCATAGCCTACCTACCAGTCGTTAGTTTTTTTAATCCAAAAAAAGGCAGCATCATTTACTGATGACGCCCAACGTTTGGTGACATAACCTTGTGAATATTACTTCGCCAGATTCCGCGGCACTAGCTAGTATGCGGGAGGTGACCAAAGCACCCTGTACTGATGCAACCAACCACTCAGCAAGCTCTGCGGCTTCCTTAGTATTTACTATACTTCCATCATCCATACCACGTTCAATCGCGGCTCTAACAAATTCTTGCTGCGCAAAGATTAAAGCTCGAGCTGCAGCCTGAACATGCTCAGGCATGTGCTGCCACGCTGATGCTAATGTGCCGCCAGGACAAAGTTGTCTTCCGGCTCCAAGCCTTTCTAAATATAAATCAAAACAATATAGCTCTAATTGCTTTAGAGG
>NZ_JBFJWS010000355.1:0-3087 GCF_041623545.1 Zhongshania sp. | reverse complement strand
CACTTACACCCCCAAACGCTGCGTCGGCGCTTGGCACATGAGGGCACCAGCTTCAATGAAGTGAAAACCCAATGTCGCCAAGACAGCGCACTGTACTATTTGGGCAAATCCAATCTATCCATTGAACAAATTGCCCAGCGCACTGGCTTCTCAGAAGCCAGTGCCTTCACGCGCGCGTTTAAAACCTGGACTGGGATGTCACCACAAAAATACCGCCAACACCTTTAAGCCAGTGCGAATCCAGCTAGGCAGCATCAAAGCTGATTATGTTTTTATTCGCCAGATGCCGCACCAGCACCTTGCGACCGATCAACTCTGTGTCACCAGCCATGATAGCCAAGCTGCGCTCGTCACCGTCGCCAGTATTCGCTAAAAAGCGCCGCCCATCCTCGAAACGGCCAACCACTATCCCCAGTGTCGGTACGCCACGGCTATAAACTAAGGTATAGGTTTCAATACTAGCGATACCTTCGGCCTGTTCTACCACCGTTACCGTGGGCAAAGCGTCCAATGTTGCCTGCAAGTCCGGAGCAGCGTTGTGGCAGGGCTTCGCTGGCGCCTGCGCAGAATAAATGCCGACCGATTGTTTGGAGAGGAAACCACCATTAGCCGTTATCAGGCCATAATCATCAGGCTTGCTGCGCAAAGCATCTGTTAAGCTGGCAATAGCATGCGTGCTGTAACTGTTCCCCGGTCCGCCAAAGAATGGCAGGCCACCAGTGACTGTCAGGGGTTTATCAGTGGTCCAATCCAGCCCCATTGCCTCACAGGCCGCTAACACCGCAATCGGGAAGCAGCTGTAAATATCCATAACATTAATTTCTGCAATTGATTTGCCAACACTATTGAGCACGGCGTTTAAACTCAAACGCATCGTCTCTGACACCGCTAAATCCGCCCGTTCTGACACCCAGCGATCATCAACATCGGCATAACTGTGCAAGTACACCCACTGCGACTCGGGAATACCCAATTCAATTGCCTTATCAACGGAACACATTAGCAACGCCGCGCCTTGATTCACGGCGTCTTGGGCAACCATCCACTTGGTATAAGGCCGCGCGACCCAGTAGTTTTCCGCCGAAACTTCATTGAGAAAACGTTCACTCCGAGTGATTGGGAATTGGGAATACGGGTTAGTCGCCGCCACTTCAGAAAATTTCGCAAATAAACTTGAAGCCAATTTGCGATGAGCGGCCTCTGACAAACCATGCCTCGCCCGCCAAGCGTTCTCAAACAATGGGTACACTTGGGTAGGAAAGGTAATTCCGTGGTTCACTTCATAGTCAGTAAAAAGTAAATGGCAACCTCGGTCGTCCAGTTGGCCCTCGACATGCTCACTCCAATCCAAGGTCAAACCACTTTTCATTGCCTGTTTCATGATGCCGGTCGCTTCGGCACCGGCGATCAAGCCAAGCGACATCTCACCCGCGGCAATTTTCTCGGCAAATTCATTGACGAAACGCTGGGGCGAATGCCCCCCTTCGCGACCGTAAATCGCGGTACGGGGATTAGCACCTATGCGATTAGCTAGGGATCTGGGGATATTATTGCTGGCGCCGAAGGGACCGGCACCGCCCGGTATAGAGTCGATAAAACCACGGATATAGGCAATCGTATCAATGTGACTCGCAAGTGGTTCACGCGCTTTAGCTGAGTCAAATGCCGCGTTTACTGCTTTCGCAGCAATGTCGACCGGAGCCAGCGCGTTATCCGCGGTAAGCACATCGCGAAAAACATACTGGCCAGATGCAACTAGGATGGGTGTTGTATTTGCCACTGAGCAACCTCGATATCAATGTTTGTTATTTATTAAGTGTAACGCTCTCGCCAAGCATTTGTATTGGCGATTCCAGTCACGAGTACTGGCAAAAGAGTCAAGCCAGAAACTTTTGGCTCGCTATTAAAGCGATTGTACTAAGTGCCCGCCATCAACAGGTAGCGCCACCCCGTTAAGAAAGGAGCCAGCATCGCTGGCCAGTAACAATAAGGGCATATTTAACTCGTGTAATTGACCAAGCCGACGCGGCTGCATTCGGTTCACATATTGGCGGCCCTTCTCCGAATGGAAAAACTCAGCATTCAGCTCTGTCTCAAAATAGCCAGGGCAAAGGGCGTTAACCCGAATATTATTACGCCATAGTTCCTGAGCAGAATTTTTCGTTAGTTGCACTACGCCCGCCTTTGCGGTCGCGTAAAGGCTATTATTAGCGCCCGGTTGCAAGCCGAGTATCGAAGCAATATTAACAATACTGCCGGGGACTCCTGCTTTTATCATTCGGGCAGAAGCTTCTCGTGACACCCGCCACACCGCCCGCAAATTGGTGTCAACGACAAAGTCCCACTGCTCTTCCGTACTGTCGACAAAACGGCTTGGTTCAGCCACACCCGCGTTATTTACCACGATGCTAATCGCACCCAGCGCCGCTTGCGCTTGATCAAAACCTGCGGTGACAGAGGCCTTGTCATTAACGTCCATTGCGACCGCCAATGCTTGGCCACCCTCTGCCACAATATCGCCGACGAGTACCTGTAATCTATCGACTCGCCGCGCCGTAGCCACCACCGTAGCCCCGGCCTGAGCCAGAACCTTGGCAAAATGCGCACCCAGCCCACTAGACGCGCCAGTAACCAAGGCAACCCGGCCAGTCAAATCGATACTTTTCGCTAAAAGCTCATTCATTTTCACAACCCTATTTGCTCTTGTCACTCACCACGCTCAATCAGTGCTACACCCAGTTCAGCCAAAGGAGCGGCTAGCGCGCCATAGTCCATCGCCTTTTGACTAGACGCATTACCGTCGAGAGCACGCTTGTACACGCCTTGCAAAATTGCGCTGAGGCGAAAGAAGGCAAACGCCAGATAGAATACCCAGTGATCAATACCCTCTATCCCTCGCCGCTCACAATATCGGCGTACATAATCCTGTTCCGATGGAATACCCAGTGCCGTGCGGTCAATCCCACCAAGCCCCGGAATAGCGGCATCACTCGGAATTCGCAATTGCATACACTGATAGGCTAAGTCCGCATAAGGATGGCCTAAGGTGGATAATTCCCAATCAAGCAAGGCCAATACCGTAGGCGT
>NZ_JBFJWS010000354.1:0-3095 GCF_041623545.1 Zhongshania sp. | reverse complement strand
GCACAGCGATATTACGGTGCTTCAAGTGGACGGCGAAGCATTTCTAAGCCAACTAAAGACTTTGGATATCAACCCATTTGATCCTAGTGCGTTTTATATTGTCGACCCCATGGGCTGGGTGATGATGTACTATCGCGCCGCCGATATGGAGCAGCTTACTTTGACCACCTTGGGTAAGGATGTATTAAAGGATATGCGGCGCTTAATCAAATAGTTCGGTATTAAACGGTTAGCTTAAGCACACACGGTAGAGAATGATGGCACTATTTAATTCAGCAGCGCAGCGCAAAGCAGGTTTTCGCTTGGCGCTTTTTTCCTGTCTAGTTGCAATAATTGTCCTCGCGATGGGCGTGTTTACTCGCTTGGCGGACGCCGGTTTGGGTTGCCCAGATTGGCCAACCTGCTACGGTCATGTACTGTGGCCTACGGACGATCACGAAGTGGCGCGGGCCAATGAGGCCTACCCTGATATGCCGGTTGAGCACGACAAAACCTGGCCAGAAATGATTCACCGCTATTTGGCTTCGAGCTTGGGTTTGCTGACGATTGGTCTGGTTGTTTTATCGATTCGAGAGCGCAAGCCGCAGCAGCCACTAAAACTACCCTTGTTTCTTTTAGGCTTTATTATTTTACAGGGCATGTTCGGCATGTGGACGGTCACCCTCAAACTGTGGCCGCAAGTCGTTACTTCGCATTTGCTGGGTGGGTTCACGACCTTAAGCCTACTATGGCTTTTGACACTGCGCTTAAACAACCAGCACTGGCAAATACCGGCGATAAGTGAAGCTAAGTTACAGGCTCTAAAACCCTTGGTTTTTCTGGGTTTAGTTGTTGTCGTCTGTCAGATTGCCCTTGGTGGTTGGACTACCGCAAATTACGCGGACATCGCCTGCCCGGACTTCCCACAGTGCCAAGGTTCATGGTTGCCGCCAATGAATTTTCGTGAGGGCTTTAACATAGCTCAGCATATTGGCCCCAATTACTTGGGTGGCACCATGGATAATGCGGCGCGGGTGGCGATCCATTTTAGTCACCGAGTTGGCGCCATGGTAACCGCCGCCTACTTGCTGTTTCTGTTTTTTAAATTACGCAGTATCGGCATGGCGCCGGCAAAGAAAGCCGCCAATGTGATGCTGGTAATCTTGGTAATACAAATTGCTTTGGGTATCAGCAATATTGAGTTCAGCTTCCCGATCGGTGTCGCTGTCGCTCATAACCTTGTTGGTGCACTTTTATTGCTTAGCCAAGTAACGATAAGTTACTTCGTATTTACAGCGGCGGTAAACCGCGGGGGAGTTCGGGTATGACACAGCCACAGTCAGCGGCGAGTTGGCGGGATTATTACGAGCTATGTAAGCCCAATGTGGTATTACTGATGCTGCTAACCTCGGTGATTGGCATGTTTATGTCGGTGCCCGGCATGGTGCCTTGGAACGCCTTGATTTATGGCAACCTCGGAATTGCTTTGTGTGCCGGTGCGGCAGCGGCGATCAATCATCTGGTCGACAGTCGCATTGATCTCGTTATGGCGCGCACCCACAATCGGCCAATAGCTCAGGGCCGGGTTAGCAACCGCAATGCTGGTATTTTTGCGGCGGTTATCGGCGGCGCCGGTATGGCGATTTTATTGATCAAGGTTAATGCACTAACTGCCTGGCTTACCCTCGCCTCGTTGCTTGGCTATGCCGTCGTATACACTCTTTATCTGAAGCGAGCGACACCACAAAATATCGTTATTGGCGGTATTGCTGGCGCTGCGCCGCCGCTATTGGGCTGGACAGCAGTGACGAATGAAGTCCACGGTCACGCCCTGCTATTAGTGTTAATTATCTTTATTTGGACGCCACCGCATTTCTGGGCCTTGGCTATTCACCGTCGCGACGATTATGCAAAAGTTGATATCCCTATGTTGCCGGTTACCCACGGCATCGCCTACACCAAGCTACACACTCTGCTTTATACCATTTTATTATTTGTGGTAACTCTGCTGCCCTTTGCCACCGGTATGAGCGGGTCGTTGTATTTACTCGGTGCAGTCTGTTTGGGCGCTGGGTTTCTCTATTGGTCGATCGTCTTATTGCGAGGTAAAAATCCGAAGGCACCGATGGCGACCTTTAAGTATTCCATCGTCTATTTAATGGCGCTGTTTATGATTATGCTTTTAGATCATTACTTGCTGCCTGCTATGACCATTTTTGAGGTTGATGTACGATGACACAGGAAACACAGGGCGCCGGCGGCACGGCGCAGCGCCAGCGGGGAATAAAATTAACAGTGCTCGCAATTGTCGCGGTGGGAATAGTGCTGGTGGCGGGGTTTTTTTACGCGGCAACTCGCGCGCGCATGATGACCGCCGAAGAGCTGAAATCCCAAGGCGCCTACCTTTATGAAAACCCGCGCACCCTACCTAATTTCAGTTTACTTAATGATCGCGGTGAAGCCATAACGCCCACGGCAATGGAAGGTAAGTGGAATTTAATCTTTTTTGGTTTTACCTACTGTCCGGATGTTTGCCCGACTACCCTTGCCCAGCTAAAAGCCTTTTATCAAGAGTTAGAGCCCGCAGTGCAGGCCGACACCCAAGTTTGGTTGGCTAGTGTTGATCCAGCCCGTGATACGCCGGAGCAGCTCCACAGTTATTTGGATTTTTTCCATCCGGCTTTTCGTGGCATTACCGGTGACTTTTTGGAGGTTCATCGCTTTGCCACATCGCTGAATATCCCCTTCACTAAAGTACCTGGTGGCGGCAGTAATTATCAGGTTGAGCACAGCGCTAATATTGCTTTAGTAAACCCGAAAGGTCACTCAGTGGGTTTCTTTAAAGCCCCGCTAGAAATCAGCAAATTGAAACGGGCATATTTGGCGATACGCGAATACCACTAACGCTAAATGGCGGCATCCCCCGTCGCCATTTAATTACTGCGCCTGTAGCCGGGCGCCAGTTGACCTAGTACAAATAAACAGCCAGCGCTCAGAACAATACTGGGTCCCGCTGGCGTATCCCAGTACCATGCGCCTGCCAAGCCTCCGCAAACCGCAAGTCCGCCTATGAGCGCGGCGAGTAGTGCGCCCTGCTCTGGGCTACGTGCGACCCT
>NZ_JBFJWS010000353.1:0-3101 GCF_041623545.1 Zhongshania sp. | reverse complement strand
TTGCGATACCACACATCTAAAAGGCCCAATATAAGGGGGGTATTACTTTCTAGTGGCTGCTTGGCGACGTACTGGTCGACCGCGTAACCGCCCTTGAGTAAGGCGCGGAAGCTGTCCATGCCGGCGCATAATGCGATGGCTAGGCCAAAACCCGACCACACAGAGTAGCGGCCACCTACCCACTCGGGTACAGAGATGACTAACTGCTCGCTAATGCCGAATGCGGTAGCAGCCTCGGGCATTGAGGTCACTGCGACGAAGTGGGCTGCAATGTTGCTGGTGGCGAGGGTGGTCTCTAGCCACGTGCGCGCAGTCTGCGCGTTGCAGCGGGTTTCCTGGGTGCCGAAAGATTTTGACGCGACGATAAATAAGGTGGTTTCGGCGGGCACGGTGGCCAGTATTTCGGTCATGACGCTGGGGTCGATGTTGGCCGCGAAGTGTGCTCGTAAGTTGCCCAGTCCTTGGTTCGCTAGGGCGTCGCATACTAGGCGAGGCCCGAAGTCTGAGCCGCCAATGCCAATATTAACGACGTCGGTAAAGGCTTTTCCGGTGCTGCTGCGGTGCTCGCCATTGTGAATGGCTGCGACCAGCGATTCCATCGCGCAATACATGGCGTTAATGCTGGCGTCTTGCTCGTTCGTGGCAGTGTCGCCAATGGCCCAGCGACGCAGGCTGGGGTAGTTAGCAGTGCGGCCCTCGGTATTGTTGAGCCTGGCACCAGAGCGTAAGGCCATGAACTGCTGTTCGACACCGCGCTGGCGGGCGAGGCTGCAGAGGCTATTAAGGATATTGTGGTCAATATGATGTTTGGAGTAATCGACAAATAAAGGACCGATGTGCCCGCTAAACTTAGCTGCGCGCCCAGTATCTAGTATAAAACGGCCTTTTAATGGCGTGTTGGCGGCATTGCGGGCAAGTTCGCTTAGTTGTGACTGTAAATCAAGATCGCTGAGTTGGGCTGGTGCTTGGTTTGCAGTTTGGTTCACAGGAATTCCTTAAATATCCGTTTCGGTGCGCGCTAGCTTTCCGCGCCAGCGATAAGTGCTGAAATTGTAACGACTTATGGCTGGGATTGTAATCCGTCGAGGTTTGGCTTTGGTGAGAAACTCAGCTGCGGCGGGAAAGTGCGATTTCAGTCAATTCTTCAAGCGCTGTACGGTAGGGGCTGGGCTGAAGGCTTTCGAGTGACGTCAATGCGGCGTCAGTGTAGCCTTTTGCCGCTGTTTGGCAATATTCTAGCGCGCCGCAGTTTTTTACGGCATCAACGATTGCATCTAGTTGCGCTGCTGATTTATTGCTAATGGCGTCTCGCACTAGAGCTTGGTGTTGTTCGCTTCCGTGTTTTAACAGGTAAATCAGTGGCAGGGTAGGCTTACCTTCAGCGAGGTCGTCGCCGACATTCTTGCCGGTTTCGGCGGGGTCGCCCTCGTAGTCGAGGATGTCGTCGATTAACTGAAAGGCGATGCCCAGATTTACGCCATAGTCGTGCAGGGCGTTTTGCTGTTCGTCCTTGCCGCTGAGGATAGCGGCACCGCTGCAGGCGGCGCCAAATAAGACGGCGGTTTTGCTGCGAATTACCTCGAAGTAGGTTGCTTCGCTAGTGTCTGGGTTGCCGGCGCGGGTTAATTGCAGCACTTCGCCTTCGGCCACGGTATTGGTTGTGTCAGAAAGCAGGGCCATCAAAGGGAAGCTGCCGATCTTGACCAAAATCTGAAATGCCCGAGAGTAAAGGAAGTCCCCTACTAAAACGCTCGGGGCATTGCCCCAGTTGGCGTTGGCGGTGGGACGACCGCGGCGCAGGGCGGAGATGTCGACAACATCGTCGTGGAGCAGGGTGGCGGTGTGGATAAACTCAATGACGGCGGCGAGTTGCAGGTGTTTGTCATCAATTTCGCCAATTGCACCGGCGCTGAGTAAACTCAGTAATGGCCGCAGGCGTTTGCCCCCGGCATCGACAATATAGTGGCCGATGTTTTCCACGAGGGGGACATTAGAATGCAGTTGTTCAATGATGAAATCGTTGACGGCGGCGAATTCGCTGTCCACGACCTGTCTAATCTGTTGCATGGTAGCGAAGAGTCGTCTGGCGGAGTCGGCTGGCATCGTATGAGTGCAGCCGCGGGCTGTCAAGGTCTATGCGCTACTTTGTAATTGTGGGTATTGTGTATTTTTTGAAAACTGCGTACAATTCGCGCCCCTGAAGCAAAACCGTGCGGCCCCTTAATGGTTAAGTGGTGGTGACGGTGCCTGGACTTGTCCCGGCGTGTTGTATCTAAGGCTCTATCTAGGTAAAACCGCTCGGCCGAAACAAACTATTGCAAGCAGGCTCTTGGAGATATAAACATGTACGCAGTGATTGAAAGCGGTGGTAAGCAGCACCGTGTGATCGAGGGTGAGACCCTTAAGCTAGAAAAAATTGAAGTCGCCACTGGTGAAAGCCTGACCTTCGACAAAGTGTTGATGGTTAAGACCGGTGATGATCTGAAAATTGGCGCGCCTTACGTTGAAGGCGGTAAAGTGACTGCGGAAGTAATTGCGCAAGGTCGTCACGCCAAGGTGAAAATTGTTAAGTTTCGCCGTCGGAAGCACAGCATGAAGCAGGCTGGTCACCGTCAGTGGTTCACCGAAGTGAAAATCACTGGTATCAGTGCTTAAGTAATAGGAGAGACTCATGGCTCACAAGAAAGCTGGTGGTAGTACTCGTAACGGACGCGACTCGCAGAGTAAGCGTCTGGGCGTAAAACGTTTTGGTGGTCAGGTTGTAAGTGCAGGTAGCATTATTGTTCGTCAGCGCGGAACTCGTTTCCACGCAGGTGAAAATGTTGGTTGTGGTACTGATCACACTCTGTTTGCTAAAGCAGACGGTGTAGTGAAGTTTGAGGTTAAAGGTCCCAAGAGCCGCAAGTATATTAGTATAGTTGCAGCGTAAACCTCTCGGTGATCTAGAAGGCCTCGTCTATTGACGGGGCTTTTTTGTTTCTGTAGACAGGTTTTTCGGTATATTCATTTTATGTGGTTGGCGCGGTAATGAAATTTGTAGATGAGGCAGTAATTCGAGTTGAAGCAGGTCGCGGTGGCAACGGCTGTCTCAGTTTTCGGCG
>NZ_JBFJWS010000352.1:0-3115 GCF_041623545.1 Zhongshania sp. | reverse complement strand
TGGGAATTCAGGACGTTGAATTTATCTACGCGGAAGGTCTCAATATGGGCGGCGACGTTGCCGACAAAGCGCTGGCTGCAGCGCAGGATCTAATTCGTCAAAAGGCCGCGTAACTCCCATTATTTCATCCGCATTTCACCAGAAAAGGAGCAGTATAATGACTCATCGCACTGTGACACGGCGCATTCAGGCCCAAGCGACATCCGACGGCGCTGGCGTTAAGCTGAAACGTAGCCTTGGTCAGTCAAACGGCGCGCGTCACGATCCGTTTTTGATGCTGGATGAGTTCTTTTCCGATGAGCCCGCTGACTACCTAGCCGGTTTTCCCTCGCACCCGCATCGCGGCTTTGAGACCGTGACCTATATGCTCGACGGTCATATGCTGCACGAAGATCACCTCGGCAATAAGGGTCACCTCAGAGATGGCGGCGTACAGTGGATGACCGCGGGGCGAGGGGTCATACACTCCGAAATGCCCCAACAAGAAGCAGGACGTATGCGGGGCTTCCAATTGTGGATAAATCTACCTGCTGCCGAAAAAATGCGCCCGGCCAATTACGAGGATATTCCTGCAAGCAAAATCCCACATCATTCACTTGGCGACGGGGGCGAAGCCATCTTAATCGCCGGCCAATGCCAGCTCGATGGTGTTACTGTGTGCGGATATATCAATGGTCTAGATGGTCAAAACCTGAGCACGGACCCGATCTATATCGACCTGAGGTTGAAAGCAGGGCAGAGCAGCCACATTACCTTGCCCAAGGCGCACAACGCCTTTATTTACGTGTATGAAGGCCAGGCGGAAATAGGCGAGCAAATCATAACCAGCACCTGCAGTGCATTGCTCAGCCAAGGCGATACACTGACCATTACCGCCAGTGGCGATTGTCGTTTGCTGTTGCTGGCAGCCCAACCGATAGGCGAACCCGTGGTGCAATACGGGCCCTTTGTGATGAACAGCAACGAGGAGATTGAGCAGGCCATGCGGGATTATCGCGATGGTGTGTTAACCAGCGACTGATTGCCGCTCCAATAGCCCCCGCTCAACTGCTAAACTTTAGTTCTAGGCGGCCACTGCTCAGCGCCATATACACCGCGAAAAATAGGCGTAAGCTATAGCCTTAGGCGAACGTAAAATCGGCAATGTACCGTTCATTTCACTAAAGGAGTGATGTATGACGACCTCAATGCTCGTTAGAGACGTGATGAAATCCCCATCGCCCTCCGTAAAACAGGGCACCGACCTTGGCGACGTGGTAGAAACCCTATTAAAGTTTGGGGTGTTTGGCCTACCCGTAATCAATGATCAAAGGGAATTGGTTGGCTTTGTCTCAGAGCAAGACTGTATTCACTCAGTCTTAGTCAGCAGCTACCACTGTGAAGGCGCGCCCATCGTAGACGACGTCATGAGTAAAGAAGTGTTGGCCGTAGACGCCGATTCATCAATTATTGATTTGGCGCAACAAATGGGCAAACTAAAGCCTAAATCCTATCCCGTTACTGAAGACGGCAAGCTCATCGGCCTAATCACCCGCAGCGCGATATTAGCCTCCCTGTGGGCCAATCGCGCCAACTGCGATATTCCCAATGACAAGCACTAAACTTGGCGCAAACTAAACCGCTAAATCCAAAGTAGCGTTTATTCATGGCTGGGATAGCTGAAATCGTATTGTTCACTGCGGGGGCCGGCGCCTGTATACCCCTAGGTGGTTACATTGCTAGCCACACCCATATACGGCAGCAATGGCTAGAACAAGAGTTCCGGCACGCAGTAATCGCCCTTGGCGCAGGCATTCTACTGGGTGCAGTCGCCATGGTACTGGTGCCCGAAGCGCTACAATACTTAGGATATGCGCCGTGGGCGACACTGTTGCTGCTGGCCGGCGGTCTGCTGTTTTATGGCCTGGAGCGCTACCTAGATATTCACCGTCACAGCGCGCCGCAATTTACCGGCATGTTGCTGGATTTTCTACCCGAATCCCTCGCCTTGGGCGGCCTTGCTGCGGCAGGCGCCGACGCTACGCTTTTGCTTGCCGTACTCATCGGCTTACAAAATTTCCCCGAGGGCTTTAACGCCTACCAAGAACTTCGCAGCGCAAGCTATCCCGCCAAGAAAGTACTCTTGGTCATGCTTGCACTCGTGCCACTGGGACCAGCGTTCGGCGTCACCGGATATTATTTTCTCGGCGATTTACCACAAGTATTAGGCGCTATTCTGCTTATCGCCAGTGGCGGAATCCTATATTTAATTTTTCAGGACATTGCTCCGCAAGTACCCTTGCGCAAACATCGCGGACCACCACTAGCGGCAGTCTTCGGTTTTGCTTTGGCTATGTTAGGCAGTATGCTGAGCCATTGATTTAACCACACTGGGTGAGCGATCTCCCGCAGCAGCCGGTCCACGATAAGCGAATCATCACCCCCACATTAACGAGTCAACTTATGCGATTGTTTTATTCTCTACTGACATTCACTTTCTTTTTTACCCTCAGCGCCTGCGGCATGTCGAGCTACGATCAGGCTAGAGAATGGCGTCTACAAGAATGCGAAAAAATACTCGACGCCCACGACCGTAGCCAATGTAAAACGAACACCCCACATTATTAAAACGGGTATTAGCTTTTGTTATTACACAGTTCAGCCCTAATCACACCATGAAGGTAAAGCGGCGACTCAATTTAAGTCGCCGCTTTACCTTCCAAAATAATATTTACAAATCAAAACGGTCAAGTGTCATCACTTTGACCCACGCCGCAACAAAGTCATCCAAAAATATCTGCTTTGCTTCGTCTGTTGCGTAATACTCGGCCACCGCACGGAGTTCGGAGTTTGAACCAACGATCAGGTCAACCGGTGTAGCCGTCCATTTGATTTCGCCAGTCTCACGATTTTTCGCTTCGCAAATTCCGTTCTCACCCTCTGACTTAGCCCACACAGTGGGCATATCCACCAGATTCACGAAAAAGTCATTTGCATTTAAATATCTCCTTCTTTTTACCTGAACAAGCCGCACTTTCAGACCCGAATCTCCGTAAGCCGCCTCACCACAGATATAGGGATAGTGGATATAAACGGAAATGTATTAACAGCGCTTATTACCGCCATTCCCATAAGC
>NZ_JBFJWS010000351.1:0-3124 GCF_041623545.1 Zhongshania sp. | reverse complement strand
TAAAAACTACCTACAGGCCCAGCATATTTCGGTGTCCGGCCGCAGCCGTGGTAGCGTGATTGAAGACGCCGCCCTCAATCGCAAAGGCCTAAACCGAAATATTATTTTGCGTGGCCAAAGCTATTATTCCGCCAGCCATATCGTTGCTGATTCAGATTTATTACTTACCCTACCCCGGCACTTAGCCCAGCGCTTTCAGGAGTTCCTACCCCTGCAAAGCCACCCCTTGCCGCTAAAATTACCGGCGCTGGAGATGCAAATGTACTGGCACCGCAGTGCCAACAACGACACTGCCCACCAATGGCTGCGCGAGCGCATTCAAGAAATTATTGCCCAGAACGGCGGTAAGGATTAAGCCAAACTCACAGCCATAAAAAAGCCGCCGTAACGTAAATTACGGCGGCTTTGCTTTAGCGTCTGACGTCTAACTTAGCGGATAATGCGCCGGATAGGGTAGATTTGCCACACCCGTATCAACAGCCGCTTGCGCAACTGCCGCAGACACTTTGCCAAGCAAACGACGGTCTACTGGCTTAGGAATAATGTAGTCAGGCCCGAAGGACAACTCCGTTACGCCACAGGCGTCAATGACGACTTGGGGCACTGGCTCTTTCGCCAAATCACGCAACGCGTGTACGGCAGCAATTTTCATTTCTTCATTAATTGCCGTAGAGCGCACGTCTAATGCACCTCGGAATATGAAGGGGAAACCCAAAACATTATTAACCTGGTTGGGGTAATCTGAGCGCCCGGTTGCCATAATTAAATCGCTGCGCACTGACAAGGCCAACTCGGGCTGAATTTCAGGATCCGGGTTTGAACAGGCAAACACAATTGGCTTTGGCGCCATCGACAAGAGCATCTCAGCACTGAGCAGATCCGCACCAGACAAGCCCACAAATACGTCGGCATCTTTAATCGCATCCTGCAGGGTGCGCGCATCGGTATCGTTCTGGAACTCTTTCTTATACTCGTTAACACCATCGCGGCCGGGGTAAATCACGCCGCTTCGGTCAATCATGAAAATATTTTCGTAGCGAGCACCGAGGCTAACAAGCAGACGCATGCAGGCAATCGCAGCAGATCCTGCACCAAGACAAACCACTTTGGCAGTCTCAAGGTTTTTACCCTGAATTTCCAGCGCGTTCAACATACCCGCTGCCGTCACAATGGCGGTGCCGTGCTGGTCATCGTGAAAAACCGGAATATCGCACTGCTCTTTTAATACTCGCTCAATTTCAAAACACTCTGGCGCCTTGATATCTTCAAGGTTGATACCACCAAAAGTAATGGAAATACGCTTAACGGTATCAATAAATGCCTGGCTGTCTTCAGCATCAACTTCAATATCAATGGAATCAATATCAGCGAAACGCTTAAACAACAGCGCCTTGCCTTCCATCACCGGCTTGCTGGCCAAGGGACCTAAATCGCCCAAACCCAAAATAGCAGTGCCATTAGAAATTACCGCAACCAAATTACCTTTGCTGGTGTATTTGTAGGCATTGGCCGGGTCTTTGGCGATTTCCCGGACAGGCTCAGCCACGCCTGGGCTGTAGGCCAGTGATAAATCGTACTGAGTTTCGGCAGGCTTGGTCAGCATTATGCCGATTTTACCTGGGGTAGGGAGCGAGTGGTAATCCAGAGCCGCCTGCTTAACATCTTTGGACATTCGATAATTCCCAATATGGATGCATTCTCAAAGAGGCGAGAAAGCATATAGAAAAGAGTTTACAGTAACAAGTCGCTGACTGTGACAAAGCCCGTCACATCTGCTTTTCAAGGGCCTTACCCGCCTTGAAACACCATTGAAGTGCGCTACCAAGATGCATCGGCATCCAAACTTGCCTGAGACGGATGCGAGCCCGCCACCTATAACTCAAAAAGCACAAACAAAAATGCCCGGTCAGATTAGCACCGGGCATTTCTATGGTGACTGCCTGCGCAGCCACTAAGCACTACCGGGAAATTACTCGGTAGGTGCAGGTGCCGCGCCGCGTGAACCAAAACGCTTGCGGAACTTATCAACACGGCCGCCAGTATCAAGCATTTTCTGCTTGCCGGTGTAGAACGGGTGGCATGATGAACAAACGTCAACGTGCAGGGCATCGCCCAAAGTAGAACGCGTTTCAAAGGCGTTACCACAGCTGCAAGTCACGCTCATGGCGACATAATTCGGATGGATATCTGCTTTCATGGGTCTTTCCTCAATGGACGCCGCCACCCGATCATTTGCCGGGCACCGCGCAGGCTGCTACTTTCAAAATTAGCTTGAAATTCAGGCGGCGAATGTTAACAGAATTATATCAATAAGCAAGCAGTGCGCGGCATTGCGCAAAAACTTCGCTCCGCCCAGCGCCGTAATTCTTATACACTGCCACTTTACCTAAGCCCGAATAGCCACCGCTTTATGCCAAAACTCGTTACTGTCGCCGTTCCCTGCCCTCTGCGCCGAGGATTTGACTACCTATGGCCCGCGAGTTTGGGCCGCGACGCCGAAATTGGCTTGCGCGTGAGCATCCCCTTCGGCCGTCAACAATTAGTTGGCGTGGTGATCGCCCTTGACGCCATCTGCGACATACCCAGCAATAAGTTAAAAGCCGTTTTAAACGTTCTTGAAGAACAGCCTAGCCTACCAAGCGATTTAGTCCAGCTTGGGCGCTGGGCCGCCGATTACTACCACCACCCCGTTGGTGATTGTTTTGCGCAAATGCTGCCGGTGGCGCTGCGCAAGACCAGCCCACCAAAAGAAAAGCCTGCGCAGTACTGGCGACTCAGTGAAAATTGCGACGAGCTGCCCCAGTTGGCGATTCGCGCCCACCAACAAATCAGCCTACTGGCAGTGATTCGCCAGGCCGGACAACTTTCGCGCCGTCAAATTAAAGATCTTGGCTACAGCAGTGCCGTACTAAACAACTTAATCAATGGCGGATACTTACGGCAGGCCGACACCCCTGTCGCGCCCCCACCGAGCGGGAGCGCAACCGGGCCAACACTCAATGCCGAACAACAATATGCAGTCTCCACAATATGCGCCAGTCTAGGCCAGTTTGAACGCTACCTACTCGATGGCGTAACCGGCAGCGGCAAAACCGAAGTGTATTTACGCAGCATTGCCGAGTGC
>NZ_JBFJWS010000350.1:0-3136 GCF_041623545.1 Zhongshania sp. | reverse complement strand
TCCGCCGACACCGGAATATTCTGCACGAATATCTGCCAGGCAGTACTCCCAGCGCCTATCAGTAGTAGCGCAAGCGCTAGTATTCTGACATGTAGTTTAACGCCTTTCATTCATCGTGCTCCTCGGGGTCTGCTTTTTTGGCGCAGAGGGATTTGTCCTGCAAATATTTCTTACTGGGGTCTACCAATGCGCGGAAAGCGGTCAAAGGCTCCGAACCGACCAGCATAGGCTTAGAGAACTGACGGCGGTCCGCGAGATTGACCTCAACTTTATGTGACTGACCGCCAATACATAGTGTTAGCTCCAATACCGGACGCCGGCTGTAGTCCTTTTCATTTTCATCATAGTCAGAAGCCCGGCGTTTTATGCGGATATGTTTACTCAATGGCAGGGTAACCGACTTCAGGGTATTGTCTGGTAGAACCAAGTCGAAGTGGACTAGATCATCTTTTTTGCCGTGGCCTTTTTCAACTTTGGCATTGATGGCATTGATGGACGCGCTTTCGGCGCCAGTATCGACCTTCGCTTTATAGCGCACGCCCAGCTCTTCAATATAAACGTATTCACTGAGGCCAAATACCTGCTGGGCATCGGCGCCGGCATGAACTGCGTGGCTTAGAAAAAGAGTATTGATCACAAGTAGGCTTAGTAAAACAAATCGCACGGTTTCTCCTTTTGACTTATTGTGCTCCGGCATGCCATAGCATAGTGCACTATCGCGCTATTTAGCTAGCAGGCAAGCGGGGCAATTAAAGCGGATTACGTGGGCTTAGTCCCTAACATCTTTAAAAAGTGCGAGGGTAATATGTCGCACTTTCTGGTGATCAACTATCGGCGCGGGATAATTGCTTAATTCTCTAGGCTGGTGCAGTGCTTTCGCGGCGAGATTCTTGAGTTCGGGTATATAGCGCTTTATAAATTCTCCTTCTGGGTCAAAGCGCTGTCCCTGCGTGGTTGGGTTAAAAATGCGGAAATAAGGCGCGGCATCGGTGCCGGTAGACGCCGCCCACTGCCAGCCTCCATTGTTTGAGCAAAAATCGGCATCGATTAGATTTTCTAGGAAATACCGCTCGCCCCAGCGCCAGTCTATGTGGAGGTCTTTACATAGAAATGACGCGGCAATCATGCGCAGACGGTTGTGCATCCAGCCGGTGGTGTTGAGCTGACGCATAGCCGCATCGACGATTGGGTAGCCGGTGCGGCCGTCTTGCCAGGCCTTGAATAACGCTTGATCATTGGGCCAGGGGATTCGCTCGGTATAGGCCTGAAAAGCTCGGCCCCGCACTACTTTGGGGAAGTGGTAGGCGACATGGCGGTAAAACTCTCGCCAGAGCAATTCATTAAGCCACGTCCCAGCACCACTATTACTATCCCAGATCGCCTCCCCGCATTCCTGTTGCAGGCGTGCCAAGCACTGGCGCGGGCTGAGGATTCCGAGACTGAGCGCTGCTGAAAGCCGCGAGGTATTGTCCAGGCCGGGGAAGTCTCTGGCGGCGCGATAGTCCTCCGCACGTTCAGCGCAAAAGTCCCGGAGTTGCTCTAGGGCGGCATCTTGGCTGGCGGGCCAGGCGTCGGAGTCACGCTCTGGGCCAAAGCTCGGGCATGGGGCGTTTTGAACTGCCTTTGCCCTGCGCTGGGGGCGGCGTAGGCATGTCGGAAAATTAGCGGCTAAGTGATCTCTACAGCGTCTAGAGAATGGCGTAAAAACCTTATATGGGCCACCGTCACCCTTGGCGATGGTTAACGGACTAAGCAGGCTGTCATCAAGTAGCGTCAGAGGAATGCCATTCGCAATGCAGTCTTTATCGCGACGAATTTCGTCTAACAGCCACTCATTGTGAGCGTATACAGTGTCAATTTTATGCTCGCGACAATATTCACTGAGGTGATCGGCGGCATCACGAAAATGGCCGGCGTCGATAACATCGAATACGATGCCGATTTCGCCGAGTTGGCGACCCAAGTCGTCTAGGGCGCGGCGCAAATAGTGGCGACGTATCGGGGCGATAATATGCTCGTTAAGCTGCTCCGGGCACAGCAAGTACACCCCCCGCACTTCGCGGTGATTCGCGCACGCCGCGCTAAGGGCGCGATGATCTAGGCTGCGCAAATCATTGCGAAACCACACTGCGGCCGTCATATCTTACAGACCCATGCGCAGTTTTAAATCGCGGGGGTAAGGATCGAAGTAATATTGATCCAGTAAATAATCGACATGATATTTTTTAAGATAATGGCTCAGCATTTCTAGCGGAACTAGCAGTGGCAACTGCCCGGCGGCGTAGTCGCGAATCGTCTCGGTGAGTTTGAGTCTATCTTCCGCGTCGAGATGATCTTTGAAAAAGCCCTGAATATGCATCAGTGTATTGGTGTGATTTTTGGTACTGGCAATATGCTTTAAAGTCTCCATAAACTTGGCGATATAGCGATTTGCCTTGTCTTCGATGCTCCCGGCTTCCGCGACGATAGGACCAATTTCACGGTAAATAGCTTGGTTGTGAGCAAGTAATAAAAACTTATGACGACGGTGAAACTCCTCGAGACCACTGGCGGTGATGCCGGCAGCAATCAGCGCTTGCCAGCGGGCGTAGGCGACCACCCTCAACACAAAATTTTCCCTTAAATGCACGTCATTAAGGCGGCCGTTTTCTTCGACAGGTAGCAGCGGGTGGGTGGCCATTAGCTGCCTAGCGAAAAGGCCGACGCCAACTTTGCCTAAGCCGTTACCCTTTTCGTCATACACCGGCACCCGCTCCATCCCGCAACTGGGGGATTTGGCGCAGAGTATATAGCCACTAATATCGGTCAGTGTTGGGGTGGTGTCCTTGGCAAAGGTTTGCATGGCGTCGGTAACATTTAAACTGCTGTCACTGCTGCCAATCAGCTGCGGATTTTCTGGGTCGCCTACGAGACGAATAGTGGGGCGTGGCACACCCATGCCAATGGCTTTTTCTGGGCAAATGTTAAGGAAGTCGAAATGGCGACTCAGTTCCTGATCGGCGAAGGGTAGGCGCTTGTGGCCACCGTCATAGCGTACGGGCTCACCGAGTAGACAGGCACTAATACCAATACGAATACGCTGAGAATGTGACATGGCGTTGCTAATCCTTATATTGAAGCTTTGGTACGGTTAAGC
>NZ_JBFJWS010000349.1:0-3157 GCF_041623545.1 Zhongshania sp. | reverse complement strand
CCATACTCTGTCTTGGTCCAGTAGCAGAATTTTATCCTCGACCGATGCTTGAGACGGAGCAGTGGGCCACGCGCAAAGACCTTGATGAACTGATTATGCACGACGGCTGGCAAGACTAAGGTGCAGGTCTGGCGTCGGAAGCCGGAGGTCAGACGCGGTGGCTGCAAAACGCTGGATGGGAGACGCTAAGAGCATTGGGCGGACATCAGGTGTCAGAAGTCGGACGAACGAATTAATGCTCTACGTCTAGCAACTCCCAAGAATGCTTTACGCTAGACGGGAGACGCTTAATACTCTGGCCGGAGCTCGGTTGAAGGGCGGCAAGGTCTCGCGGCCGAGCCAATTACGTCAGACGCCTGACGTCTGACTAGTTTTAGCGTTCTCCGTCTAGCGTCTCCCGTCTCCCAGCGACCTAACATAGACGAACCACGCCAATTAATTTAAGTGACACAGCTATGACCCTAACATTAATGATTCAAGGTACTACCTCTGACGCGGGTAAAAGTGTGACGGTCGCCGGACTGTGCCGAGTTTTTAAACGCCGCGGGCTAAGCGTCGCGCCCTTCAAGCCCCAGAATATGGCCTTGAACAGCGCGGTAACCCCAGAGGGCGGGGAAATTGGTCGCGCCCAGGCGGTCCAGGCCCAAGCCTGTGGTCTAGCGCCACACACCGATATGAATCCAGTACTGCTCAAGCCCAATAGCGACACCGGCGCCCAAGTGATTATTCACGGCAAGGCGCTAAGCAATATGGAAGCACAGGATTACCACGCCTATAAAAAACGCGCCATGGCAGCCGTGTTGGAGTCCCATCAACGCCTTTCTCAGCAGTACGACGTCATCGTTGTGGAAGGTGCGGGCAGCCCCGCCGAGATAAACTTACGCGCCAATGATATTGCCAATATGGGCTTTGCTGAAGCAGTCGACTGCCCCGTTGTGATTGTCGCCGACATTGATCGCGGCGGCGTATTCGCCCATTTGGTCGGCACCTTAGACTTATTATCTGAAACCGAACAAGCGCGGGTATCAGGGTTTATCATCAACCGCTTTCGCGGCGATATCGCATTGTTGCAATCAGGCCTCGACTGGCTGGAAGAGCGCACTGGCAAGCCAGTCATCGGCGTGGTGCCCTATATTCACGATTTGCACTTAGAAGCCGAAGACGCCATCGACAGCCGTCAAACCCTAAGCGAACAGACCATTAAAGTGGCGGTACCGGTATTCACTCGTATTAGTAATCACACCGACTTTGATGTGTTGCGCTTACACCCGCAGGTCGATCTAAAGTTCGTGGGTAAAGGCGAAACCATTCCGCCCTGCGATTTAATTATTCTGCCGGGCAGTAAGAGCACCCGCCGCGACTTGGAGTATTTACAAAACAACAACTGGCACAAAGATATTGAAAAACATCTGCGTTACGGCGGTAAGGTATTAGGCATTTGCGGCGGTTTTCAAATGTTAGGCGGTGCGGTCCACGACCCCGAAGGTATTGAAGGCGACGCCGGATCGAGTACTGCGCTAGGCCTGCTCGACATGGAAACCACCCTCGGCAGCAGCAAAACCCTGCGTCGGGTCAGCGGTCATTTATGGGCAGAACAGGCCAAAATACGCGGCTACGAAATCCACGCCGGCATCAGCACTGGACCTGCACTGGATTTACCTTTTGCCGATTTGGGCAGCCATCGCGACGGCGCGCGCAGCGCCGACGATCAGATTATTGGCAGCTACTTACACGGTCTCTTTGATGAAAGTGAAACCCGCGACAGCCTACTGAAATGGGCCGGCCTCAAGGACGTTGAAGAACTGGATTACGCCAGTCTTATCGAAAGCAATATCGACAGACTGGCGGATTGTTTCGAGGCGCATTTGGATATTGAGGCATTGCTAGGAGTAAAGTCGGAAGTCTGAGGTCTGGCGTCTGACGACCGCGTTCTGCCAGTACTCGTCCGAGGTCAGACTTCCGACGCCCGACTAGCGCCCCGACACCGGCATATCGGCAACTAAGCGGCTGCTCCCCGCATTAACCGTCATCACCTTCACTGTTCCAGACTCAAGCCCCGATTGCTCCGCAGTGTCGATGCCTTGCGCATAATAATATTCGGCCTGGGCGCGCTGGTGAGTCACATCCATTAAAATAAAGCCGTGGGTTTTGAGTTCAATATATTTCATGTGGGGGTTGGCAACAGGAATAGCTTCCGCAAGTAATTCTGCAGCACCGTCGGGGAAACCCGGCGAGGTCACACTCGGGGTAACAAACTCAACGCCCAATGGTTCTTCGAATATGCCGGAAGTAAGGATTGCACTGCTTTTATAAAGCTCATTCGCCCAGCTGCTGTGAATATCACCGGTTAAGACCACCATGTTTTTTATGGCATTGTCTTCAACAAAATCCAATATCTCTTCACGTTCACTTGGGTAGCCATCCCACTGATCCATATTAATCGCGACCAGTGGGCTAAAGTCCTCGGTCGGCACACCCGGTAGTAAGCGCTGAATTTCCAGCAATTGCAGCTGCGCAAACATCACCTGCTGCCCCACTATTTTCCAGGTATTCTGCGCGGTAGCCAGTTTGTGTTTAAACCAGTCTTTTTGCGCCTGCCCCAGCAAATCGCGGGCGTCGGCTCGGGCCGGATCAGCGGGATTGTCCAATTGCTTAATACGGCCTTCAATTCGAGTATCCAACATAACAAAGTCTGCTAAATCGCCGTAGCGGAAGCTGCGATAAATACTGTCTTCACTAACCGTTGGCGGCCGAATTGGCATCCATTCAAAGTAGGCTTGTATAGCTTGAGCTTTGCGCTCATGCCAATCACCCTCCCCTTCATTGTGATTATTCGCGCCATCCTTGTAGGAGTTATCCGCGGTCTCGTGATCGTCCCATACCGTGATAAAGGGATGGATCTGATGAACCGCCTGTAAATCAACATCACGACGGTAGAGCGCATAGCGGCGACGATAATCGTCCAGCACGAGTATTTCGTGCTTGGGGTCGAGAGTTCGACCGGCATTATCGCCGTACTCACCTTCGCCGTATTCGTAAATATAATCGCCAAGGTGCAAAACAAAATCGAGATCGGTGCGATTAGCGATCATCCGATACACCGAGAAATAACCATGTGGATAGCTGCTGCAAGAACACACTGCAAAACGTAAATGCT
>NZ_JBFJWS010000348.1:0-3169 GCF_041623545.1 Zhongshania sp. | reverse complement strand
CAAACGCCCTTGGTGCCTCATTGCTAATGCGTGCAGACTTAAAAGTGATTCACGGTATTGATATTGTTCCAAAATATGTCGATACCCATTCTTCGGTGTATTTAAATGTTGCACTACAAACAACTAAGGCCGGGGGCGGCGTAAAACGAACCTTAAAGGAGCAATCACCCGCCCTGCAGGATATGCTGACGGTTTTATATGAAACGCGGGCGGTTAATCCGCATCCGATAGTTGTTCATCCCAGAGTGCCTGCGGACACAAGCAGGCGAATTGCTGAGGCACTGTTAGCAATGGCCGCCGAGACCGACGCGCAAAAACTACTGGCCGAAATTCCCATGCGACGCGCGGTGCCTGCTACGATTGACGACTACCTACCCTTAATGGACTGGGGACTACATGACTTCTACGTTCGGAAGTAAATGGTTTTATGGCCTAAAAACCCAAAGCTTAGCAGTGGCGGGCTTTTTGGTTTTTGTGGTTTTTTGTGTGTTGTTTTTTTATATCCTGCCAAATCAGGATCGCTGGATAAAAAGTGAGCTTACGCAAGCGTCGGAACGGGCATTGGGGCAATTGTCTACGTCGATCGTAAGTCCAATGTTAAGTGATCAGTATGCAGAGCTCTATGAGAGTCTTAATGCTCAGCTGGGTGAGCATCACCACTGGCTAAGATTAAACGTAACTGATATCGACGGTAAGCAAATATACCCTCTGGAGGCGTGGTCAGAGGGTGTGGAAGACGATGATATTGTTATTTCGCAGGATATTGAGTTCTTAGATAAGAAATTGGGTCGTATTGTCTTAGTTACCAATTTTCAGGCAGAGCTCGCTAAGGGCTATCGTCTGCAATTCACGCTGACAGCAGTCTTGCTTTTAGCGCTAGTGCTGGTATTTAGCGTTGTTTATTACTTGATTAGTAAAACCGTCATAAACCCGCTGCGGGGCTTGATGGTGTCTTTTGAAGAGCTTGCTGACGGTAATTTTAGCGCGCCTCTACCGCGCGTGTTTAATAATGAAATTGCTAATGTGGTGGATAGTTTCGAAAAAATGCGCGGTAATATCGAGGAAACTCAGGTCAAACTTGAAGATTTAAGGGAAAATGCCGAGCTCGCTAACCGCGCCAAGTCTGATTTTTTGTCAAGTATGAGCCACGAACTGCGTACGCCGTTAAATGCGATTTTGGGCTTGGCACAGTTGTTTGAATATGATGACGCTGCCAGTGAAGTATATAAGCAACACGGCAAAAATATTTACAATGCCGGTGAGTATTTGTTGTCGCTAATTAACGATGTCCTTGATTTAACCTTAATTGAATCCCGAAATGTAAATTTGAATATTGAGCGGTTTAGCGTTGCTGATGTGGTGAGTGAATCCGTAAATCTGGTTACGTCGGCAGCAAGTGCGCAGGGAATTAGTTTGTACTTTTCTCGGCCTGTCCCAGACGAAATTATAGTCGCCGGTGATTACACCCGATTAAAGCAATCGCTATTAAATTTATTATCCAATGCGATTAAATATAACTGCGCTGCGGGTATGGTCACCGTCAGCTATTTGCGGTGTGATGGACGAGTTAGAATTTGTATTGATGATACTGGTCGGGGATTAGAGCAGGAGCAAATCGACAAGCTGTTTACCCCTTTTGATCGCCTAGGCGCTGAATTAGGTAGCACTCAGGGCACGGGTATTGGATTAGTCATTACCAAGGAGCTGGTCGAGTTAATGGGCGGCGCAATTGGCGCTGAAAGCCTTGCGGGGCGAGGATCAACATTTTGGATTGAAATGCCCTTGGCCGTCGATGAGAGTATACCGCTGCGTATTGTGCCAGAGGTTTTACAGTCCGCCTCGATTCGGTCAGAAAAAGTGGTCGCCTCGTCGTTGCGAATTTTGGTTGCTGAAGACAATGTGGTTAATCAGGATGTGATTCGTCAGCAACTGGCCTTGTTGGGTTATCGAGCGACATTTGCAGATGACGGCCTAGCCGCTTGGCAGTGTTTGCAGGATCAGACCTTCGATATCTTGCTGACAGATATACAAATGCCAAATTTAAATGGCTATGAATTAGCGAAGCGGATTCGCAAGGCCGAGGAATCGACCGGCGAGCACCTGCCTATAGTGGCGATTACTGCCAATGTAATGGACGCTGATGTTGCTCGTTGTATGGCCAGCGGCGCGGATGACTTTATTCCCAAGCCAATTGAGATTAACGCGCTGCGGGACGTTCTCGAGCGAGTTGGTGTGAGTGGTGCCCAGGTTGTTGCGCAAAGTGACGCCCTTGTTGAGTCTAATTTAGAGCCTGAATCCTTGGCTGAGGTTACAGAATCTGATTCAGCAGCCATCGAAATAAGTCAGCTGGTCTCAATGATTGGCGACGACCCGCAAATGCACTGCATGATTTTTAAGAGCTTTACTGACACCAGCCCCGATAATATAGCCGACTTACACAACGCGCTGGCTATGCGGGACGCGGAGAATGTGCGTTTGCAAGCACATAAATTTAAATCGTCGGCACAATCAATGGGCGCGTATCGTTTGGCTGGCACCTGCGCTGAGCTAGAGGCCTTAACCGCCTCTGTGCTCGGTACTCGTGACGGGGAGCCTACGGACGAATTACCGCAGGTGCAATGGCAGCAGCTCGACGCGTTGGTTGAAAAGATGTCCACTGAATACAGTGCGGCGAAGCGGTTTATTGACGACTATGCTGCGCAATATAGTTAGATGTGTCAAAAAATGTGTGGTGGTATATGAGGCATATTGAGCGCCATCGGGTGCACCGCGCAAATTGGTTGCGCGCCGCTGTCTTGGGTGCCAACGATGGCATTGTTTCAACGGCAAGTCTGGTTGTTGGCGTTGCCGCCGCAAACAGTAGCCAGAGCAATATCATCATGGTTGGCGTGGCGGGGCTGGTGGCCGGTGCTATGTCGATGGCTGCTGGTGAGTATGTGTCGGTGAGCTCTCAGGCTGATGCCGAAGCAGCCGACTTGGAGAAAGAGCGTCGCGAACTTGTTGAGGAGCCTGAGCACGAACATGCGGAGATGACCTCAATTTACGTTGAGCGGGGTTTGGACGAGGGGCTAGCGGCCGAAGTGGCTACCCAGTTGATGGATCACGACGCACTTGGCGCGCATGCCCGTGATGAGCTCGGTATTATTGAAGAATTTTCCGCTCGGCCGCT
>NZ_JBFJWS010000347.1:0-3176 GCF_041623545.1 Zhongshania sp. | reverse complement strand
GCGCCAAAGACGCCGTCCTTTGCTGGCCAAACGCGGTTGCCAGCCGCCTGCGCGTTTTGTGCGACGTGGCCACCATAGTAGCAAGCCCAGCAGTAAACTAACCAATACCCAGCTTGCTGTGAGCTCAAGTAGCCAGCGACCGATCTCCCCGCTGAGCAGCGTTGTATGCAATTCGAATACTGTCGGGAAGAAGCCTTCGTTTTCCATTCGGCTACCTAGTATTTCCAGTGTGTAAGGGTTTAGCCAAACGATGCGGTCCTGATTGTCTCCCGGCTCTTTGATATATGCCACGGTGCTGCGGCTGGCATCGCGGTATTGGCCGTAGTGCTGTAGTTGAGCGTTAGGGAAAGCGTCTTGCACCACCGCCAGTTGCGCAGACACGGGCTCGGCGCGACAAGGCTCACAGGCAGGAATTGTTTGCCATTCACTTTCTACGATCGGCTGCAGTTGTGGCTCAAAAGCGTACAAGGCGCCGGTAATGCTCAACACCAGCAACAGCGGAGCGGCAACTAAACCAATTACAAAATGCCACCGCCACACTAGCGGGTATAACGGGTTTTCGGATTTCGCCGACATATAAAAGATCCTTGATTTTTAATCCTGCGGGCTGAGGCAGCTTTCAACCAAAAAAGAGCCCGAGGGATAAATTTATTGCGCTTAGTATATGATAACAATTATCATTTGCACCACAAATCCTATTCGGGTTGCGAGAGCTCGCAATTTACCGCGCCCACCGCACATCAGGAATGGACTCTATATGCCAATTAAACCCTTACTTAGTGCCGGCATTGCGCTGATCGCGACCTTGCCTGTGCTCGCCGCCGACAATAGCAACCCACAACGGCTCGAGGAGGTTCTCGTTACCGGCGACCCCATGCAACGCAGTAGTTTGGACACGGTTTCCAGCATTAGTATCGTTCCCGAAGAGCAATTGCGGGCGCTGAATATACGCGATCTCTATGACCTTTTGTTGCGTAGCCCCAATCTGAGTGCCGCCCGAGAAGACAAGTTTTCGGTGCGCGGGATTTCCAACGAAGGAATTGGGCCAGGCGGCACCGGTCGTCCTACCGTCAGTGTATTTATCGACGGCGCCCGCCAACCGGGTCGAGGAGTGGCCAATAGTTGGGATGTGCAACAAATGGAGTTTTATCGCGGGCCGCAATCAACGGCGTTTGGCCCCGGCTCACTCGCGGGCGCGGTGGTGGTGCAGACCCGAGAGCCATCCCAGGAGGAATACAGCGGCAAGCTAAAGCTCGGGGTCGCCAATGAGCGCGGCCGTGAAGCGGGCATTGCAATTGGAGGGCCGCTCGCTGGAGGATTCGCCTTTCGCTACGCTGGCGAAACCAATCAGAGCGACGGTGAGGTGACCAACACCACCCTCAATGACGATGAATGGCAGGCCCGCAAGCGCTATATGCAGCGTTTTAAGCTTCATTGGGAGGGCGATAGCTGGTATAGCGCTAGCCTAAGCTTGCAGGACACTAAACTCCGCGAAGGCAACGAGTACCTGCCGCCGGAGCGCGCTGAAAGCGGTGAATCAACGGACAATGTAGATGGTTTCTATCATGATAATAGCCAGCTCGTGGTGTTTAAACAGCGCGCCGACCTCACCGCAGGCAGCTCACTGAGTCTGATCGCCAGTCATGCTGAAAATTACAATCAACGTAAAGGCGACTACGATATATCCGCTGAAGACAATGGCTACTTTATTAATACGGTGGACACTGAAAACAGTGCGTTGGAGCTGCGCTTGCACTACAAAACCGCGCTGCTAAAAACGGTATCCGGGCTGTATTACAGTGAAGACAAACTGCGCGGTACGTCCAGCTCCGTCGATCTACCGTATACCATAAGCGGCCTGCGCCTGCGCGCTGCTGCGGACCTTGCCGCCGATCGTGATGCAACGACCAAGGCGGTCTACAGCGAAGCTGATATTCATCTCGGTAGCCGCTGGACCCTGACTTTAGGCGCGCGTTACGAAGAAAACCAGGCTGATAACCACAGCGCTTTGACCGTCACCGGTGCACAGCTGATGGATCCGGTTGCTGGCAGTACGGTGCCGGCAGACTTCAGCGCTGTACTCAAGCCGATATTAGATAGCGATAATACTGCGCCCAGCGGCGACGCTGTCTTCCTGCCCAAGGTTGCCATCAGTCTGGATATTACCGATCAACTCAGCGGATATTTTACCCGCAGCCAAGGTTACCGTGCCGGCTCGGTAGATTTTGTCAGCGAGGGCGAGTCCCCAAGTTATGGCCCTGAATACACCAACAACTATGACTTGGGGTTGAAATTCCAGCAGGGTAGCTGGTTTGTGCAGGCGTCGATATTTCGCATCGACTATGAAGACATGCAGATCGGAGTGCGGGTCGATGCGTCTAACTTTCGTACCGACAATGCCGGCGAGGCGCGTTCACAGGGTGCTGAACTTGAATTTCGCGGTGAGCTTGGCGCAGGCTTCAGTGTGTTTGGTGGTATCGGCTATGTCGATACAGCTTTCATAGAATATGAAGATGACGGCGTCGATTATGCAGGCAACCATTTTCCCAATGCGCCACGCAATACCGCTAACCTGGTTGTGCGTTATGAAAATAGCCGGGGGTTGTACGCTGATCTGAGTTGGTCGCACAGCGATGGCAGCTTTACTGATCGGGAGAATAGCGATCGGCTGCGGGCCGATAGCCGCGATTTATTCGGTGCCCGCCTGGGTTACCAGGGCGAGCAAATGGGTGTGGAATTGTATGGCCAGAACATCACCGATAAATTTTACATCACCGATCGATTCAACAGCCCGTCATTGGGTATTGACGCGGCTTACGTGGGAGACTCGCGTGAAGTCGGTGCGCGGCTCAGCTATCGGTTTTGATATGCACTTATTGTGTAAGTAATGAACGGATTAAAAGTATCCTTTGCGAGTAGGGGAGGCTTGTCTGGAAAGTCTCCGTCTCTACATCGCTGCAAAGTCCCGCTCGCCTTGAATGGGGTGGCGATATAACCAATCAGGCAAGCCGGTCTACCAGTTCTAGCAAGAGCTCGGTAGACCGTTTCATCGAGCCAATATCACCACCGTACTGCAGCAGTGCAACGCCCATAGAGCCACCAATAAAAGTCAGCAATAAATCGTCGGCGCTATAGCCTTTGGGAGCTTCGCCGCGATCAACTGCTTGTTGAAAAAT
>NZ_JBFJWS010000346.1:0-3194 GCF_041623545.1 Zhongshania sp. | reverse complement strand
TGATGGTGTGGCCATAAACGTCTGCCAAGCTCGTGAACCAATGGAAGTTCAAGGCGCGAATAACCGAATCCAACTCGAAGAGCTTGAGCGCTATTACCAGCGCCGCTACGCCAATCAACTCATGCTGGCCGGGGCAAGTCTGGCTGATGCCAGCCGTATCGATGTGCGGGGCAGTCTTCGAACCGGCAATGATGTCTATATCGATATCAACTGCGTGTTTGAGGGTGAGGTCGTACTTGGCGACGGTGTTCGTATCGGTCCAAACTGCCACATAAGTAATTCAAAAATTGCGTGTAACGTAGAGATAAAGGCTAACTCAGTACTTGAGGGAGCCGTTGTCGGTGAGGCCTGTAGTATCGGGCCCTTCGCGCGTTTACGGCCTGGTACGGTGTTGGCCGCTGAGGTAAAAATTGGTAATTTCGTCGAAACCAAAAAAGCTAATATTGGTATCGCGAGTAAAGTAAGCCATCTTAGTTATATCGGAGACGCGGAGATAGGTTGCGACGTTAATGTCGGTGCCGGTACCATTACCTGTAACTACGATGGCGTAAATAAATTTAAGACTACGCTTGCTGACGGCGTATTCGTTGGCTCCAATACCGCTTTGGTTGCACCCGTTACTGTGGGCAAAGCCGCGACAATTGGCGCGGGTTCGGTTATCACTGGCAATATTGCCGAGGGTGAATTGGCCGTAGCGCGGGGCAAACAACGTAATATAAGCGGATGGCAGCGGCCGAAAAAATTAGCCCGCGATTAATGAATTAAATAAGGAAACCAGACTATGTGTGGCATTGTAGGCGCGGTCGCGCAACGCGAGGTTCCCGGAATTTTACTTGAAGGCTTGCGGCGCCTAGAGTATCGCGGTTACGACTCGGCAGGTATGGCAGTTGTAACCGACAATGGTGGACTCGATACTCGCAAAGAAGTCGGCAAAGTTCAAAAACTCGCTGACGAACTTGATAGCAGGCCCTTGGCTGGTCGAATTGGTATCGCGCACACGCGCTGGGCTACCCATGGCAAGCCATCTGAGATAAATGCCCATCCTCACAACTCTGGTGACATTGCCTTAGTCCATAACGGCATTATTGAAAATCACGCTGAGCTTCGCGAGCGCCTAGTAAAACTCGGTTACGCTTTTGTTTCGCAAACCGACACTGAAACCATAGTGCACCTAATGCATTACAATTATCAGAAAAGTGGCGATCTTCTCGAGGCGCTGCGCGCGACAATACCTGAGTTAGAGGGTGCCTACGGCTTAGCGGTGATTCACGCAAATGAACCCCAGCGAGTAATATGCGCGCGCAAAGGCAGCCCATTAGTCATCGGCTTAGGCATTGGCGAGAATTTTATCGCATCAGATCAGCTGGCTTTGCGCCAAGTCACTGACCGTTTCGTGTATTTAGAAGAAGGCGACATCGCCGAAATTTATACTGACCAATATATTATTCGCGATGCTGAATTTAATCCTGTATCTCGAGATATTACCCAAATCGATACCGCGGCGGAAACGACCGACAAAGGCATTTATCGGCACTACATGCTCAAAGAAATCTATGAGCAGCCTACAGTTATTCGTCGCTCGCTACTGGGCAGATTGGGCGCTAAGAAAATTCTTGCGGAAGCCATGGGCGCCCGCGCAGAAGAAATACTGAAAACGGTTTCATCAATTCAAATTGTGGCCTGCGGTACAAGTTATCATGCCGGCATGGTAGCGAAATATTGGATCGAGGGCTTAGCAGGTGTGCCCTGTCGTGTCGAAGTTGCCAGTGAATTTCGCTATCGGAAATTTAAAGTTCAAGAAAACACCTTACTGGTTACTATCTCTCAATCGGGTGAAACCGCAGACACCTTAGCGGCACTGCGACTTGCGAAAACCCTTGGCTACTCGGCATCACTTACGGTGTGTAATGTCGCCCAGAGCTCCCTTGTAAGGGAGTCAGATTTATATCTAATGACCGAAGCCGGACCAGAAATAGGTGTTGCCTCTACTAAGGCATTTACCACCCAATTAGTCGCATTGCTGTTCCTAACAGTCGCCCTTGGCCGTCATCACGATATGACCGAGAGTGAAGAAAATGAAATCGTTGCCGCGCTACATCAGTTACCGGATTTACTCACCGAAACCCTCGCTTTGAATCTAAGTATTCAGAAGATGTCCAATGCGTTTGCCGATAAACATCACGCATTGTTCTTAGGCCGTGGTGCCCAGTGGCCAGTGGCGATGGAAGGTGCATTAAAGCTAAAAGAAATTTCCTATATTCACGCAGAAAGCTACCCAGCGGGTGAATTGAAGCATGGCCCCTTGGCATTAGTGGATGCCGATATGCCGGTTATCGCTGTCGCGCCAAACGACGTGCTATTAGAAAAACTAAAATCCAATATAGAAGAAGTTCAGGCGCGGGGTGGTCAGCTCTTTGTGTTCTGCGACAAAGCGGCAGGCTTCACCGCCGCCAAAGGCATGGATATTATCGAGTTGCCCCACGTAAGCGACGTTATCGCGCCAATTCTTTACACCATACCGCTGCAGTTACTTTCGTACCACGTCGCTATTTTAAAGGGAACTGACGTCGACCAGCCGCGGAACTTGGCCAAATCGGTAACAGTAGAGTAAGCCATGGGCGAGCGTCATGTTTCGCCGCCCTTATATAAGCACTGGCTTTTAAATACGGAATATTAATGGTAACTGCGGCGGACAATGATAAGGCTGAAAGCGGTGGTATTTTTGCGCCGCTGAAGCACAGCTTGTTTCGCAATATGTGGTTTAGCAACACCATATCCAATGCTGGCAGCCTGATTCAAACTGTGGCGGCGGCGTGGATAATGACCAGTATTTCTACCGCCGATCACGTTGCCTTGGTCCAAACAGCAAGCTTCTTGCCAATGGCCTTGTTTGCCTTGCCCGCTGGTGCAATTGCCGATATCTATGATCGCCGCAAGGTGCAATTGCTGTTCTTTTTCCTATCTCTCGTCGCCGCGTCCCTTATGATGCTGGTATCGATGCTCGGCCTCATCACGCCGTGGATATTGTTGGGCTTGTGTTTTTTGGTTGGTACCGGCGGCGCCTTATCGGCCCCAGCCCGAGGGGCATCTATTGCTGAGCTAGTGCCAAAGGACTTAATACCCCAGGCCGTTGCCCTAAACAATATCAGCTATAACCTCGCCCGCAGCGTTGGCCCAGCAATCGGTGGATTAAT
>NZ_JBFJWS010000345.1:0-3198 GCF_041623545.1 Zhongshania sp. | reverse complement strand
CTACCTACACTCATATTTAAATAAGAAGGAAATCACCATGTTTGAACCCTCAGCAATTCTCGCGCCCATTATGGTCTTGGTACTGTGGAGCTTTGTGATGATGTTTTGGATGGCTGCGACCCGCCTGCCCGCCATACCAAAATTAAAGCTCGGTCGCGATGCCGGCCAACGCACCAGCGAGTTAGGCAAGCAGATGCCTCCCCACATTCAGTGGAAAGCCGATAACTACAATCACTTAATGGAACAACCCACGATTTTCTACGCGACAGCCCTAGTATTAGCAATGCTTGGTGCGGGGGAAGGTTTCAATTTAATGCTGGCTTGGTTTTATGTTGGTGGCCGTATTGCTCACAGTCTTGTTCACGCTACGAGCAATATTGTAATGGTGCGCTTTGCTCTATTTTTACTCACTTCAATAGCCCTGCTAGTCATGGCAATTCGAGCCTGCCTGATTATTTTCTAAGCTAATTTAATGAGGTCTTGAATAGGTAGCGCTGGCTAGCCCCACGTCTTTGTGGGGCATAGCAGCGCTTTTTTATTATTCTTTATTAGATGGCTTCGGTAATCAAGGCGTTGCTAATACGCACCGCGCGATGAGGCTGAAACTGCGGCCCGTTTAGTTGTTCGATTTTGCCACCACTGTTTAAAAACTCATCTACCTGCCGTGAGATCTCAACTCTCAGACTTTGCTGATATTGATTAGAGTGTGTACCGTGTTGTTTGATATAGCGATCCATGTCTCAACCCCTTTATTCTGAAGCATATAAGCCTAGGCCGCCGCCCTAGCGACAGAGGGAATGCTATAGGGAGTGAATGACATTTTAGCGATGATTTTATGACAGTTTGAAAAAATGCAAGGTCGCGACAGCGACCTCAGGAAAGCCAAATTAAATCTACTTAGACCAACTCGCCATTTGTTCATCAGTCGCCGAGCGTTCGATCATGCCGTAGGCTGTTTGCCCATCCCAGGAGTAACAAGCGCCGCTCTGGTTCAAGTTAAAGCGGCTGTTTTCCGTATCCATTATGTGAAATGAGGAGAACGCCGTCGTACCGGAAATACGGGTAATCCCCAGCTCAGACTCCAGTTCAACGGAGACGTCGTCGCCGTCAGCGACAATTTTTGTTAACCAAGGTTTGTTGATGGCCTTGGCTGGGTACATCTTGCCGTCTTTAAATATATAGCCGTCGTTATAAGGTGGCGTGCCGTCACTCGTTGAGGGGTAAGCGATATAGCCAAAGGCGCTGCCATCAGGGAACACGGCAGACTGCCAGCAATGCCCGCGGAAGAAGTTAAGTGGCCGTATACTTTGCCGTTTGATGCGGGAACCGACAGCCTTAAAATCCCGGGTTTTACCGTCGACCGTCAATGTACCTTCGCCGCGAAACATATGTTCTAAGCGCCAGCCTATCCCCATGCTGGTTGCTTCTTCAGCAGCGGCTTTGGACATTTTCGCCACTTTTTCCGCCGAATTATCTTGGACCCAACAGGGCGTCACCATCGTGAGTTCTGCGTCAAACTTCAGCGCGGTGCGCTTCGATTCATCCACCGTGCCCGCGATTTGTTGATCTGCTGTACCGTCTGCGGCTGTTCCATCATAGGACACCCGCCATCTTTTAAAGGGTTCTAAACACTGAAACCGAAGAGGTCCAGCACCAAATACGGCTGCTCGCCCTTGTGCATCAAAGGGCGATGGCACGCCACCGCGATTACCATCGCGCAACACCCTGCCCTCACCCAAACCGAAATTCGCACTGTAATAGCGATTATCCCAAGAGTGGGCCTCGCCCTCTATGCCAATCCGGGGAAAACCAAATTCACCATTTTCCTCAAACAACCAGATGGAGGTACTTTCTCGCATTTCTGGATTTTCTGGCTGCTCTGGGAAAAACATTTCATGTTCGGTCGTTAGACCATTCGCAATTTGCTCAATTGTTAAGTTCATTTTGTGCACTCTTTTTGAATGAATTTAGCCTTTATTCGTCCACGCCGGTAATCGGTCGACATATTCTGCGAATAATGGCCGCAACTGTTCAAGATTCACGCCGTAGTCTTCAGGTTTCTTAACACTGCTCGGTTCGCGATTTTCAGAATTTTCCTGCCACCACTGCTTCATTCCAATTTCAAATTGTTCGCTTAGCGGCTCACCCAACCACTGATACAGCCCCCTTACTTCTGCAACCGGATCGTTGTGCATGGCGCGAAAATGAATGTCGTAAAAACGAGATTCGTTGCCGGCATCCCGAAAAGCCAAAGCGCGGCGCATGCCCTCCGACCACTGGCGAATATTCAGCTCAGCAAGATAGGCGACGTCGGTGTGGTCAGTAAAACGGCTAACGATATCAACATACACGTCAATCACCGACAGCATGACATCCGTTGGGTCACGGTGCGTCATTACAAATTTTGCGTCGGGAAACGCTTTGTTCAAATCATTCAAATAAATCAAATGGGTTGGGCACTTTAACCGCCACGACTTACTTGGCCGCCGCCATTGCAATAGCTTCAGAGCACGTCGCTGATATTGGTAGGTCGAGGTCAAATCGGCATTGAGCAACCAGTCCGCGTACGAAGGAACCTGCGCAAAGGCCAAAAATATTTGCGACTTAAAATCCAAGGCCATTAGATCTTGGCACTCGGCGGGGCCGTCATCGCCCAATGGCACGTGGGATTTTTGTCCTGCTGCCATATTAGAGGCAATATCGGGATGAATCTTTTTTCCCGTTGGCGCCAATGTGCACGGCGGCGGACAGGGCTCAGACGCTTCACTGCTGCGGAGGTAGCGCGCATTTTCATCTTGCCCCAGTAAAAATGACAGGGCCGTGGAACCCGTGCGCGGCAAGCTAATACCAATCAATGGCGCGGCAATGACTTCATCGTCAATCTCTGGATGACGCCGATACCAATCTTCAATCTGCAGGCGCTGCTTTAAGTGGCCGACAATCCGCCCCTGTAAAAAGCCGTCGCCCATGGCATTGAGATTAGCCTCGTCACGTAGCGCCTTGACCAGAATTTCCAGCCCTTCCATAAACGAGTCAGAACCAAAATCTGACAAGCCCGTTGCACTGCGCGCCGTCGCTAATAAGGTACTCACCTCTTCCATATACTTCGCCTTCTTTTATTGTTATCGCCTTACAAATGGCTTTTATTGATATTGCGGATGTCGATGATTGGCATAACGCTGTCACCATGCTAGCATG
>NZ_JBFJWS010000344.1:0-3208 GCF_041623545.1 Zhongshania sp. | reverse complement strand
CTGACCTGCAGTCCTTGGAATTAGGAGATAATAAAAAATGAATAAAAAATCTATTAGCCGTCGAAGCTTTATCAAAGGCTCCACCGGCCTCGCGGGCCTGATGATGGCTCCCGGAGTGCTGAAAATAAATGGTGCGAGGTGCGCAGACTTAAATGCCCAAATAGCGTATATCGAAGAAGTATTGCTAAGACAGACAAAGACTTCTAAGAAACTACATAAAAAGCATGTACAGATATTCGCCCAGCGATTTACTGAAGAGTATGGTCAGGTCGATTACAAAAGTATATACAGCGGCCTGGCCGGTGAATATCGACTCACCCGGCTTTTCGTCAGAAGCGCAAGCTTAACGGCTTAATTGGACTGACAAGGAGTTTTAAATGAATTATTTAAACAAGTATTTTTATGTCGCGACACTGCTGTCAACTCTCGCCGCATGTGGTGGCGGCGGTGGCAGTGGCGGTGGCGAATCTTCAGGTATCCAGGAAAATTCAAACAGTTCAAATCAGGAGCAGGCTAGGATTAGCGGCTATGTTAACAATGTTTATCATGGCTATAGTGGTGACATACGCTATACCGCTGCCGGTGCAGAAGCGCGTAATTTAAACGTCGTGAGTAAAGTGAGCGATGATAGTTACTGGGAAATTAGTTCTCTCACTCCAAAAGTGGGAACTTACCGCTGCAGCACTGGAAGTCTAAAGGTTACGCTACAACGCGGTAACGAATCGCCTTTGCGCAGTGAAAGTTGCAAATTAACCGTCACAGAGGCTAATGACCGCAGCGTTAACGGCTATTTCAGCGCAACGCTATTAGGGGTTGGTGGGCAAGCTCAAACCTTAACAAACGGAAAGTTTAACATTGTACTGGCTGAAGCAATTCTCGATCTTGATAATGATGGACTGTCCGATGCAGACGATAACTGCCCATTTGATGTGAACCAAGACCAAGCCGATCAGAATGGCAATAATATAGGCGATGCCTGTGAGGTAGACGGTAGCGAGCAAGCTTAGTTTTCTTGAGGTCGGTAAGATAATTGCTTTATGTATACCGCAGCGAGCCCCATCATCGACGATGTGTGGGGGCGCTGCTACTATTCCTATCGTTTGTTTGTATACGTTTCGCTTCTGTCGAACACTAAACTGCTGAAATTTATGCGCAGCACTATAGGGTGACTTATTTATCTAAGCGTTTGCTGTATTGGCTTGGTGTCATACCTTCCCAGCGCTTGAATGCTCGATTGAAACTAGGTACGTCGGTATAGCCCAATCGCTCGGCGATATCGCTAGTAGATAGTCCCAGGGTAATATAGTTTTTTGCCATATCTTTGCGAAGCTCTAAAAGCAAATCGCTAAATGAGGCATCACCAGCCGACAAGCGGCGCTGTAAAGTGCGAGGACTAATATGCATGGCGTCAGCGACAGAATTTATAGTTGGTACTTGGGTTACCATTTGCTTCATCATCGTGGTTCGTATCTCATCCGCGGGGTGGGCCTTTAAACCTTTACGCAGTCGCTGATTAAGCAATAGTTGAAGCTCTTTTTTGAGCTGTTCGTTACGGGTTAGTACCGGTTTGCAGGTCTCACTTCTTGCTACGGTAAGCCGAGTTACCTTAGCGCCCCATTTTACTTTAACGCCGAAAGCGTTATCCCAGTGTCCCGTCTCGATGGGCTGTTGTCTAATGGACTCAGCCGCTGATAAGCATAGCGGGCTGTCTAGGTACTGTGATACCAGTACAACGGTAGACAAGGCCAGAAAGTCTAGACGTTCACAAACGAGGGGAACCGTCGCGTTGTAGCTTAGTGTTAGCTCAATTCCTGTGAGGGTCTCAACTACATTAATTTCCATTACATTGCTGAAAAGTGGTGAGTAGTTGTCAAGCTGTTTTAGCAGCTCTCCGACATTTTCGGTGGCTGTTAAAAAGACTCCGATATCTTGGAAGTCGACAAGACGAATTCGCTTGGCTGCGTCTATACCGATTATGGGGCCTCTAACGCCGTAGCCTAATTCCCATAAAGTAGTGACCTGCTCAAGGCTTAATTCCACTAGCGGAGCCGTTAGGGTCTCGACATTAATACCAATTTTATCGGAAAGAAGGGCGGACGAGAGCCCCTCCTCTCGAAGAATGGATATTAATCCACGGTACACTGATGCGATAACTCTAAGCTCTTGGAACATGGCTTCTCCAGGCTAATTTAAATTTCCACTGTGTTTTGGACTTCCCAGAGTTTACTTGGAATTTTCGATGTACTGGAATAACCAATCTCGAGTCCCATTAAGGACGTACCGTTAATTTTATCGTGGTCTCTTGGTTTGAGTGTAGAGTATATCGACGAAATTGAGTATCCCCGCCCCAGTGTCATTCTAATTAGCCATAAATGATCTTGTCCGCGTCGAAGGTAATGATGTTGCGGGAGGATATTAATTTAAGATTAACAACATGCAAAAGTGCGCTTTATTTTTTGTTACTAAATTTTACCGTCACCGGCGAGATCGTGTGCATAACCGGTCAGAGCATTGGCGTGAAGTGGCAATTAAGTTGGCGTGCAGTGTTCTATGCGGGTGATCAAGAGAAGTTAATACTACCTGAATTGAAATCGCGCAAGATAATCGCGTAAGACAAGTGACGTAAATCAGAATAAATTTCAGGAATAATATTTATGATATATCTGGTCAAAGACTCTATAGGCGTGCGGATCCCAGAGGGTCTAGTAATGAGGAATAGAGGCCGTTTATGAAATCATCAAATCCTACAGCTGGCTCTCAAAAAATGCCCGCTCCTTCCTGGGCCAGTAAGCTGCGTAATTTAAATTATTGGCTTGTTCAGGATATAGGCGGCGGGCCACGCCCTTGGAAGTTATCATGGATTATTAATTTTCAAAAATTTGGCACTTTTGTATTTCTTGGTTTGCTTATGTGGTTTTACCTTGGTAAAACGCCAGCTGCCGGCAGTAGCGCGGCGTGGATATTTCTTGCCATGCACGGAACTTATGGTTTTGTTTGGTTGTTGAAAGACTTAGCCTTTCCTGATCCGGGCTGGCAGCAACGTGCCACGGTGCTAGGGGGTGTTAATGCTTTTCTCATGGTTTTGGGCCCCTACTGGGTCTTCGGCTGGCTAATTATTTCAGGCACTGCCGATGTGCATTACCCGCTACCAGACAACGCGTGGTTCGCACTGTGCATCAGTTTATGCATGATGGGTTGTGCGCTTATG
>NZ_JBFJWS010000343.1:0-3227 GCF_041623545.1 Zhongshania sp. | reverse complement strand
CGCGGGCAATACGAAGCGGCCATGCTCGACGCCGACCGCAGCGGCACGCTTGAGGAGCGCATTCTGCATGCAGTGGAGCGTCACGCCGAAGTCTACGAGCAAAACTACAATATTATCTTAGCGACGACTGCACAGCGCTGGCGTCTTGAAGTACTGCAAAAAAACTACGCCCGCGTACAGAAAGGTTTACGCAAAGACCTCGATAACTGGTTACCCGAACTCAAGGCCATTGCCTCGGAACAGAGGGAAGCCATAGATGCTATTGCCTCTTTTGAGATGTGGCATCGGCTTAGAGAACATCAGGGCCTAAGCGTCAAAACTTGCATAGAGATTATTAACGGCCTGCTACTAAACCTGACCCAAAGCGCTTAAACACCTCGACTAGCAATATTTGGTAGTAAGGTGTAAGCCCTCATCGCAAAACAAGGATCATATAATATGAGCACTAATCTGTTTGATTTAACTGGAAAAGTGGCGCTGGTTACCGGCGCAAGCCGTGGTATCGGCGAAGCCATTGCCCGACTTTTAGCCGAACAAGGTGCCCATGTTATTGTCTCAAGTCGCAAAATTGATGACTGCCACACCGTCGCCAATAGTATTATTGCCGCCGGTCACAGCGCGGAAGCCTTGGCCTGCCACGTTGGTGATATGGAACAAATTGCCGATATTTTTCAAACAATTCGTAAGCAACACGGCAAGCTCGATATCCTAGTGAATAACGCTGCCGCCAACCCCTACTTCGGCGACGTACTCGATACCGATTTAGCGGCTTACAATAAAACCGTCGATGTAAATGTACGCGGCTATTTCTTTATGAGCGTGGAAGGCGGAAAAATTATGCGCGACAACGGAGGCGGCGTTATTATCAACACTGCCTCAGTCAACGCGTTACAACCAGGGCCAATGCAAGGTATCTACTCTATTACCAAGGCCGCCGTGGTCAATATGACTAAAACGTTTGCCAAAGAATGCGCAAAACACAATATTCGCTGTAACGCGATATTACCCGGGCTGACAAAAACCAAGTTCGCTGGCGCACTTTTTACCCACGACGAGATATATCAATCTGCGATTGAAAAGATCCCGATGCAGCGTCACGCCGAACCACAGGAAATGGCCGGCACCGTGCTGTATTTGGCATCCAACGCCAGCAGCTATACCACGGGCGAATGCATAGTTGTCGACGGTGGCCTAACGCTTTAAACAAGTAAGGGATTCGCGGCGCCGTGACAAGCGCTGCGAATCTCAGCCAGCCTTAAGCAAACGCTGTATTTCGCGGGCAAATAACCAAAGGCGATCCTGCCCCCATAACGCCAAAACCGGCTCACCGTTTTTATCCAGTAAACGAAAACTCGGCACCCCCCATAATCCCGCCGCGTACATAGTAAGGCGATTGTTTTCAAGTATGGCTTCCCAAGCTGAATCACCAAGGTGCTCCCGCGCCTTATTCCAATTCAGTCCGGCTCGCTCAACAACCTGTCTAAGACCGCTATCTTTGCTCGTATTAATGCCTTGTGCAAAGGCGCAGTGAAGAAAACTAGATAGCAATTCATCACCTCTGCCCTGCTCGCACGCCCAGGGATAAAGTGAATAACAACGGCGCACCGGCTCACCAATCGGATCATAAATTGGCCCAAAGGCGACGCCCGCGGCACGCGCCTCGCGCGCGCAATCGGTAAAAATATAAATACCCTTTTCACGGGTCGCCGGGACACCACGCATAACCATAGGTAATACAGGACGCACAATTAACCTTACGCCGGTATCCCGCGCAAGCTTAAGTGCCCGATCAAAAACGATCGCCGTGTAGGGGCTGCGTAGTGAGGGATATATTTCTAATGTAAGCGAGCCATTGTCGACAAGCGGCCCAGATTCGATCTCGGGCCTAGGCGCAAGTGCTGGCGCATCGGAACGGTGGTCTAAGCCCTGTTCTGCCAATCGATTTTCTAAATGATAAAGACGATCAACTCCCCAATACCATTCCTTACCGTAATAGAACATCGCGCCCGAATAATGACCGAGCTTGACGCGTTGCGCATTACCCTGCTGAATACGCACTATGGTGTGACTAAGGGTAGCAGCACCCAAACGCTCAGCAAGCGCGGCCAGCCTCGTCTGATCGTGATTCCATAGCGCTGTGCTCACCTCAACGAGGCAATCAATAAATCCCTGCGCAGTTTGCTTAGCCAGTATCGACTGCGCTTGATCGACTAGGGCCTTAGCCGGCACGGTCTTGCAATCGGGAAAATGCAAACCGTAGTGTGGCGCAATGTGAATCGCATCTTGCCGAGCAAGGTCACTCAGCAATTGTGGCTCAGGGGCATTTGCGTCTTGTGTCGCTGAAACTAAATGGCAGACCACCGTCACGTCGTAGCGCTTACTGATTGCCGACAATAACTGTGCGCTGAGGTGGCTGTAGCCATCATCAACTTGATGAAAATATTCCACAATATGCGGAGTGCCAGCGTTGAGACGATGGCGCTCAAATTTAGCGCGCAGCTTAGTTTGGTAGCGCAAACTCGCGAGCCGCGACATAAACAGTTTAGAGGTAAGCCAGCGATAAAGTCGACTCGGGTCAGAGCTTGATGCCCCCCCCTTATCTTTAAATTTTTCAGACATAGTCGAAGCCTTTCTTCAATCGCCAATTTATTGCGTAACAATCATTATTATTAATTCAAAAAGCCGTTTATATCATTTCAAATACATCGGCCATTGACTCTTTTCTTTACAAATGACATGTTACCCTTAAGTATTGGCACTCACAATGCCATTACAAGCATTCTAATATTAATAAGCAACAACTGATGCCGGAATAGGATATGAAAAGATACAATAAATTAATAAGCCTGCTGTTCTTTTTCGCACTTACTGGCTGCATGCCATCCGGCCTGAGCAAACTGATTCTCGAAAAAGGCATGGTGGCACGAATGTCAGCCAATACTCTAGCGGAACTCGACGACGGATTGCACCTAGCCCTTTGCGGTGCGGGCGGGCCCATGCCAGCACCAAAAGCGTCTGGCCCCTGCGTATTGGTTATTGCTGGCGAGCGCATGTTTGTTGTTGATGCGGGCACCGATGGCGTTAGAAATATTGCGCGCATGGGCTACCCGATTAACCAGCTTGAAGCGGTTTTCCTCACTCACTTTCACTCCGATCACATCGACGGTTTAGGTGAAATGGGTACGCTGCGCTGGGCAAGCGGCGCAAACGCTTCGCCGCTGCGAGTT
>NZ_JBFJWS010000342.1:0-3234 GCF_041623545.1 Zhongshania sp. | reverse complement strand
GGGTGCACAAGAAAGTCGCCCTCTGAATTTAGAAGGTAGAGTATTTCGTTTGGCAGAATATCCTCTTCAATATTTGAAAATATTCCCGATAAATCGACATTAATTACGAGCACGCCAAACTCGTTACCGGCCTTATCAAAAATCGCGGTCGCGAGTCTTAGCGTAGGTATATGGGGAACTTCAATCTTGCCAAACTCGCGATTAAGGTCAATTTTCGACACATAAACTTCACCATGGCCCCGATTAAGTGTTTCCACAAAGTAATCTCGGTCGGCTTTTCTCTGTAATTGCGCATGATCTATTACGGAAATTTTATTATTTTTTCGGTCGACACGCACCAGTTCCCGACCGTCATCAGCAATACCAATATAGCGAACTTGCTGGACTCCCGGTTGAATTTCTAAATATGCAGAAAAAATTTCCTGCAAACGATTTTCCCACTCTTCAGTTGAGTTATTTACCTTAGGATCAACGCCACCGTTATTTAGCGCACGGATGATGCCTTGGATTGGTGGCGTCCCCGCAAGAAATACGGTATCTCTTTTTAAACGCTCTATGCTCGCCAAAAATGCTTTACTACGTTCTACTACTGCATCTCGTAAATGACTTTCTAATTGACGCTCTTCTTTTATTCGGACCTTATGATCAGATACAGGAATCATCAGCACTGTTAAAATAACAATGAGCAACAGTACCAAGGACAAAAATCTCATCTTGAATGTTGTAATAATTAATTTCAGGACTTTAAACACTCAATAGCCTCGCCATTGCTTTTAAAGAAAAACAAACAGATTATAGCCACACGATGCTGCTGCGCCCGATAACACACCCAATAAACACGCTTATCCGCTGCAATAGCGCTTGCCTTAATAAACTTGGCTTGACCGCAAAACAAAGGAAAATCAGTAAGTTATCATAGCATATAGATTTATAGCGCGAAGTATTCTCAATGACAGTGATTTCTATTAGTGTGGGTAACTTAGCAGCAGAGGGTTCAAAGGGAGCGAATCGCAATGAATAATAAGATGATCTATTCACTCGCAGCTTTCGCTGTCGCGATATATGCGATAGTTTTTTTACGTTCCGACTTTCGAGATCAGCAAGTCTATACCGTCAACTGGCAGCTCATCGACGGGCGACTTGTCGAGGGCGAAAAAACTATTAAACTCGAAAAAGATCAACAACTTAGAATTATTGTACAAAGTAATCGAGCTGAGCAATTGCATCTACAAGGCTATAAAGAAACCCTAACTTTATCACCAGACACGCCGCAAACCCTCGATCTCAGCGCGTCGAAATCTGGCCGTTTTAAATTTGAATTGCAGCCTAAGGGTAGCCATATAGGCACTCTCACGGTCAGCTCAGAATAAAATAACGCGCCTTTTTTTGGTTGTTACCAGCAAATTACTATCGGCAAACGCCGTTCCCACGGAGTTTACACAGCCCCCGTTCAGCCCAAACGACGCTAGGCTAGCCCTCAGAATACGGCGGCAATCCGTGGCTTTTCACATTAGCCTTGATTCCGACAAAGATACTGGTAGTGCCACGCTAGGCTGCGCCGCCAAGTCGACACCAAGATCAATTACAAAGGATTGCTGCGGGCAGCCACAGCGCGTTAAGAATCCCGTAATCCCTTGCAGGGACAAGCGCTGCAGGGCCACACCGTCGTTTTCATAGACATCCAGCACTCGCCCCTCTAGAGCAATTGCTGCGGTATAGCGCCCTCCAGCCGAAAAATTAATATATACCTCGGATAACGGCAAAGCCGCGAGCTGATCGCAAAATACTTTAGTCATTAGGTCACCTTTTATTCTTTATAATTCACAGAGCACTGGTGGCTAGCCCAGCATTTTCGTCCATTAATGTCAGAACCAAGCCAAGTACCAAAATAGACACCTAGGCCACCATCAATGGATATCCAGCTCAGCCAAGGAATATTCAGCAAAAACGAGGCCAACTTTTCCGGTTTACATGCCGCGCCTCGGTCACTGATATCACACAGCTTTGATATACTCTACGAACCGGCTAAACGCCCAAATACATCACCCTGACATGTACCATTTGGAAGCTTATATGAATCCTGAACCCTTGCTAGTCGATGCATCACTAACTGTAAAAGCTGGCTACGCTATTCTTCGCTTTGAGCGCGACGATCTGCGCAACGCCTTGACGGGCACCGCGCTTATCGACGACTTGTGCAATACCATTTCTTGGGCCAATGGCAATAAGGCCATTTCCACTCTAATTATTACCGGCGCGGGCAAGGCCTTCAGTTCCGGTGGTAACGTCAAAGAAATGCGTGATAAACAAGGCATGTTTGGCGGTAGCCCAGCGGAAATCAGCGACAGTTACCGCAATGGAATTCAGCGAATTTCGCGCGCCATGCACAATGCGGAAATCGTGACTATTGCCGCCGTGAACGGCGCTGCCGTTGGCGCGGGCTTTGATTTATGCAGCATGGCGGATTTACGTATTGGCTGTGAATACACCCGCTTTGGTGAGACATTCATTAACCTAGGTATTATTCCTGGCGACGGCGGCGCGTGGTTTTTACAACGCCTGGTGGGTTATCAGCGCGCCGCTGAATTGAGCTTCAGCGGCCGAATCATCGACAGCAAGGAAGCCCTACAATTAGGCATACTGCTCGAATGCGTCGCAGCAGACGACTTAATGACCACTGCCGAGCGTTACGCCCAAGATTACGCCACAAAACCCCCACTAGCCTTACGGCAGACAAAACGATTAATGAAGTTGGCGCAGCGCCAGGAATTAAATGACTTTCTCGATGTTTGTGCGGATGTGCAAGCCCAGTGTCATCACACGAATGACCACCACCGCGCTGTCGACGCCTTTGTGAACAAGACCACTGCAAAATTTGAGGGTAACTGATCACCAACCCAAGTAGTCGCTGCGGGTTTAATTAGCGGCTACTTGGCTGGCGAGACGTCAATTTTATCAACGACCCCTTTGCCCTCTTCATACACCTCCATGGTTACCGCAAACCCCCATAAGCGGCTTAAATGCTTCAGTACCTCCTTGGCGTCGTCAGTCAGCGGGCGTTCCCGCAGGCAGTTGTATCGCAAAACCAAGGATCGATCACCCATGTGTTCATAGCGCACGATCTGAATATCCGGCACCAACACATCGCGGTTATACTGCTTTGACAACAACCGCCTAACTTCTCGGTAACCATCTTCATTGTGAATTGCCTCCACCCGCAAATGATCTGCTTTT
>NZ_JBFJWS010000341.1:0-3270 GCF_041623545.1 Zhongshania sp. | reverse complement strand
CTTCAGAATCTGGCTCAAGCCCAGATCCATAAAGCCGCCGACCTCAGACTTCAATAACTTGCCTTCTTTAATATCATTAAAAACGCGCTCAAGCTGGTCGCCCAAGTAAACCGACAGAATTGCTGGTGGCGCTTCGTTCGCCCCCAAACGGTGATCGTTTGACGCAGAGGCGATAACGGCACGCAAAAGCGGTCCATAAAGGTGCGCGCCGCGAATTACTGCACCACAAAAGAGCAGGAAGTTAACGTTGTCGTGGGGCGTGCTGCCTGGGTCAAGTAAATTGCCCTGTGTCGCGTTACCAACAGACCAGTTTACGTGCTTTCCAGAACCATTTACGCCGGCAAATGGCTTTTCGTGTAGCAAACAAACAAAACCATGACGCTTGGCGGTCAATTTTAACAAGGTCATCAGCATTTGCTGGTGGTCAGAAGCAATGTTCGCTGCCTCATAATAGGGCGCGATTTCAAACTGCCCCGGTGCCACTTCGTTGTGGTGGGTCTTAGCTGGAATACCTAATTTATATAGTTTGTCTTCCAAGTCTTGCATAAAGACCTGAACCCGCTCAGGAATAGCGGCAAAGTAATGATCATCAAACTGCTGTCCTTTAGCGGGCGCAGCACCAAACAAGGTGCGACCGGCTAAGCTAAGATCCGGGCGGCTAGCAGCAAAATTAGCGTCAATCAGGAAGTATTCCTGCTCAGCGCCACAACTAGAGTTCAAGGTCGCAATTTCTTTCTCGCCCATCAACGACAACACGCGCTGACCAGCTTTATCCATTGCTGTATTTGAACGCAGCAGTGGGATTTTCTTATCCAGCGCTTCACCCGTCCAGCTCATAAATACGCTTGGAATCATCAAGGTAGAGCCATTATCGGTGTGCATAATATAGGCTGGGCTAGTTGGATCCCAAGCCGTGTAACCGCGGGCCGCATTGGTCATCCGCAGGCTGCCGTTAGGGAAAGAAGAACCGTCTGGCTCGCCTTTAATTAACAGGCTACCGGTAAATTCGGTTATCGCATGACCGTCAGAGTTCGCAATAATAAAGCCATCGTGCTTCTCTGCAGTGGCATTGGTCATGGGGTAAAAAATATGGGAGAAGAACTTAACGCCCTTACCTAAAGCCCAGTCCTTCATAGCCGCAGCAACAACATCAGCGGTTGCAGCATCAAGCGGGGAGCCTGTTTGCACAGCCTTTTTCATTGCCTTAAAAGCATTCTTGGAAAGGCACTGCTCCATCTTTGCAAGATTAAAAACATCGCTTGCCCAGATTTTACTGAGTGGCTCAGGCATCGATACGGCTTTAGGCGTACGATTAGTAATCTGGGAAATAGCTTGAACGCGCGCTTGATTGCGACTCATTAAGGTGACCTCGCCTTATAGAATATTAGGTAATGGGTATCACTTAAGTTGGCTGTAAGCCCGAAACTGAAATGACTGCCGTTGTGCTAGCAATAACTGCACCAGCTTAGCGCAATTCTTGCTAAATCGATAAAATATTAATTTACCAGCGCAATGACCGGCGCAGTATAGCGCTGGTAGCCACAAATACCAGCCACTCAGCACCTCCTAACGTCATCATATGCCGCAGACCGCAATTGCCGGTATACTGCGCGCCTCAAACTCATTACGAAATTTGGTAGCAAAATCGTGCGACTCGGCCAAAACCACTACGATGTGATCATTCTTGGTGCAGGCGCGTCTGGTTTAATGTGCGCCCTCACCGCCGCCCAACGGGGTCGAAGCGTGCTCGTGCTAGAAAAAGCCAATAAAGTCGGCAAAAAGATACTCATGTCCGGCGGCGGCCGCTGCAATTTCACCAACCACTTTGTGGAAGCCGACAATTTCATATCTGCGAACCCCCACTTCTGCAAAGCCGCACTCACTCGTTACACCCAGTGGGACTTTATCGCCATGGTCGAACGCTATGGCATTGCATATGAAGAGCGCAAACACAGCCAGCTTTTCTGCCTGGATTCGGCCAAGGACATCCTCAATATGCTCCTGGACGAATGCGCGCAGGCCGGCGCAGAAATTCGCAGCCACTGCACTATTGATAAAATCGCGCAGCTGCCAGAGCGAGTTCACTCTGACAAACACGAACAGGAAGACGGCCGCAGCCGCTATCAAATAGCACTGCACCAGGGGCAGGCGCCCGTGAAACTGGCCTGCCACTCCCTCGTTGTCGCCACGGGCGCTCTATCTATCCCCAGCCTTGGTGGCAGCGGACTCGGCTACGACATCGCCAAACAGTTTGGCATTGCACTTACCGAACGCCAAGCAGGTCTAGTACCGTTTATGTTCAGCGATGCCATGAAGCCCCTCTGCGAACGACTGTCCGGCCTAGCCCTTGAAGTAGAAGTGACTTGCAATCAGCGCCAATTCACCGAAAACCTACTCTTTACCCATCGCGGCATCAGCGGCCCAGTAATGCTGCAAATATCGAATTACTGGAACCCGGGTGACGAAATCATTCTTGATCTACTGCCCGGCTTCGACGGCCACACATGGCTACTCAATGCCAAACAACAACACGGTAAGAGCTTGCTGCGCAGTTTACTCACGCAAAAACTGTCAAAAGGTCTAGTGAATGAGCTGCAAACGCTGTGGTGGTCAGGCAGCGCCGAGTTACCACTCGCGAGCTACAGCGATAAACAACTCGCAGCAATTGCCGACAAACTGCACGGCTGGCGCCTCAAACCATCCGCAACTGAGGGCTACCGCACCGCCGAAGTTACCCGCGGCGGTGTCGACACCGATGCCATTAGCTCCAAAACCATGGAAGTAAAATCCCAGCCCGGTCTCTACTTTATTGGCGAAGTGCTAGACGTAACAGGTCATTTGGGCGGCTTTAATTTCCAGTGGGCGTGGTCGTCTGGCTATAGTGCAGGTCTTGTCTGTTAAATGGCGCTAAACCATTGATCAGCCACTTTCGCCTCACAATCATGGTAAAATCCCGCGCCTACCGACGACCGGATTGACAGCGTTTCTATGCTCAGACTCAGCGATATAAAACTACCCCTCCACCACGACGACGTCGAGCTACGCAGCGCTGTGCTCGCCAAACTGGCGCTGGCTGAGCATGAGCTTCTCGCTATACATATTTTCAAACGCAGTTATGACGCTAGAAAAAAGCACAATATCCTGCTTATTTATATGCTGGATATCGAGCTAACGGCCGATTCAGAACAACGAGTATTAGCACAATTTTCCGGCAAGCCTCATATCGGCCCCAGCCCCGACACCCAATACCACTTTGTTGGCCAAGCGCCT
>NZ_JBFJWS010000340.1:0-3293 GCF_041623545.1 Zhongshania sp. | reverse complement strand
TAAGGCGCTTAATATGATGCTGAACAGTGCCTTGTTTAAAGATATTCCCTGCCATCTGGTTTATGTTGGCGAAGAGCGACTTGGTGAAAGTTTGTTATTAGAGGCGTCAGGCTTGCTGAGCAAAGCAGATATAGTACATACCACCGTCTGTTTGCAGGGGCGTGGTGAAGACGTGCTGTGTCAGTATCAAGTCGATAATGACATCGATATGACCGTGATGGGTGCCTATAGTCATCACCCCTTACGGGGCATGTTATTAGGCAGCTTTACTGCCAAGATGTTGCAAAAAAATCGTCAGCCACTTTTGCTGTTGCGCTAAGTAAAACAACAAACTCACCGCAAGCGTCTTGCGGTGAGTTTGTTGTACATCCGCGCTATTGCTAGCCGCGGTGCTCCCTTCTATTTAGACCCAATTAGCTACTGAATCCAGCCCGGCTTACGTTTCTCCAAAAACGCTGTTAGTCCCTCCCGTCCCTCGTCGGAACCACGAGTTTGGGCAATACGCTGGCTGGTGTCGGCAATCATCTCGGCATTGATTTCACCGTCGGCAACGTCCAGTACCAGACGTTTCGCTTCTGCCACTGCCTGCGGGCCATTGCGGAGCAAGCCTTTTATAATACCTGCGATCGTGTTGTCCAATTCTTCATTATTGACGAGTTCGGAAACGAGGCCTAATTCACGGGCGGTCTCCGCGCTAATGAGTTCCGCTGTGGTGAAGTAACGACGCGAAGCCCGTTGGCCAATCGCCCTTACCACATAGGGACCAATGGTGGCGGGTATCAAGCCCACTTTAACTTCACTTAGACAGAATGCCGCATCTGGTGACGCTACCGCGATATCGCAGCAGGCAACTAAGCCCACACCACCGCCGTATGCGGCGCCTTGCACCCTGGCAATTGTGGGTTTAGGTAAATAGTTTAAGGTGCGCAGCATGTCGGCGAGGGCGTTGGCGTCACGCAAATTCTCCTCGTAATTATAGCCAGCCATACGGCGCATCCAGTTAAGATCGCCGCCCGCGCAAAAGCTTTTCCCGCTTGCCGCCAGCACAACAATTCGCACGGCGGGGTCTTCGCCGGCCATTTTAAATGCGGCGGTTAACGCGGCAATGATGGTATCGTCAAAGGCGTTGTGGATATCGGGTCGATTAAGGGTGATTGTGGCAACACCGCTGTCGTTTAATTGGTATTGAATTGACTGGTTTTCCATGTGGGGACGTTCCTTATTCATAAGCGCTTACCGGCTTAATTTCTTGTTGGTAATAGGTTTCGGCTAATTTCGGTGTTTTCGCTAATGATCTCAAAGGCGACTTCATAAAAAGCGTTGATCAGATTTGAAAACGATAGCTGGTGGGGGTAGATCATATAGACCTCTAGGCTCTCAAGGTCCCACTCCGGCAATACCGGTACGATTGTACCGCGCTGCAATTCTTCAGAACAAATTATGTCGCGAGGCATCGCGCCGACACCGAGTCCCTGCAAGATATATTGTTTACTAACTTGAAAATTATTAGCTTGGGCGCGGACAAATGGTGAAAAGGCGTGCCGCTCGGTACCTTTGTTAAAGACTAGCTTACGGCTGCCGCTGTAGAACCCACAGTCAATAAACGGTAGGGCCTCAATGTCCTTCGGAGCCTCTAGGGGAGCGCTTAGGGTACTAATGTACTCGGGTGAGGCGCACAGAAAGCAGTCTAAGGTAAATAGCTTTCTGGCGATCAGGGTCGAGTCTTGCAGTGGGCCAATACCAAAAACAAGGTCGAAACCATCTTTCACGGGATGGACCACATTGTCGACAAGGCGCATTTCCAATTGCGCCTTAGGATAGCGTTGTAAAAAAGTTGCACCCACTCGGGAGGCAAAATCGATACCGACAAATAGGGGAATGGCTGCCCTAAGAACGCCTTGGGGTTCCTGTTTGCTGCCTTCAACTAGGGCCTGGATGTGATTGGCCTCGCTGGCGATATTGAGGCTGTGTTTTACGATCTTCTCCCCTAGATCAGTAACGGTGATTTGGTGAGTGTTCTTGCGTAGCAGCTTAAGCCCCAAATCCTCTTCTAGTTTACTGATTTTGCGGCTCACTGTGGATTTGGGCATACCTAAAAGCGCCGCCGCGCGTGTAAGGCTGCGACATTCAACGACCTTTGCGAAGATCAAGAGTGCGTCGATATCGAAGGGCAGTTTGTGATCCATGAGATATATCGTTCCATATTTGCAACACCATTTTCAGATGGTGGCGCTATTGCCCCGCCTTCGTCAAGTGTAAGGTTTAGATAAGCGAAGCTACAGCAACCACTGCCAATAATAAGGAAAAGCCATGAGCCAAGAACCATTGGTCACTAAACCCGCTAGCGGGCATTGGAGTGATGATTACCCCGAGTTGGGGCGGGGGCCAGTGTCCTTTGAGGATTGCGTGTCAGAGGAATTTTACGAAAAGGAGCGCGAGCATGTGTTTAAGAAAAGTTGGCTCTACGTTGGTCGCATAGAGCAACTGCCGGAGAAGGGGAGCTATTTCACCCGCGAGTTTGCCTTTGCAGAAACCTCTGTTTTATTGGTGCGGGGTAAAGATGATGTAGTTCGTGCTTTTCATAATATCTGCCCGCATCGTGGTAATAAATTGGTATGGAAGGATGACCCTTTTCAAGAAACTGAGGGGCGGGCGCCAGTGTTGTTCTGCCGTTTTCACGGCTGGCGCTATAACCTGGATGGCAGCCTGATCGCGCCAACGCGAAAAGACTTATTACTGGATTTTGAAGCTGATCAGTGCCAAGTACCAAAAATTCAGTGCGAGGTGTGGGAAGGCTTTATTTTTATTAATCTCAACCCCAAGAATACCGAAACAGTGCGGGACTTTCTCGGCGAGTTGGCGCACGGCATAGAAGGTTACCCGTTTGCCGGCCCTCATCAAGTGTATAAGTTTAAGGCGGAGTTGCAGTGCAACTGGAAAATATTTATGGATGGCTTTGCCGAAAGCTATCACGGCCCGTATTTGCACGCGGCGTCATTCGGCAATTTGAGCGCTGCGGCAAAAACCGCTTTGGAATCACCCAATCCCTTTACCGATGCATTGGCCTACCAGCTTAAGGGCAAGCACCGCATGTTCTCTTTTGCGGGGGAGCCGTCGAAAAAATCCGATTATTCAAAACCCATTGAATGCGTTATGGAGGCGGGCGCCACTGGACCGTGGAATAAGCGGAATAATCTCGGTCCGATGCCGGCGGGCCTGAACCCGACACGTTCACCTAGTTACGGTTTTGATTCGTTTCAGTTTTTTCCCAATTTTGTCATTATTTTTGGTGC
>NZ_JBFJWS010000339.1:0-3297 GCF_041623545.1 Zhongshania sp. | reverse complement strand
CGGCAAAATCCCGACCCTGGGCAATGGCGAGAAGTCCGCTTTATGGTGTTTGATATGCCCAGTGAAGCAGGGGACTTCGACCATCGTTTAACAGCAATGCACCGCGTGTTTTCACAAATCACCTCCCCCTATCTCGCCTTGATTAAACAGCACAAAGTCGGTGATGAAGCTGAATTAATGAAAGAGCTTGATCAAATCATAGCCGGTGGCGGTGAAGGGCTGATGCTGCACTTGGGCAGTGCCCCATACCGCGGAATTCGCAGCGATGATTTATTGAAGTTAAAGCGCTTCGCCGACGCTGAGGCCACCGTAATCGCTCACATTCCTGGCAAGGGCAAATACACTGGAATGCTGGGTGCCTTAGTCGTTAAGACGCCAGATGGACGTGAGTTTAAAATAGGATCTGGCTTTAGCGACGAGCAACGCCGCCAGCCGCCCGCCATCGGCAGCACGATAAGCTATAAATACCAAGGCTATACTGCAAGCGGGCTACCCCGCTTTGCGAGCTTTTTCCGGGAGCGAGATGATTATTAGCGCTAATAAAGGGAAGTTTATTCCCCGTCATTACCGCTATTCTGAGCCGCTTTCTTTTGCTGACGATACTCAATGGGGGTTAATTCAGTCCAGCGCTTGAACGCGCGGTAAAAAGTACTGGGTTCGGAAAAGCCGGTCAGGTAAACGACATCCGCGATACTTTCGTCGGTTCGCGCCAGTAGGCGCTTTGCCAACACGCAGCGATAATCCGCCAGGACCTGATTAAAACTGGTGCCCGCCTCGGTTAACCTAGCGCGTAATACCCGTTCGTTCATGTCTAGCCGTGCAGCGACGCTCTCTAGGCTGGGCTGTCCCAGCTCTAACATCTCGGCAATGATCTGGCGCACATCGCCAACCACGTCTTGACGGGATAAACGCTCTAATTGCTTGCTGGCCAATTTTTCATGCAAGCGCAGCAAATCAGGTTCGGCGTGGGTAGACGGTGTAGCAAGAATACTCGTGGCAAAAACCAGAGAGGCTTCCGACTGCTTAAAATTCACAGGGCAACCCATTACCTTAGTGTATTCGGCAGCGTCGCCCACCGCATCGTGAAGCAAATTGATTTCGTCGGCGACAAAAGCACCGTCGGTAACGGCCTGAAAGTAACGTATCAAAAATCGCGCAAAGCACTCATTGCGATGACGAAAAATCAGGTCATCGTCACCATCACCGTCACCGGCAAAAGCCAGCACTAACTTCGATTGAGCTTGACCAATATGCAGTTCAAACTGCATGGCATCGGTAACCAAACGCTGGTAATTCTGTGCGCGTTTGAGACCCTCACCAAAATTGGGGCTACTTAGGAATAAGTATTCCAAAACCTGGCCGCGATAAACCTGTACCGCGTCGGCCAAATGCAAGCCAATGTGGTGGTCGCCACTCACCTCCTCTAGCACTCGCCAAAATTGCTGCTGAGCTGCGTGAGGGAAGCGTGAGCTGCGATCTTGCAGCAAGGTCGTGGATATTCGGCATTCACTCACTATGCGCTCAACATCCAGGCCCATTGCCTGCATAGCCGGATACACCAGCTGAATCAAAAAACTGGAATCACTGAGGTCAGAAAGGTTTTTCGGGCTTGTTTCAATCATTCAACACGGTTTCTGTTGGTATATAAAGTGAGTGGCAGTATAACAGTGGCTATTGGCCGAGCTGCCAAAAAACAGAGTATGGTCGGGCTAATTATTGCCAGGCAGTTTTTCTTTATACTGCAGATTCACACACCACTGGAATTCACCCAGTATGGAGATAGAGTTGTATGACCGCAAGTCATGAGTTAAGACTAAAACGCCTGCCAATCGCACTGCCAATGTTACTAAAAGCGGCTATTACCCGCAAAAAGCCCGGTTCAACACCCAGCTTCCCTAGTTACACACTGGAAGTGGCAGATGTCGCCTGCTCTAACAGCCAATTACAACGCTATCGCAAAGCCTGTGGCTTTAGTGCCGACAGCGGCACCCTGCCCATTAGCTTTTTACATGTTCAGGTATTTCGCCTGCACATGAAAATGATGCTGGATAAGCAATTTCCAGTATCACCCATGGGCTGCGTACATTTAAGTAACACGATTACGCAATTTCGCGCAATCGATGCCAAAACCCCTTTGCGCCTCCAGTGCCGAGTCGCTGACCATCAAATCACCGACAAGGGTATTGAGTTCAGTTTCTACTGCTCGGCCTTTGCTGGCCAGGAAAAAGTATGGGAAGACACGAGCAGGTATCTATCACGTTGCAAGACAGGGATAACTGCAGCCCCCAAAGCAGCTCGTGGCGCCCCGCGCGTTTATAGTGGTAATAAGACCTTGGCTATTGGTCGTAGCGACGCTCGAAGCTATGCCCGCGCCTCTGGCGACTTTAACCCAATTCACCTACACGATCTCAGCGCGAAAGTGTTGGGGTTTAAGCGCATGGTCATTCATGGCATGTGGAGCAAGGCAGCCTGTTTGGCCGCCTTAAGTGAGAATATACAAAGTGATCACTATAGCTGTGAGGTCGAGTTTAAGACCCCGATCTTCCTTCCTGCAAAAGTACAACTGCACTTCGATCAGGACAATAGCGATTTGGATTTTGAATTACGTGATAACGCAGGTTTAAAACCCCACCTCATTGGACGGATTCGCCCCCTGTAAGACAAGGCCATCACTACGCCCCAAACTTATTATTTAAGCAATAAGTCTGGGGCCATATTACGGACCATTTCTCTTATACCCTGCCGCCAGTCTACTCGCGTCTCACCAATTAATGCGTGCATTGTCCCGGTGTCGATAGATAAACTCCCAAACGCCTTAGGATTATTCTTAAAACGGGGTTTAAAGCCGGTTAATTCGGCAAGATAGTCACACCACTCTTCAATGCTCACCGCCTGTGAACCGCCAAAATTAGTGGTGGTGACCTCAGGCGTCGCGGCGGCGAGTAAATACGGAATTTTTGCCACATAGTCATCCGAGTGCAGTAAGTTATAATTATTTGGCGCGTCAGGGTGCAAATCAATAGCGATGTTTTCTTTCATCATGAGCAAGTGAAAGTAGGGCCATCCGCCGTTATTACCGTAGGGCACACTTAATCTAGCGATGGTGGTCGGGATTTTGAATTGGTGGGCGGCAAAACGGCACACGGTTTCCGCGGCAATCTTAGCAATACTATAGGTGGGAAACATCGCCCGATGGTTATCGCCCAAGGCGTCACTTTCACTGCGGGGCGACTGACCGGCATATTGATAAACTGCCGTAGACGAAAAATGCAAAAAAGCTTTGGCATTGCGACAGTG
>NZ_JBFJWS010000338.1:0-3300 GCF_041623545.1 Zhongshania sp. | reverse complement strand
TATTAGTAGCTGACCGTCGCGGTCTTTGGCATTGATGAGTCCGAGTACGCCGTGACAAACCCCGGCGATTACCGGTTGGTGGTCGGCGTAGTAGGCCTCGCTTATTCTGTTGGCGAGTACTGGCGAATAGCCGAGATCATAGGCGGCGCCCCAGCCACCCGCGATAAAAATAATATCGTACTGGCTAATATCAACGTTACCGATGGCGAGGGAATTCCGCATTTTTGCTTGTAGCGTTGGGTCTTCAAGATAGCGTTCATCGTGTTCGCTGATAATAAAAAACTTGAGGCTCATTGGGTCGACCGGAATATCGCCGCCATTAATACTGGCGACATCAACCTGCATGCCGGCATCTAAAAAGCTGTAGTAGGGGTGGGTCATTTCTGAAATTGCGACGCCAGTGGCATCGCCGTCGGTTTTGCCCGGTGCATATAGTATTGCGTGATTACTGCCGATGATAAGGGCTTTTTTACCGGCGGCGATGTCATAGCGCGGGCCGTTGTAGTCTGGGTGCAGGCCAGCTTTGTGGAGGGCCGTGGGCAGGGCTAAACGGCTTAGGGCTGCAACGCTAATCAGTATTGCGACGGTAATAATTATTTTTTTTCTCATGATGTGATCCGTCTGGCTCATATAATGACACTTCATGTGCCAATATATAGCAGATAGTCTCATTATGGAAGCGTGGGCGGCTAAGCATGGTCGTCGACGAAAGTGGGAATTTTACTTAAGCAATATGCTTATTAATAAAGGCGGCCGACTGCTTTAGGGCTGCTCGCGCTTCCGGTAAAAATTGGCTCATTACAGGAAAGGCATGGGGTGGTTTTGGCCATTCCAAGTAGGTGCTATTACCGTTTTGATGTTCCACCATTTGCTGCAGGCGCGTGGCGTCATCCAGTAATACTTCGGCGCCGCTGGCAATAATGAATAGCGGTGGCAGCCCAGCGACATTGCCGAACAGTGGCGATATACGGGAATCATCTCGGGATATGTTGGGGGCGTACATGGCCACGGCTTCGTCGAGCAGGGTTTTGTTCAGTAGTACATCGCTGTGCGAATTGCTCGTGAAGGATTCACTGTTATGGCTTAAATCTAACCATGGCGAATACAGTATGGCGCCGGCCGGGCTCGGCTGATCTTCGTCACGCAGCTTTTGCAGAGTGGTGAGTGCCAGATTACCGCCTGCACTGTCGCCCGCAATGATTATTTGAGCCGCTGAATAGCCCGCGTCGATCAGTGCCAAATAGACCGCGACGGCATCTTCAGTTGCGGCTGGGTAGGGGTGTTCTGGGGCGAGCCGGTAGTTGACCATGAGCACCGCGATATTTGCGTCTACCGCAAGTTGGCTGCACATTTGGCGGTGGCTATTCATGCCGCCCATAATAAAGGCGCCGCCGTGGTAGTAAACGCACACTGGTGCATGCGGGCTACTGTCGACCCCCTTGGGTACGAGCCACTCGACCGCGACGCCGCTGATCTTATCTGCCTTGCTGGTAACTGCGGGGTTGGGCTTGCCGATAGCCATCGCCATAAACTTTCTTTGACGCTTGAATCTGTGCTCCGGCGTTAATTTCATTGTGCCCCGTTGACGGCGGCGGATGACAGCGCTGAGAATAAAATTCTGCCAGCTCATATTGAAACCTCAAGTGTCGAATTCGGGTATGGCCTACTACTGCCTGCGGCGGGTACGAAATATTCTTACTATCACCAAGAGTATTACTAGGGCGCTGATAACACTAGCGTAAAGACCTAGATTGGGTAGTCGGGCGTTGATGCCGTTAATGATGCCTTGCCGCTCGTGGTCGTAGCCCGCGGGCATGTCTAAGACCTGATTGACTTTGGCGTACTGCTGGTATTGAACCAGCATCGCGGCGCGTAGTTCCGGCATTGCTTTGCTTAGGTCCTTGGTCTCGCCGGGGTCTTTGGCAATATTGTATAAATGCCATTGGCCGTCGGCGATCCTGCCGTTGATTTTGACCAGTTTGTAATCGCCGCGAAACAGTGCCGCGTTGCCGCCTAGCTCATAACCTACGGCGTCGTCTGGGCCGTAGACAGTTTCGGCCTCGCCTTTAATATGGGGTAGCAGGCTCCGGCCTATGATGAGTTTCTTGGCGTCGCTAGCGATTTCGGTGCCGGCAATCTCGATAATGGTCGGTGTAATATCGGTAACAAAGCTGAAGCTAGTGCTGATGGTCTTTTGTTTTAATTGCAGTGGTTTACCGGCGACGATAAGCGGCACCCGCATACCGCCTTCTCCGGCGTAAAATTTATAGAAAGCTAACGGTGAGGCTGCGGCGCTGGCAAAGCTCGGACCAATGGTATTCATGCTGCCTTTTAGGCCAAGGGTTTCGTAGTCGTTGCGGTAGCCAAGAAACTGAACCAGCGCGCGGCCGTAGAGGTTGCGGGAGTTATTGTGGCCGGTGGCTTCGCTGCCGTTATCGGAGGTAAAAATAAACACGGTATTGTCAAATTCACCTATCGCTTTTAAGTGCGCGACGAGGCGACCAATGTGAAAATCCATGGCGTCGACCATGCCCGCATACACGGCCATGCGTTTTGCTTGATAGCGCTTTTGTTCTTCTGTCTGCGCATCCCAGTCGCCCATGGTACTCATTTGCACCATATTGCTGTTCATTGGCACGATGCCCAGCGCCTTGAGCCTTGCCTGCCGCGCTTCGCGCAGTGCTTGCCAACCATTGTGGTAGGCATCCGCGTATTTGTCGGTGAATTCCTGAGGCGCTTGCACGGGGATGTGTACGGCTTGGAAGGGGAGATAGGCAAAGAAGGGCTTTTGATCAGCAGCATTAGCGTCGATAAACTCTATGGTTTTATCTACCAAAAACGCTGATGAATAAAATTTGTCTGGTAGCGAGGCTTCTTTACCGTCGGCAAACCATTCGGCGCGGTCGTAAATAGGCAGGTAGGGTTTGTCCTCCCAGTTGTCGGCACCGGTTGCGCCAAGCGCAAAGCTTCGCTCGAAGCCGCGCTGGCTGGGCAATTGCGCGGGGGTATTGCCCAGATGCCATTTACCCGCCATATAGGTGTGGTAGCCCGCTGCTTGCAGCGCCTGGGCGACGGTAAGCAGCTTGGTGTCTAGGGTGCCTTGGTAGTGGGGGTGACGTTTTTGCTCTGGTGGAATGGTCTCTGGAATATTGGGCACACCGTTGCGGTGGCTGTCGACGCCGGTGAGTAGCATTGCCCGTGAGGGCGCGCAATTCGCGGCGGTATGGTAGTTGGTGAATTGCATGCCCATCTCAGCGAGGGCTGAGATAGTGGGGGTTTGAATTTCACTGCCGTAGGGTG
>NZ_JBFJWS010000337.1:0-3316 GCF_041623545.1 Zhongshania sp. | reverse complement strand
TTTGGTATGGCGGGCAGGCGGGTCGCAGCCATCCAAAACATCATCACAAAGCTCCACAGTACCAAGACCATAATGGGCGCGAGAATTGCTGAGGGTTCAAACATGGTGATTTCCTTCTTATTTAAATATGAGTGTAGGTAGGCGGTATTGTCGCCTGAGTTACAGGTAGATAACAATATCGCTTAAGCGATAGCGTAGGAATTGCAGAGGGCAGAATAATTCCGCGGTAGGTGTCAAGACTTCCTAGTGAACTTTGCGCTCGCTAGCAGTGCCTTTACGCTTGCCTTTTGGGCTTGCCAGTTCAAACTCGATCCAATTCATATTATTACCGGGCAAATAGCCCACGCTGCGAAGCTTGTCGCGAATTAACTGCTTTAAGGCCAAGCCCTCTGGGCTATTATTTAGTGTCTTTAGATCGGCGTCAGCGTCAAATACGCAGCGCACAGTGAGGCTTTGCTGGATATTGCTGTAATCTAACTCGTGGCTAAGCCAACGGAAATCCGCAATACTGCTCAAGGCTTCATCACAGGCTTCAGTTAACACCTCGATGATGTCATTTTCGGCTTTCTTGTCTTTTTTACGCATAGTGCTGAATGACCTTGGCGAGTCTGGTCGCCTAGTATAAGGGAAATGTGGATGGCGGGCTAAAGTTGGCTAGCTGTGCCCGCAGCAGCACTTAGTTCGCTAATCGCGGTCTTAACGTTGGTGCGGTATTTTCAGTGTTAATTACGAGGATGAGTCATTATGAAAATAATAGCAGTTTTAGGCATTGTTTTGGCGTCAGGCTTATTGCTGGTGACATCGCCGGCGATGGCGAAGCAGGAGGGTAAGCCGTTACCACCGGGGTTACAGAAAAAAGTGGCTGAGGGCCGATCACTGCCGCCGGGTTGGCAGAAAAAATTAGCGGTTGGTCATCATTTGGATCAGGATGTATACCGCCATGGTCATATTGTTGATGCGATAGATGATCGCGGTTATGTCACCATTGAAATAGAAGATCGGCGTTTGCGTTTACTCGCGGCGACCTTAGAGATTATCGAGATTCTGCATTAGGATAAAAGCAGCTAATCATCCCATACCAAGAGGTGAGCAAATGAATCGGCACGGCAAACTCAATTATGTCGAAATGGCAGCGGCGGATATTGACGCTACCAAGGCGTTTTTTAGTAAGGCCTTTAATTGGACGTTTACCGACTATGGCCCAGACTACACTGCATTTGCCAACGAGGGTTTAGATGGTGGCTTTTACCGTGCTCCGCTGAGCGCCAAAGCGGAAAATGGCAGCGCCTTATTGGTGTTTTATAGCGAGTCCTTAGAAGAAACCCGCAATGAGGTGGTGCGGGCTGGTGGGACTATACTTAAAGAGGTATACGATTTCCCCGGTGGTCGTCGTTTTCATTTTGCCGAACCCAGTGGCAATGAGTTTGCTGTGTGGTCAGATCCGGCATAGTTCAATATGGCCTGGTGTGTCAGGCCTTTTCTCCTTCCCACTCCGTTTTGACTGTGGTGTTAGCATAGACTTCATCGACCCACTCGGGGTGTTTGTAAAGAATGCGCAGATCTTTATAGCGCCACACGTCTTGCGCCAACTCTACCCAGCCATGAGTTTGTAGATACCAAGGGTTATAGGGTTTGGCGGGCATGTGGGTAACACCGTATTTAATTTCGCCGGCGTCGGCTTCGTCGCGAAAGGTGTTAAAAATTCTGTCCCAAAAAATAAAGATACCGCCAAAGTTTCTGTCAATCTGTGCCGGATTACTGCCGTGATGTACCCGGTGATGGGATGGCGTGTTCATGAATTTTTCTAAAAAGCCTAATCTACCCACTTGCTCAGTATGCAGAAAGAATTGATAGAGTAAATTTCCTTCAATTGCGAATAACACCCAGTCTTTATCAAAACCAACTAATGCCGCGGGCAACCACCACAAAACCCAGGTGCCCGATAGCGCGAAGGTGAAATTTTGACGTAGGGCGGTTGAGAAATTCATGTGCTCAGATGAGTGGTGAGTAATATGACCGCTCCAGAACCAGCGCACTTTGTGCATCATCACGTGATTTAGATAAAAGCAAAAATCGATAAACACAATCAGCGCCAGTATGCTCAGCACGGATGCTTCGGGTTGCCACTGCAAGCCCCATTCGTAGACGCTTAAGTAAAAGGCCTGAATAAATAGCGCAATGGCTATGCCGTCGACCACCTTGTAGGAGAAGCCGGCGGCCAAATTGGCGAGGGTCTCACGGGGGTGATAAACCCCAGTTTGCCCAGTTTTGCGCACGTAAAGGTATTCAGCGCCGATTACCCCGAGAAATAGGGCGCCAAAAGCCGTGACAAAAAATAGGGCGTGGAGAACGTCTTGCATGGAGAAGCCTCGCTGATGATTACGTCGCTGAGTACATGTTTACTTGAGTTTGAATAATAAGGGGTTTAGATCCTAATAAATTGACTAAGCATGACATCTTTTTGACATTTCCTGCCATATTGCCGATTATGCTGTTTTCGACTTGGTATAGGGGGAGGCAATTACGTGGCGATAACACAACTCGCACAATTGCAGGTCAGCGGTGATTTGGCCGGCTTGCTTCGTGACTTCCTTGAGTCCGAAGGTGATATCCACTGCGAGTTATATACCCAGTTACAGGGCTTTAGTGCCAGTAGCCGGATTAGCTTTGGTCAGTGGTGGGCATTGCTTGATCGCTTGCAGCAACGCTTTCCCAATCGTCAAATCGGATTGGCGCTGGCGCAGCGGGTGGAACCGGCGCACTTGGGAATGTTGGGCTATTTGACGCTGTCCAGCGATACCGTGGCGGAGGCTCTACTCGAGTTTCAGCGCTACCAAGGCCTACTTCACGATGGGGACAAGGCAAGTATTGAGATCGCTGAAGACCGTATGGTTTTGAGCTGGAGTGCGAATTATGGCCCATCGACGCGGCTGTCAGATGAGGTGCTCGTGGGCGGCTTGCTGCGCTTTGTTCGCTTAATGACTGGTCGCTTGGATTTGCGACCCTTGGCGGTGGATTTTACCTTTGCGGCGCCTGTTGATACCCAGGCTCACGAAGCTTTATTCGAGGCGCCAGTGAACTTTGGCCAGAGCCGCACTGCGCTGCAATTTCCGTCGTCATATTTGAATTTGCCGGTCACCAATAGCGATCCCGGTTTGAAATTACTGCTAGAGCGGCAGGCCCAAGCCGCCTTGGCTGTGCTACCTCATAGTGAGGGCTTTATTCAGGGCTTGCGCAGCGCGTTGCTGCGCGCTATGCAAAGTGGTCGCGCTAGTTCCGCCCAAGTTGCGGCGATGCTTAATATGTCGGAGCGCAC
>NZ_JBFJWS010000336.1:0-3343 GCF_041623545.1 Zhongshania sp. | reverse complement strand
TTCGATTCTCAATAATTAGCGCTTCCCCCTCTTCCAATTCAAAGATGCCCCCCGCGTAGAGATTGGTGCTCATACCGCCGCCGGTCGCGCCGGAGGCGACATTGATGTTATTGAAGGCATTGCGTTTAAACGCCACCCCCGGAATTGAACCGGGGCGCTCGCCGTAGGTGCCCATTGGAATAGTCCAGAAGGCATTCCAAAAATGCACCTGATTGCGCACCAATTGCCCAAGCTCGCGCAGCTGCGCTGCAGCACTTTCTGCCGAATACGTTGGCGGCTGCCCTGCTACCGCTAAAGGGGTAATCGCAAAATGAATAGCCTCCTCGTATTCCCAGTCGTTAAATAGCTGACGTCCGCTTATGTAGTTGGCATAGCGTTCAGGGCCAAGCTCAGGGTTGGTGGGGTGGGGCCTGTCGACGATTTTTAAGGTGGAGATAAAATTACCCTCGTACCCTGCGGGTTTTTCTGGAGCCAATAAAATATCAAAACTGCCGTCGGCATTGACCGCTATACACGAGGAGTCAAGACGCCCGGTCTGGGTCTTCATACCCGGTCGCAATTCGCTCAGCTCGCCGGAATCCCCCGCTAGGCCACCGGCACTGGCTTCAAAAATAAGATAGTGAGGCGCCTTGCGCACCCCCGCCTTCGACTCTCCGCCACGCCAATGTTGGGAATCGCCCATTTCGCCGTGAATTCGGTAGCTTGCGCGGCCGTCGATAGGCGCAAAAAAATAAATGGCATCAGCGTTATCAATGGTGCCACGATTAATCGCACTTAAGGAATTGCGAAATTGCGGGCGCTGGGGATCACTGTGAAATGCGCGCTCGACCGCACTGTGCATATAGCCCATAAGGTAGCGGTAACCCTCAGCCAAATTGCGATCACTTGCCGGCGGCGGCATGAGATCAGGGTTGTCGATGGCCTCGCGGGCTTGCTGTAAAGACGCAATCATCTCATCCCACGCGGCGCGCAAGGCTTGCTGAGCGGTGTCTGTGTCCATCGTCATTTAAGATTCTCCTTATTAGGATTTACTGCAATACAAACTCGTCATACCGCTGATTGTGGCCAGCCGAAGTCGCGAAAAAACACCGCCAGTTCTTTTTCGATACGCGCAGGGGACAATTCATAGTCGTCTATGCTGTAGGCAAACCGAGTGCTGTGACTGCGTTCTTTATCTTCTTGAGCAAGTAAATAACGATCGAATTCTGGCGATACCGTCATATTGAATGCCTCGTAGACCTGTAACACCGTAGTTCGTGGTTGCCTGGTAAGCTGACGATAATCGACCACAATTTGCGGGGTATTAGGGTGGCGCGCCAATACCTGACGCGGATGCTGAAAGGTCTCGAAAGACACTTCGGTCAAGGCTCGCAACGACGCGTCATAATCCTCCCGCCGCCAGCCCTTGGCTCTCCAGCTCACTTCTACCAATTTCAATACACTCGGCATGCACTCACGAGGATCGCGCACCACTACCGCGATACGGGCATCAGGAAAGGTCTTAATCAAGGATTCTACCCAACCACTCATCACTGGGTTTTTACTGAGATGAATACCACTACCGCCATTGAGCAATAATTGGCGTTTAACGCACTCACGATAGTGACGCAACCAACGACGACGCTTTTTCACTGGCATTTCGTCAACATGGAAAAGATCAATCACGTCCATCATCGGCACATCCAAGGCCCACTGCTGGGTAAGAAACGCGCCGCGCATCACGAATTGGTCCTCCTCTGAGTTCCATAAACTCATATCGTGAATGTGGCGATATTTGCCAAAGGTTCTTTCATCACAGGCCATTAGCCGCTTTTTAATCGGACCACCAAACACATGCTGATCGACCCAGCCGAGACCGCGAATAATTTTTTTCTGGAGCAGCGAGGGAAAGAAGGTCTCCCAATACAGAAAGTAACTGAAGGTTTCGCCATCGGCGGCTAATAGGCGATGAATCAAGGTGGAGCCACTGCGCGCATGCCCCACCACAAAGACCGGCTGGCGAATCTCTTGGTGCCACAAGCGGGGAAAAAAAAGGTAGTCCAATACAAAACAAAGACTGTGAATAAGGGTTATCAGCGGCACCAAGAAAACAAGCCGGAATAACATGCGTCGACGCCCACGCCAAACCTTCAGCGACCACACATGGCGTAGCACCCGCCAGTAATATTCGATATCAAAGTACATAATAAAGGGTCCGTTAAATTGAGCAGTCACCTGACTCTACGTCCCCGCCAGGACTGCAACAACTCGCGTTTGGCCCCATTCACTTTAAACACAAATCCACGATATACGGGAGCTTCAAGCTCTTTCAACGTGCAAATAAGACACTACTCACGTTTACGCTTTCTGCTAATCCGGCAACAGCTACCCCGAATGCAGGGCGCAATGTAGCCCCGATTTGCTACAGTTGAGGGGTTCATATACACAATGGGTTTCGACAATGAAGAAATTACCACCAGAACCCCGTCGTCGGCCGAGTCAGAGCCGCTCAAAAGTATTGGTAGACGCCATTATCCAAGCCTGCAAACAGGTATTGGCCGACGAGGGCCAAGAGCGCCTTACAACCAACCGCATCGCCGAAGTTGCCGGAGTGACCATTGGCTCCCTTTACCAATACTTCCCAAATAAAGAGGCCATACTCGCGAACCTGCTCAGCGAAGAATTTGCTGCGGCAAGTGACCAAGTCTGCCGAGAAGTGACGCCCCGGGTTGCCGCACAGATTGGGATTTCCCTGCGCGCCACCATCCACGAGCTCATTCACGTCACCGCAGAATTACATCTGCGCTACCTACGACTACACGGCAGCTTTTATCGGGAGTACCACGATTTTTTTGATTTCCACGGCAAGGTCAACAAGCACATGACCGAGGTTTTCCACCAACCATCATGGCAAGACTGGCTACCTGATCTTTTAAAAAAATACGAAAATGAAATTATCGTCAGTGATCTTGATCAGGCCGCGTTTATAAGCGCGAATATCATTGAAGGCTTAATAAGCAAAGGGCTAAAGGACAGGCCAGAGTGGCTTGAGAGTGATATTTATCTCGACAATATTGAAGCTGCCGTGATGAATTTTTTGCAGGGCTGTAGTGGTTAATCGCTTCTAAAGAGCGTTAAAACGCTGAGTAATCGGATTGCCCAGCGTTATTTATCTATTTAAATTTTACCGCTGCCAAGTATAAATGAAGTCCAAGCCAACACTACGCGGCTCGCCAAACATGATCGAACGGCCCGCTTCTGGCAAATTATGAATATTATTGATGCTGTACTCTTCGTCGAGCAAATTCTTACTCCACAGCGCAATATCAACATCTCCATCAAACAGTGTCAGGTCGTATAAACC
>NZ_JBFJWS010000335.1:0-3347 GCF_041623545.1 Zhongshania sp. | reverse complement strand
CGGATTCACCCAAGCAGCCACTAACATGCCAACCGCTACCGCATTCACTCCCGCAATCGCCGCAACAACGCGGCCCTGCTGAGCCAATTGCCGCCACACGCCACTAAGCCCAGCGACTAACAAAAAGCCAGGCAGGAACACAGCCACGGTCGCCAAAAGCGCACCGCCCAAGGCCACCTCAGGTCGCAAGGCTGCCCCAAGGTAGCTCGCGAAGGAAAACATAGGCCCTGGCACAGCTTGCGCCGCCGCATAGCCTAATAAAAAGCGATCTTTACTCAATTCATCGCCAATATAAGACTCCAAGAGTGGCAAAACGACGTGGCCACCACCAAAGACAAAACTACCGGCCTGATAAAAAATCCCAAACAGCGTATGAGAAAACAACACACTAAGCAGAAGTAAACCCGCAAAACTGAGCAAGCAGCTGAGTGCAGTTTGTGTTAAATCGATCGCTCCCACTGTTGCACCAGGCCTCGCCCGCCACGCCATCCACAATGCAGCGCCGAGCAATAAGGCAAACTGGCGCAGGGGCGTCATTGCCAACAATAAAACGAGTGCGCTAATAAGACTAATAATGATCGTGGTTGGCTGCCGACAAAATTGCTTAGCCATGCTCCAGATAGCATCGGCCACGACTACCACAGCCAACAATTTCAAACCGCTGATAATACCCTGCGCCCAGCTGTCCGAATTGAGATCACGCTGTAATACCGCAAGACCGAACATCAACAGAAAAGACGGTAGTGTAAATCCGAGAAAAGCAGCCATACCCGCCGGAAGACCACCACGCTGACAGCCAATAGCAAAGCCAAGCTGACTGGAGGCTGGACCGGGAAGGAACTGACACAATGCGAGATGCGCGGCAAAATCCTGTTCACTGAGCCAGGCTTTCTGCTCAACAAACACGCGCCGAAAATAGCCTATGTGTGCCGCAGGGCCACCAAAGCTGATACAACCAAGATAAAGGAAGTTGAGGAAAACCTTAAAAATCACGCTTAAACTCTCTGGCAGAGCTCTGGGGTAGAGTAGCCAAAGAGTCTAAGCGATTACGCGTAAAGCTTAAACCTTACCGCGCTTTTCTCTAGTGCCAGTCAACGTAGGCTTCGCTGAGGCAGGCTTTGCGCTTGCCGGCTTTGCTGCCGCATTTGAGGCCCTGGGCTTGGCTTTTACCGGCTTGCGCCCCGCTTTGTCATTGCCGGGCTTGCCACGCGGCTTGCGCGGACGCTCACGATCATCTATCGGCATATCGCCGCCTTCATGCACCGAGATATTCAGCGCTTGGCCAGCCACGCGCGTAGTGCGTAAACACTGAACTACGTCATCTGGCATTTCTTTCGGCAGGTCTACCGTGGTGAACTCCGGGTAAATCGAAATACGCCCAATATTCGCACTGTCGATATTGGCTTCGTTGGCGATAGCACCAACAATATTGCCGGCGCTAACACCGTGTTGGCGACCAACTTCTATGCGGTAGCGCTGCATACCAGCGTCTGCCCCACGCGAGATGCCGCCTGGCTTATCACGGCTTTGCGGACGATCTGTCATCATCTTCGGCGCGTCTTTTACCAACAATGGCTTATCACCTTGCAACTGGCTAGCAAGTGCAGCGGCAACGTCAATTTCAGACACATCGTGCTTGGCAACGTATTCCTGCAGCATTTTACGGAAAAAGCTCAGATCGGTGCCGGCGAGCGTATCGGTGATCTTCTGCATAAAGCGATCGACACGCAGAGCGTTAATATTCTCCGCGCTTGGCAGACCCATCTCTTCAATTGACTGGCGCGTGGCGCGTTCAATCGCTTGCAGCATACGCTTTTCACGGGGCGCAACAAACAAAATTGCGTCACCGCTCCGACCAGCACGTCCGGTGCGACCAATGCGGTGTACATAGGCTTCGGTATCGTGGGGAATATCGTAGTTGATAACGTGACTAATACGCTCAACATCGAGACCACGCGCCGCGACGTCAGTTGCGATAACAATGTCCAAACGGCCATTTTTAAGCTGTTCTACTGTGCGTTCGCGCTGGGCCTGGGCGATATCGCCATTTAGTGCTGCCGCTGCATAACCACGGGCCTGAAGCTTTTCAGCTAGCTCAGTGGTCACCAGTTTAGTCCGCACAAAGATGATCATGCCGTCAAAGGGTTCTGCTTCCAGAATACGCGTCAGGGCATCAAGTTTATTCAAGCCCCGCGCCATCCAATAGCGTTGGCGGATGGTGATCGCCGTTGAAGTTTTCGTCTGAATGGTGACCTGCTCTGGGTTCGTCAGGTACGTTGTTGCGATACGGCGAATTGCCGAGGGCATCGTCGCGGAAAATAACGCGATCTGACGTTTGGCGGGCATTTGTGACATAACCCATTCAACATCGTCGATGAAGCCCATACGCAGCATTTCATCGGCTTCATCGAGCACCAGATGGGTTAAATCATCCAGTTTTAGCGTGCCGCGACGCATATGGTCCATTACCCGGCCTGGGGTACCAACCACCACTTGCACACCGCGCTTAAGCGCCGCAAGTTGGCCACGGTAATCTTGGCCACCATAAATTGGTAGCACATTGAAACCGGGAAGGTTTGCAGCATAGCTTTGCAAGGCCTCGGCAACCTGAATAGCCAACTCGCGGGTCGGCGCCAAAATAAGGGCCTGGGTACGACGGCTGTTAACGTCTAATCGCGAGAGCAAGGGCAAGGCAAAGGCCGCCGTTTTACCGGTACCGGTTTGCGCCTGGCCAACCACATCTCTGCCGGCAAGTATTAGGGGAATTGTCGCCGCCTGAATCGGCGAGGGAACTTCGTAACCAACTGCTTTTACCGCAGCAAGAATAAGAGGCGCAAGGCCTAAATCGTCAAAAGTAAGCGTGTCCGCTGGCGCGGGTGTATCTGAGGGCATAATCACTACCGTAGGAATCAAGAGTCGCCGCAACATTTGACCCCACTCGGCCGAACGCAGCCAATGGCGTTGAGGCGGCATTATACCGGCATGGGGCGACAATTACCGCGAAACCTTTGGCCTTTTTTGGCATTAGCCAGCGCCATTCGCCGCAGTATTGACTATATTTTAGCTCAGTTTTTGTAATTCAGTGCGTATCGCAGCAGGGATTTCCTGCTTTTGCTGGGCATTATAATCAAAATAAATCATAACTGCAGACCCTGTCGCAGTCTTTTCTCCTCGCTGCCAAAGCTCGTGTTCGACAACAAAAGAGGATTGCCCAATATGGCCGATACGGGTTCTTACTTGAGCGGGAAACTCATAATATGTCTGGGCGAGAAAATCGACATCGATTTTACGCAGTATTAAATTCCACTTATCGAGGCTTAGCCCCGGATTACATATCTCGAATATCG
>NZ_JBFJWS010000334.1:0-3349 GCF_041623545.1 Zhongshania sp. | reverse complement strand
TTATAAGCGTGTCTACGATGTCACTTTGAGTGCTTTATTGATTCTGGCTTTGTCACCGCTACTACTGATTACTGGCTTGGCCATACTTTTAGAGAGTCGCGGTGGGGTGTTCTTCCACCAGCAGCGTGTTGGTAAAGACGGCCAGGTCTTTAAAATGATCAAATTCCGCTCGATGAGCACCGATGCGAAATTGCATGCACAAGTTGCAGCAATGGAAAGCGATCGCGATGGCGTATGCAGAAAGTTTGTTAACGATCCCCGGGTAACGAAAGTCGGCAACATCATCCGCAAGCTGTCTATTGATGAGCTGCCCCAGTTGATCAACGTTTTGCGCGGCGAAATGTCACTGATCGGTCCACGTCCAGCGCTTATCTCAGAAGTTGAGCAATACACTGACTACGACCGTCAGCGTTTGAATGCACTGCCTGGTATTTCTGGATTGTGGCAGGTATCAGGTCGCGCTGACCTGAGCTTTGAGCAGCAGATTGATCTTGATTTACGTTATATCCGCGAGCGCAACTTGTTCACTGACATTGTAATCACTGCCAAGACTATTCCCGCTGTATTACTGGGTGCTGGCGCCTACTAATATCGCCGAGCTTGGGATTAGTTGCGTAGACCACCGATATAACAAAAGGATTGACTAAAATGAGCTTCTTTGACCCTGATTACACTTCGACAAAAGCGAACACCGTTGCATTTAAGCGTCCTAAAGTGAGTGTGGTAATTCCTATGTACAATGCCGCAGCATACTTACAGGAATGTCTGGATTCGGTAATCGCGCAAACCTTTCGCAATTTTGAAGTGATTTGTGTTGACGATGGTTCGCCGGATAATTGCGCTGAAATTATTAATGCCTGTGACGACGAGCGCGTGATTCTCGTACAACAGCGTAATCGTGGCTTAGCGGGTGCACGTAATACTGGTGTATGTCGCTCAAGCGGTGAATACATTGCGTTTTTGGATTCAGATGATCGCTGGGACCCGCGAAAATTAGAATTTCATGTTGGCCATTTAAATGCGAACCCCGAAGTGGGTGTCAGCTACAGTGCTTCCCAGTTTATGGATGACGACGGTCTGGATATGAGAATTGGTCAGCATCCTAAGTGTGAGGATATTTCTGCTCAGGATATATTTTGCCGTAACCCTGTGGGCAATGGTTCTGCACCAGTTATCCGCCGCGAAACCTTGAATGATATTGAGTTTATCCGTCCTGAGATGGGCCACTACGGTTCGATGTATTTCGATGAAAGTTTTCGTCAATCTGAAGATGTTGAGTGCTGGTTACGTATTGCCCTGTCAACAAAGTGGAAGTTCGCGGGTCTATCTGATGCATTGACGTGGTACCGCGTAAACGGAGAAGGCCTGTCCGCGAATTGGCGTCGTCAACTCGAGTCCTGGGAGCGCTCAGTTGAAAATAACCGGAAGATCGATCCCACATTTGTAGCGGAGTGGGAAGGCTTGGCGCGGGCTTACCAATACCGTTATTTGGCTCGCCGTGCGGTGCAATCGCGTGATTCAGAAAGTGCTAATACGCTGCTTGGTTTAGCGTTTAAGTCAGATAGCCGTATTTTATTGAAAGAGTTTACTAAGACGGCGGTGACTAGCGCTTGCACTTTGTTGTTAGCTACTTTACCGAAAAATCATTACGATAGATTAGAGCGTAAGATGATGGCGATGGCGGCTTAATTCAATGAATGCAACTGCGGTCTTACAAAAGGATGAATTGATGGCTGTACCTCCGATTGGGCGTTTGAGTTTGTCTGTGGTAGTGACCTTGCTGAGTTTAGTTCTTGTCTTATTGGGTAGTCGCGGGGCGGGCTTGAGCTTGGCCGATTTAACTGACGACCCGAGTTTGAGTAATAGTAGGGAGTGGTTTGCGGGTGGTTTGTCTACCTTTGGTTTTATCCTTATGGCCGCGTCATGTGGTGTAGCTTTTTTCTCGGTAAGTCTGAGGAAATTTTTTGTAGTGGGACGGCGCCGCAGTAGTGCTTCATTTTGGATTGGCACCTGCAGTAGCGTGCTATTGATCGATGATGCCTACATGCTTCATGACAGTATTTTTCCTACACTATTGGGTATACCTGAAGTTGTTCCGCAGGTGCTGATTGGTAGTGGTGTGGCTGGGGTATTGTTTTTGTTTCGAAAGGCCATTGCTGAATCTTTTGTATTCGCTATTCCTGCGGTCATCTGTTGGACTTTGTCGGTATTGATCGACGTCGGATTGGATGATTCTGGCTTAGTCGTTTTATTGCTAGAAGATGGCTTTAAATTATTGGGAATTTGTTTTTGGTTACAATTCTGCTGGGATATGGCGAAGCGCAGTGTTGGGCAGATGATTAATCAGAAAAAGGCTGCACTGGGAACTTGAGTGCTCTGAGTTACAGCCTACCATTACTCTTTTAAGATGTAAGGAGTTTTAATTCCCACTTTAGGCGTCGTTTGGGTAGCATGAAGGTGCGATTATCCCGGAGCAGCCGTTTTCCTTCTACTTTTTTCCCTGCGAGAATATTTAACTGCGCGAGATGGAGTAGGTGGTTGGCGGTGACTCTAAGCATATCCTTGCGGCGGCTGTCTTGTGTTGTCTCAGCATAAGCAAGGAGGCGACGACTAAAGGGGCACTCTTCATCGGGCACATTATTGACGCAGGCGCGATTTTCAGATTCCTGTAAATAATAAGTGCATATGGTACGCGAGTAAGCCATTTGCCATTGATAGGCGATGCGTATCCACAGGTCTTGATCTTCGCCAATGGGCTCACCTTCTGGGAACCCCCCAACTTGATCTAATACTGCTTTTGGAATGCAGCAGCTTGAGGGCATGATCGGCACTTCACCGCGACTGGCAACCGCAAAAAAATCGTATTCAAACTGCTCGTGGTCTTTAAGTTGTTTTGGGAAATTCGGCAGAACAGGCGTATCTCGTCCGCTTTTAAAACGATGAGCGTAGGCGGTCGAGTAGGCACCTACAGATGGGAAGCGCGCTATAAGCTCAGATATTTCGCTTAAGAAGTCGCGATCCCAAAGGTCATCACCATCAAGGAAACACAGGTATTCACCGCTGGCGTGAGCGATTCCGGTGTTTCGTGCTTTGGATACACCGCCATTAGTTTGTTTAATTAAGTGAATTCGTGGCTCCTGCTTGTGCATTTCTTCGACAAGACTCGCACCATCGTCTTTTGATCCATCATCCACTACGATTATTTCAAAATCCGATACATGCTGCTGTATTACTGAATAGAGGGTGTCTACGATATGCGCCGCTTTATTGTATAGGGGAATGATAACGGAAAATTGACACTTACTCATAAGGGGTGATTCCAGTTCAGTTGCGCTTTGCGGTAGGCTTC
>NZ_JBFJWS010000333.1:0-3384 GCF_041623545.1 Zhongshania sp. | reverse complement strand
TCGCAATCGAATCCGGGTAGTTGGTGATGAGCTAGACACCCCAAATAAAGACCTTACGCTATATGGCTATGTGAAGGCTGATAACGCGGGCCCGATTAGTATCGATGCAGAATATTACGCGAGCTTTGGCGAACTGACCTTTGGCGGGGAGCGGGTTTATCGCCATTCGGGTGGTAGCTTCGACTGGCAGCCTTTTAGTGTAAAGTTGAATATGCCTGCAGACATAGTTAAAGCCGGGGCGGCCAAGCAGGGCGAGTTTAATGCTCGGGCAGTAAGGGTGTTTTTAAAGCAAGCACCACCGAGCAGCCGCGAGGGATTGGCTGTATTTGACGATATAGCGATCATCAATTGGGAGGGGCAGATAGCCCTTAATGCCCCAATATCAACACCACATGCTTATGACTTTGTTCGCTTGAGTGGGACACCGGGACAAGTGACACTTAATCTTAGTTTTCGGCACTACCAGCCTAGCAGTCTGTAGCGGGCGGAGCCTTCCGGTTTAGCTCTTTGTGGCGGCGGTCGCCGGAGTGTTTACGCCGCCACTAATGGCTATGTTACTATTCGCGCTTACCATGGGGCGCTGGGCGGATAATGCTTGCGCGCTTGACATCGCGGCGTATTTGGCTGCTATACCAAATCTCCCGCCACATACAATATCTAAGTTATTGATTTTATTTAAGTGACTTGGAAGAACTTCGACTTTAAGGGACAGGGCTCAACAATGACATTTATCTATTCCGCTAAGCGGACCGCACTGGGTGGTTTAAATGGCCAGTTTGTTAAGGCGAGTGCGCCAGATTTAGGCGCAACGGCTATTCAGGCTGCGTGTGAAGGCTTTGATGTTGCAGACCGCATTGATGAAGTGTTGATGGGCAATGTTATTTCCGCGGGTGTTGGCCAGGCACCAGCGCGTCAGGCCGCATTGAAAGCGGGCTTAAGTGAGGCGACACCCTGTGTCACCGTGAGCAAAGTGTGCGGTTCAGGCATGCAGTCAATTATGACCGGTATGGATCAGATTAAGGCGGGTAGCAGCAAGCTCGTGATTGCTGGCGGTATGGAGAGTATGAGTTTAGCCCCTTATTTGATGGACCGTGCCCGTCAAGGCTACCGTCTGGGGCATGGCCAACTCCGCGATGCGATGTTTGTTGACGGTCTCGAGGACGCCTATTCCGGTAAATTAATGGGCTTGGTTGCGGAACAGGTCGCAGCGGAGCACAGCTTTACTCGCGAAGAACTTGATGATTACGCGCTGCTGTCATTGGAGCGTGCTCTTGCGGCACAAAAATCCGGCGCTTTTGGGAACGAAATTGCGGCCCACGATGGTCACAGTGAAGACGAGCAACCGGGCAATGCGCGCCCAGATAAAATTCGGCAATTGCGTCCGGCTTTTTCCAAGGACGGTGTTATTACTGCCGCCAACGCAAGTTCAATCTCTGACGGCGCCGCAGCATTGCTCATCGGCAGTGGTCTTGATGCCCAACCAATTGCTAAGATTTTGGCCTATTCCCGTCATGCCGGTGCGCCCGAACAATTCCCCATTGCGCCGGTATACGCTGTTGAGAAATTACTCAAGGGTCTTGGTTGGGGTGTGGGCGATGTAGACCTATTTGAACTCAACGAAGCTTTTGCAATGGTTGCTCTATTACCGCATAAGCTATTGGGCGTGCCGCTAGAAAAAATTAATGTAAATGGCGGTGCCTGCGCCTTGGGTCACCCGCTGGGCTGCTCAGGCGCGCGTATTGTTGTTACCTTGATTCATGCTCTGCGCAATCGCGGTTTGAAGCGCGGTATAGCCAGTCTCTGTATTGGCGGTGGTGAAGCTACCGCAGTCGCTATCGAGTTGGTTTAAGCTTTTTGGGGCTGCCTCCCTCGGGGCAGCCCATCCCAATCCCTCGCTGCGTTTGAATTGCAGCGCTGAGCATCCCCTCTACGTTTAAACGCTCTTACTGCAGCTCTTGTGGTGTCGCTAGTTGGTCAATTCTTTGTGGTATAGGCAGGCCTTAGTTCGCGCCTGAGCTGATAGGGTAGATCGCTAGCCTTTAAGTTCGTCCACTCCAAAGTGAACACATTGCGGTATTAGCTGTTAGCCGATAAATTCTCTGTTTTATCGCTGGCTTAGGTCACCACCGCTAACCTTGGTATTAGGTTACGAAGCGTATATTATGTGTCGTTGCTACTCGTTTCCCCTTGTTTTATATCGGTTTTGGCCGCGAGCTACACAAAGCATATTTTCTCGGTATTGCGTTGGCGAATGTTCTGTATATTGCTGTGCGGGGAATTTGGACTACTTACTTAATGGCGGAAATCGCCAATTAACTTGGGCACTTAAATAGTCTAAGTTTTATAAATTAGATGGAAGATTTAATGATAAATCGAAGTATGTATCTCCTTGCAGCTAGCCTGCTATTGTCTGCGTGTGGCGGAAGTAACTCTCCGTCGGCGTCGCCAGAAGCGGGTGGCCCCAATACGGATAGCCTTGTTTACCGTACAGAAATTCGTCGCGGCGAACATGGCATGATACATATTAAAGCCAGTGACTACGCCGGGATCGGCTATGGCTACAGCTATGCCTTTGCTGAAGACAATATTTGCACGATTGCCGATGTGTATGTGACGGTATCTGGTGAGCGTTCCAAGTATTTTGGTCCGGATGAAAGCTGGACAATGACGGGCAACAGTACCACTAATAATAATTTGAACTCGGATTTTTTCTTTAAATTAATTAACGCTGAACAGCGGGTGGAAAACTTAATGGCGCAAGCGATGCCACTGGGTCCCTTACCCGAGGCGCGGGAGTTAGTTAAGGGCTATGTGGCTGGCTACAATCGCTACCTGCGGGACGTTGGCGTCGCTAATTTACCTGACCCGGCCTGCCGCGGAGCGGCTTGGGTACGGCCAATTACCGAGTTAGATGTTTATCGGCGCTTTTATCAGCTTGCCCTATTAGGAAGTTCGGCGGTGGCGATTGACGGTATTGGCAGTGCGCAGCCGCCGGGGCCGAACTCGCTGAGTGCAAGTATGTCTAGTCCCGCGCAATTTGCCGAACAGCTCGGTGCAGCGTGGCAGGGAATTCAAATTGGTAGCAACGCCATTGCGCTCGGTTCTGAGGCGACGGTAAATGGCAAGGGAATGTTGTTGGGGAACCCGCACTTTCCATGGGATGGCGCCGAGCGTTTTCATCAAGCACATATGACAATTCCCGGCGTTTTAGATACCACGGGCTCGGCCTTGTTTGGCGTGCCTATGATCTTGATTGGCCACACCCAGAATCTGGCGTGGAGTCACACGGTGTCGTCGGCGTGGCGATTTACGCCCTATCAGCTGAGCTTGGTGCCGGGGGACCCGACGTCCTATTTGGTCGATGGTCAACCAGAGGCAATGATT
>NZ_JBFJWS010000332.1:0-3386 GCF_041623545.1 Zhongshania sp. | reverse complement strand
CCCCGCTTGGTATCTTAATTTGGTAGCCCAGCCCCAGGTCGAAATTCAGGTAAAGGACGAAATTATCAAGGTCGTTGCAAGTACGGCGGAAGGCGCTGAGCGGGAGCGCTTGTGGCAGGTCGTAACTGGCGTTTGGCCTAATTATGATCAGTATCAGCAGCGTACGCAGCGGGTGATTCCCGTTGTTGTGCTGACTCCTGTTGTTAAATAGTTTGGCGAAGTAGCGCGGCGCGTAAGGGTGAATAATAAGCTCGCAGAGATAGCCGCTAGGGTATTTAAGTTGCTAACTGAAACCATTGAACAAGCCCTGCTATTGCACCCTGCCGTCTCCGCTGTAGCCGTGGTGGGTTTGGCAGACTCGCGATTGGGACAAGTGCCGGTTGCGGCCATTAGCCTAAAATCCGGTTGCACGACAACTGCGCAAGAATTAGCCGGCTTTGTGCGGGAAAAGTACTTGCGACACATGTGATGGCGATGTGGCGGATCGTCGATGAGCTGCCCAGGACCAAATTGTCTTTTAAGGTAGGTCAGGCCGCAGTACGACAGCTATTTGCCTAAGTCATTATTTTTATAATAAAAAAAGGTGCCTAAATATGCCCGTTAGCAAGTTAGAAGAATTACCCACTGGCGGCGGTGGTCGCTGGCCGCTGTGTGGGCGAGGTTTTAAATCTATTCACTGGGGCGATATGGAGGTTGGCTATACCCAGGCGGGCCCGAGTGACGCCAGCCCTGCCTATGTCGGCTTGCCCGGCGGGGTGTGCATGTGTCCTCACTATGGCTATGTATTTAGTGGACGCATTCGCTGTGTGTATCCCAGCTCCAAGTGGCCAGATGAAGTTGCGGAAGCTGGCGATGTGTACTTCTTTCGTGCTGGCCACCATCTGATCTACGAAGAGCCAACCAAAGCGCTTGAGTTAAATCCGGCGGATGCGCTGCAAACTCTAATGGACCACGTTGAGGCCTACGCACAGGACCTCGTGGCAGCAAACAAGGAGTTAACATGAAATTACCGGTTCATGCTGGCTACATTGATGGTCAACTCATCGAAGGTCTTGGTGCACCGCTGGTGGTGGAAAACCCCTCAACTGGCGAGCAGCTGACGCAGCTGCCGGGCTTGTCATTGGCGCAGGTTGAGGCGGCTGTTGTGTCGTCTCGACGGGCTTATGACGCGGGTGTATGGAGCGGTCTGTCAGTAAATGAGCGCGCTGGCGTGTTACGCAATTTCATAAAAGCCCTGGCATCTCGGTACGAGTTAATCTCGGATATGATTGTTGCGGAAGCGGGCTGCCCCAAAGCCAGCTCGGTGATGCACGCACAGGTGGGTACACCTCTTAAACACGCCGGCGAGGCCATAGATTTGTTTTTGTCTCTGCCGGAGTTTGAAGAAAACCCGCTGCCAGTGGCGGAGCGCATCAATACCATGGGCCGCGTGGTGCAGAGTCTGCGGCGCTATACGCCCATCGGTGTGGTGGCAGCTATCGCGGCCTATAACTTTCCTTTTTACACCGCGATGTGGAAAATTATTCCTGCATTAATCGCGGGCAATACCGTGGTGTTGCGACCTAGTCCACTGACGCCGCTATCGGCGATGGTGTTTGCCGAGGCGGCAACGGAGGCTGGCTTACCTGACGGCGTTCTAAATATTGTCCTGGAGGCGGGGCTTGAGGGCGGTCAGCTGCTCACCACCCATCCCTTAGTGGAGATGGTGGCATTTACCGGCTCGTCGAAGGTGGGTGAGTTAATCATGGCCCAGGTCGCGCCAAGCATGAAGCGTCTGCAATTAGAGTTAGGCGGTAAATCGGCACAAATATTTTTGCCGGATGCCTTGGATAAGTTCCTACCCTCTGCAATGGGGGTTGCCCTAGCACACGCCGGACAAGGCTGTGCCCTCGGCACGCGAATTTTTGTGCCGGAAGAAAGCAAGGCAGAATTGTTGGCTAAATTGAGTGGCGCCTTAGCGAGAATAACCATTGGCCCTGCCGACGCTCCGGAAACCCAAATGGGGCCGGTCATCAGCGCCGCCCAAGTAGAGCGCTGTGAATACTTTGTCAAAGCGGCAGTAGACAACGGCGGGCGGATTGTTGCTGGGGGAAAACGCCCAGCTCATTTACCGAACGGTTATTTCTTTGAACCCACGGTTTTAGATCTTCCGGACAATAGCAACCCCGCGGCGCAAGATGAAATATTTGGCCCAGTCGTTTCTGTTATTGCTTATAAAGATATCGATCATGCCGTCGAAATGGCCAATGACTCGCGTTTTGGTTTGTCGGGTTACGTCTTTTCTAACGACACTAAAAAAGCGCTTGATGTCGCTTTAAAAATTAAGTCGGGCACGGTCAATATCAATGGTGGCGTGATGAGTGCTTATGCATCGTCGGGTGGTCAGCGACTCAGTGGTATCGGCCGAGAACGGGGCATCGAAGGACTGCGGCTCTATCAACAATTAACGTGCATTAATTTTGGAGGCTAATATGGTAAAGGGTTTGGTTGATGGAAAGGTCGTGGTTATTACCGGTGCTGGTTCAGGTGTCGGGCGTGCCGCGTGTTTGTTGTTTTCTGAGCATGGCGCAAAAATTGTTGCCGCAGATATCAATCTTGGCGCGGTTAAGGAAACCGCTGACGAAGTTATAAGGAACGGCGGTCAGGCGATTGCGGTGGAATGTGATGTGGTCAATGCCAAATCCGTTGATAGCTTAATCGCAAGCGCGGTTGCCGAGTTTGGCCGTATCGATGTGATGTACAACAATGCCGGTATCACTACCAAGCCGGGTTTGTCGTTTATGGAGTCTAGCGACGAGGATGTAGACAAACTCACTGCAGTTAATATCAAAGGCGTTATTCATGGTTGCCAGTCTGCGATTCGCCAATTTGAGGCCCAAGGTGGTGGCGGCGCGATTGTCACGACCGCGTCTGTTGCTGGTCTAATCGGCTTTGGTGGTGTGCTCTATGGTTCTAGTAAGGGCGCGATTACCACCTTAACCCGAACATTGGCGCTAGAGTTTGCCGGCAAAGGTATTCGAGTGAATGCGGTGTGCCCCGCTGCCATGCCGACTAATTTTGGTGGAGCGGCGCTAAAAAATTCCGAGATGGGGCGTGCGCATACCGCAGGCCATCACCCGCTTGGGCGGATTATTGAGCCAGAAGAATGCGCCGCCGGTGCGCTGTTTTTGGCGTCGGATCTTGCCTCAAATATAACTGGGGTGAATTTGCCGGTCGATGGTGGCTTGTCTGCCGGAAAGCCAATGTCGCGATAGTTAACGACGATTTTTTCTGCCGGCTGAGGCCGGGGATCTTGCAATGAGGTGCAGCATGAATGACAAACTTACATCCGACGATTCACTTTACGAAGAGCTGTTTGACGTAAAGAAAGAGGTTCTCGCCAATGG
>NZ_JBFJWS010000331.1:0-3410 GCF_041623545.1 Zhongshania sp. | reverse complement strand
GTGAGATCAACCGGAAAACCATAGGTATCGTAAAGACGGAATACCGTGTCGCCGGGAATCTGCTTGCCGTTTAAATCTTGTAAATCCTGCTCGAGAATTTTCATGCCCTGATCAAGGGTTTTAGCAAACTGCTCCTCTTCCTGTAGCAAGACTTTTTCAATTTGCGCCTGACGAGTCACAAGTTCTGGGTAAGCTTCACCCATTTCCAAGGCCAAAGGCGCTACTAACTTGTGGAAGAAGGCCTTCTCGGCACCCAACTTATTGCCGTGGCGGGCGGCCCGTCGAATGATCCGCCGCAAAACATAGCCGCGACCTTCATTAGATGGAATGACACCGTCGGACACGAGGAAGGCGCAAGAGCGAATATGGTCTGCAATCACCCGCAGCGAGGTATGTTCAATATCGCTCACATTAAGAATCGCGGCCGTGGCCTTGATTAGGTTCTGGAATAAATCGATTTCGTAATTACTGTGCACGCCCTGCATTACGGCAGAAATACGCTCCAAGCCCATACCGGTATCCACCGAAGGCGCTGGCAATGGTGTCATAGTGCCGTCAGCGTCGCGGTTAAACTGCATGAAGACGTTATTCCAAATTTCGATGTAGCGATCGCCGTCTTCGTCAGGACTGCCCGGCGGGCCACCGGCTACATCGGCGCCGTGGTCGTAAAATATCTCGGTACACGGACCGCAGGGGCCGGTATCGCCCATAGACCAGAAGTTATCTGAGGCGTATTTACCGCCCTTGTTGTCGCCAATGCGCACCATGCGCTCGGCGGGCACCCCCATCTGCTCGTTCCAGATCTGGTAGGCTTCTTCGTCTTCGGCATACACGGTAACCCAAAGCTTTTCAGCGGGAATCGCCATCCACTCCGGCGAGGTCAAGAACTCCCAGGCGAACTTAATCGCATCGTGCTTGAAATAATCGCCAAAGCTAAAGTTGCCCAACATTTCAAAGAACGTATGGTGACGCGCGGTGTAACCGACGTTTTCCAAGTCATTGTGCTTGCCGCCAGCGCGAACACAGCGCTGCGAGCTAACTGCACGGACATAGCCACGTTTTTCTCTGCCCAGAAAGGCGTCTTTAAACTGCACCATGCCAGCATTGGTAAACAATAAGGTAGGGTCATTGCCCGGCACCAGCGAGCTGCTGGCCACTTGGGTGTGAGCTTTGCTTTCAAAATAACGAATAAAGGCTTCGCGAATGGCGGCGCTTTTCATGGGGGCTCTCTCACTCCGTGGGCAGCAACAGCTTTCATCGCCACGCCGATGACTTACCGCAGGTAAGAAGTGGGTGACGACAAAAAAATGGCAAGTATAACGAAATTAGTTGGGCGTGTATTCAGCCTTACAAGGCTTAAAATGACGCCGCGTTTTAGTGAACTAGCTCGACTAACCCAGTTTCTCTTCTGTAGTCAAAACTCGCGCCTCGGACTCTAGCATCACCGGAATACCGTCGCGAATTGGGTAGGCCAAACCACTGGCTTTACAAACCAGTTCATTGCGCTGCTGATCGTATTCCAATGGCGCCTTGCTTACTGGGCACACCAAAATCTCTAATAATTTTTTATCAATCATCTTCTACCGCTCTCAATATGTGTCTGTCTTTTGTTAGTCCGCTACTGGGACTGCCGTGCTATTCCGCCGTGGGCATCGGCCCAATGACCAGCGCGGGATCTAAACGCTGCCCAGCCCAATTCATTCGCCAATCCAAGTGCGGCCCCGTTGCCCGCCCCGTGGCGCCGACTTCGGCAATGGCATCACCTTGTTTAACTTGCTGCCCCACCTCAACTAACACCCGGCTTAAATGTATAAATGTCGACGAAACCCCCATGCCATGATCAATAATCAGAGTCCCACCGGAATAAAACATATCGGGGTGGGCTAAAGTGACCACGCCATCAATAGGCGCGACAACTTTGCTGCCAGTGGGCGCGGCAATATCCAATCCGTAGTGAGGGCGGCCAGGGCTGCCATTATAGACACGCTGGGAGCCGAATACACCCGTGATGGGGCCAAGTACAGGCCAATTAAAGGTCTGCGTGAAATCCTGGCGAGGAAACTCCTGCTGCCTAGCCTTGGAAACTAAGGCAGCTTCTTTGCGAATGCGCGCTAACACGGAGGCTGGCGGCGTAACCGTTTGCTGGGGTACGCCGGTTATGCGCTGAATATCGTATTCTCGCTGCGCGATGTTTAAAACCTGTTTTTCGCACTCACCGTCAGCACCGCAAATCTCTAAATGTGAGATCGGCTTGGCGTCGCGATCAAATCCAAACACAAACACCCCGTTATCGGCTATGTTCAATGCTCTGCCATCAAGCTTTACCGAGCTCCCCGCCGGCAATTCACCCCATAACAAACCACCTTGCTTTAATTGACCATGCAACACGATATCTGCGTGCGCACTTAAACTTAGGTTTAGCCCCAGCCCCAGCGTTATCAACAATGCCAATCGCGCCTTCGCCACACATTTATTCATTCCCAGCTATCCTCTGTCAGTGTTCGCTGCGCTACCATAGCGCGTTATTATTCTCTAAAACAGCAGGCTATTGCCCCTTATGTCACGTTACCGCCCTCCTCGCACCAAAGGTTCCTGCTACATTACCCCAGAGGGTGAGCGCCGGCTTCGCGATGAAGTCCGCCAATTATGGAAAGTTGAACGACCGCAAGTTACCGCTAGCGTCCATGAGGCGGCTAAAAATGGCGATCGTTCCGAGAACGGGGACTATATTTACGGCAAACGTCGGCTCAGAGAAATCGACAGCCGAGTCCGTTTTTTAACCAAGCGCCTAGAGGAACTCACCGTCGTTGCCGACATCCCCAACAATCAAGATAAAGTTTATTTTGGCGCCTGGGTATGCCTAGAGGACGACGACGGTAAAGAATACGAATACCGTATAGTCGGTCCAGATGAATTCGATCTAAGCCAAAACACACTGTCGATGGACTCTCCCCTAGCGAAAGCCATGCTGGGAAAACTACTCGACGACGAAGTAAAAGTGCTTACCCCAAAAGGCGAAACTTTGTATTACATTACCGCCATTCGCTACCAACGCAGTACCGCTTAAACAGGCAAATTTTAAGTATGCTAGAGATCATCATACGCATAGCCTATGATGTCGACGACCTTCACGGAGAGCTTCCAACATGTTTTTACTATCCTTAATTTGGGCGTGGACGGCATGGAATGTCTATCGCCCATACCGCCGCAGCCCGGAGCTAATTGGCGTAATCAGCTTTATTTTCGGTGTTATCGTCGGCGAATTTGGTTTACACGTCATCGCCCTCGAAGTCGCCCTGACCTTGCTTATTATTTTATTTGGCGAGCTCAGTGGCGTTGGTGACGCCCTCGGGCTAACAATTGCACTCGCTAGCTGGCTCGCTATTGGCGTATTTTACTTTCGCGCCCTG
>NZ_JBFJWS010000330.1:0-3414 GCF_041623545.1 Zhongshania sp. | reverse complement strand
CGGCTCGTAAGATCTTATCGGCGACCACGTCGGCTTCTACTCCCCAGCGGGTAGCCAATGCGTAGTTTTTTCGAGCCTGCTCCATATTGTCAGATTCCTGCAGTGTTGTCGTCATCATCTCGGTCTTTATAGCGCCTGGGTGGACTGTTGTTACGCCAATGTCGTCTACTGCGAGTTCGGCACGCAGCGCTTCACTGTAAGCCAGTACGGCTGCTTTGCTGGAACTGTAGGAGGCCTGACTCGGCAGTCCATAATAGGCTGCCATGCTCGATAAATTGACGATCTGGGCATAGTCGGATTGTTTTAGTAACGGTAGAAATACACTGCAGCAATTTACCGTGCCCCACCAGTTTACATTGAATACCCTTTGCCAATCCGCAGGGCTGTGATTCGCCGCGCTTTTTTGCAGGGTAATGCCAGCGTTATTAATTAGCAGGTTCAGCCTGCCGTGGTGTTTTGAAACGGCAAGCGCAAGCGCTTTAACAGCCTCTAAATCACCGATGTTGCAGCTGTGGGTGCTGACATTAATTGGATAGGACTTAAGATCCTGAGCCAGGGATTCGAGTTTTTCATTGTTGATGTCGACGAGCGCCAAATGGCAGCCGGACTTGGCGAGGGCGGTGGCCAAGGCTGAGCCTAGGCCACCGCAGGCACCCGTGATGAGTGCCACTTGATCGCTATATTTACCGTGAACATTAGGCATTTTAAAATTCCTTGCGCAGCTCTATACCAAAGGTGCGTGGGTCGCCTAAAGCGCGGGTAAAGGTACCGAGGGATTCAGCGGTACCTACCGCGCCAATGTCGTAACGTTTGTCCGCTAGGTTTTTAACGTAGGCCGACACGCGCAGATCACTCATTGGGTCATTCCAGCTCAAACGTGCGTCTACCAAGCTATAGGCTTCTGCATAAATCAATTCAGGATTGGTTTGCGCAACTTGCCAAGAACCAGCATCTAGACCCATATACACTTCGCTTTTGTAGCTAAGGTCGATGCGTGGCGTAAACAAACCGTAGTCAGTGACGATGGTGTATTGCGCGCCAAATGATGCCGAAGTTTCAGGGGATACCGCAAAGTCTTCTTTAGAGCGGTCGACGGGAACAAACTCGCCCCGCAGTGCGAGGGCGGCCAAGTCGTTATCCATAAACTCGTCGTATTTGTAATTATTATTACTATAGGTAAAGCTGAGCATCATATTTTCGCTGGGCAGCCACAGTACCTCGAGCTCGCCGCCGTCGATGGTCGACTCACCCGCATTCTGGGAGGTTACGACCAAGGAGTTTGCGGAATCTACGTTGACGGTGATCAACTGCATATTAGTGAAGGTCATTGAGTACAGCGCAATGTTCATGCGCAATGAGCGTTCCAGGGCATCGATTTTTATGCCAATTTCACGGTTTTCCAATTCTTCTGGTGCCACTTCTGTCAGCCCGTCGACACCGCTTGGCTCATGAAAGCCGGATTTAAAACCAAAGCTCCAAGTACCATAGACCATGGCTGAACTTAGCAAGCTGTCGTCAAACCACTGCTCAGGCATTATCCACGCGGCGGATGTCATCGGTGTAAATTGGCGAAAGGTGCTGTCCCTACTGTCGTATTGCGGCGCGCCGAGGGGCGTTTTTACCTCGCCGGGAAAATAGCTATTAAGCGCGTCATTTGCGATTTGAATCGGGTCTTCACTCCAGGTGCCGGCGTAAGCGGCAACACCCATGTCAGGAACGACGGGCACAAAGCGCGGGTCGATGCTGTTCAGAATAGTGAGCATCGCGCCGAGATCCGCTGAACGGGTCACTAGATCGGATTCACGAATTTCTTCGGTGTAGCGACCACCCAATGTCCATTCAATATTGTCCGTGATATGCCAAGTCGCTTGAGTGAAGGCGGCGTAGGTTTGGCCGTTAATGTCGAAATCTTGCAGGGTAGCCAATGGCAGTATACCGGCAATAAGCGGTGCTGTTCCGCCGGGTATTAGGGTGCCAAGGTTGGGTAGGTTTGCTCCGTACTGGCCGCCAGCTAATGCGATCAAGCTAGCTGATTCAGCGCCAACGAGTGGGTTGCTAGTCAGGAAACGCTCGGATTTGTACTCGTCCTGCCAGAAAAAACCGGCGGTATAGTCAACGCTGCCGTCAAAGGCGCTGCCATTAAGTTGGAATTCTAGGGTCAGCGATTCCTGGATACTATCGTCAAGTACGAGTGCGCGCAGGAAGGGCTGCGGGCCACCTTCGTCGGCGGCTGTTTGGGGGCCAAATTTGGTGGCATCTCGGTAACCGATAATGGTTTTTAGGGTGTTATTTTCGCTGATTTGCCATTCTAAGGTTGTCCCCAGCAGCAAAATGTCTTGTGCCTTTACCGCGCGGAAACTGTCACCTTGATTGGTGGTGAGGTCCGGCAGGTTTTTGCGATTATTCGCGGCGCAGTTGTCGCGGTAGGCGGTGGGGTTGCTTGGGTCGGTATCTCCAGCCCACAATATACCTAGGCCATTAACAAATAATGCGTCGTCGTTAACGAGCTCACAGTGATACGAGGGGTATTTTTCGCGAACTTTGCCGTAGAACGCGAGGCCGTCAACGGTTAAATTATCGGCGGCATCCCAACGTATTTGGCCAATCGCCGATAGGCGGTCGATACTCTGGTTACTGTCTGAACCTAGGTTTTTAAGAAAGCCGTCACGGCGCCGGCTGCTTACGGATACCCGGCTTAGCAGGGTGTCGGAAATGGGCAGGTCAGCGGCCGCGCGAATACTTTGTTCATTGTAATTACCCATTAATCCTTCAACAAAACCACCCACGGTGTCGCCGGGTTTGGTTAAATTGAAGACCAAGGCACCGCCAGTATTATTTTTTCCGAACAATGTGCCTTGGGGGCCGCGCAATACTTGGACGCTTTCAATATCGATGGTATCCAGTAGCTGACCATCTGGACGGGGAATAAATATACCGTCGATATAAACACTAACCGACGGATCAAAGCGCGCCATATGTGCGCGCTGGCCAATGCCGCGAATGAATATTTGTGGTGAGGTGCTGTCGTTAATTTGCAGGCTCGGCACTGACTTGCTGAGTTCCTGAGTACTCATAATGCCTTGCTCGCGAAGTGAATCGCCGCTGAAGGCCGTAACGGCAACCGGCGTCTCTTGAATATTCTCCGAACGCTTACGGGCAGTGACGATCACTTCTTCAATTTGGCGTCTCGAGCTTGCTTCTTCGCGGCCACTGTCATCCTGCGCATAGCTGGGAATGGCGCTAGCTGAAAGTGCTAATGAGATTGCCAGTAATTTATTGTGATTCATATTGCAGCAGTCCTATTGTTGCGAGTAATTATATTTTTGCCAATGCGTAGGGCAGTAGGCGATTTAACAGTGGGCGTAATGGTGTAAGTCCTATGCGCAGGGGGCGCATGCGACACGCCATTTCCTG
>NZ_JBFJWS010000329.1:0-3420 GCF_041623545.1 Zhongshania sp. | reverse complement strand
CGGTACCGCGTTTGCGCCAGCGGGTACAAGAATTACCCGGCGCAGCCCAGCTTCCAGTCTGGCGCGACCATGATGATTTTCAGCTGAGTAATCATCTGCACAGAATAAGCCTGCCGAAGAACAGTGGTATGGCGACATTAATGACAAGATTAAGCGATTTCGCAAGTACGCCAATCAATACGGAATGCCCGCCGTGGGAAGTGCTCTTTGTCGATGGGCTTAAAGATGGCAAAAGCGTTTTCGCCTTAAAAATTCAGCACAGCCTTACCGATGGTGGCGGTTTAATTCAGTTGTTTGCCGCGGCCTTGTCTGGCAATAGTTACTGCCAGCTGCGTGGCAGTGTCTTAGCAGACATGGACCTTAAATCGTCAAAGCCACGCGGACGCGGGATCATTGCAACACCGCTAAGTGTGATTAAATCTGGGCTGAGGGTTTGGCAAAATCGCCGTGATTACGATTACTCATTGGCGAGTGCACAAAAGTATTTGAAATCTATTCAGTCTCTTAACGCTGCGCAAGTTGCAAGTGGCTCGCGCTTATTGCAGCGGCGCAGTGCAAGCAATGGCTATGATTTAATGAGCCTGCCGTTGCCAAGTATGAAGTTGTTAGCCAAAACCGCTCAGGCTTCACTAAATGATATCTACCTTGCCCTTATCATAGGCGCATTTCAGCGCTACCACACAGCCTTTGGTGTAGAGGATGAAGCAAGCCTGCCGCTGGCATTTCCCGTTAGTCTACGTAAGCCTGACGATGCGGTTGGAGGCAATCAGTTCACCGCGGTGACTTACGCGGCGCCGTTGAATATCGTCGATCCCAAGGAGCGGATCGATATTATACAAGGCTTTGTTCGTCGAGCCCGCGCTGAGCCGGCTTTAGATTTTATAAATCAATTGTTGCCGGTGGCGATGTTATTGCCAATCAAGTTAACGGCTAAACTCATCGCCCAATATTCAGCTCGCCTCGACGTGCAGGTGAGCAATATTCCAGGCATGTCCCAGGACGCATATCTGGCGGGTGTCTTGGTGGAGTCCCATTACGTGTTGCCACCGAGGCCCGGCTGCGCCTGTATGTTTGCCATGATTAGCCATCAGAATGTGGCAGGTATCGCGCTAAATTATGATCCCGCGGCCATACGCGAGCCGAAATTATTGCTAAGCTGCGTAAGCGACGAGTTTGCGGCGCTATGCGCGTACTTTGATATAGAGCAGTCACTATAGGCTGTTCAGAGCACATATTTTGATAATGGAGTTAGGCGGTGGCTGAAAAAAGCACGTTTCAGGGCAAGGCAAGTACGCCGATTTTTTGGCAGTCATGGTTGGCGCCCAATCCGCGGGCCTGCGTGGTTATAAGTCACGGCATGGGAGAGCATGGTGGACGTTATGCGCCTTTTGCAAAAATCTTGGTTGATCTGGGATTTAGCGTTTATGCCATCGATCATCGTGGTCACGGCCACTCTGGGGCGCCCAAAGGACTAATCAGTAATTTTCAGTATTGTGTGGATGATCTCGATCACCTCATTACCGCAATTGTGGCACCACAGAAATGCCCTATTATCTTGTTGGGTCACAGCATGGGGGGCGCAATAGCGACCTCGTATACGCTGCAACACCAAGATCGATTGGCAGCGCTTATTTTGTCAGGCGCCGCACTTAATAGTGATTTGGTGCCGGGGGTGATGAAGTTGGTGTGTAAGTTTCTTGGTACTTTGGCACCGCGCTTGCCGGTGCTAAAAATAGACCCCAGCTTGGTGAGCCGTGATCCTGAGCAAGTCGCCTTGTACGCTAACGACCCTTTAAATATGCATGGGGCTGTGCCGGTGCGAACCATCTCTGAAATGGTCAGTACCATTGTGACCATGCCTAGTAGATTTAGTGAGATTCGCCTACCTATATTGATTTTGCACGGTGAGCAAGATCTGCTCATCCCGGCAAAATCCAGTAGCGAATTGCACGCCAATATCTCGTCGACAGATAAAACACTACACATTTATCCCGGGCTATACCACGAGGTTCTCAATGAGATCGAAGCCGATCGGCAGCGAGTAGTTGGCGACATAAGTGAGTGGTTACTTGCGCGATTCCCTAGCGTATAGGAAGAGTCTGATAAACAGCTACGCGGAATAAGTGCGTAGCTGTTTTAGGGGCTTAGCGGAGTTTGGCAAAGAAGCTCTGAATGTCTTTAACCAAATTTACCGGTTCTTCCATTGCGGCAAAGTGTCCGCCATGGGGTAAATAGCTCAGCTGCTGCACATTGTAATAATGTTCAATCCAGGCCTTGGGTTGTAGTACCACTTCTTTTGGAAATACCGCAATTCCGCAGGGTGATTCCACTATCGGTGTGCGCTCGTGTGATGGCGACCACGGCTGGTGAGCGGCTTCGTAGTAAAAGCGCATTGAGCTGCCAATCGTTTCAGTTAGCCAGTAAAGCATGGTGGTTGTGATTAAATCGTCCTTGGAGAATACGCGCTCCACCTCGCCGTCACAGTCGCTCCAGCTGCGGCGCTTTTCTAGTATCCACGCGAGCAGGCCAGTTGGTGAATCATTTAAACCATAAGCCACGGTCTGTGGTCGGGTGGTTTGAATCGCGAAGTAACCGCCGCCATCAGCAAAAAAGTGCGCGTTATACTCCGCTAAAGATTGTTCTTCAGCCGTAAAGTAGCTGGGGTCGACGGTGCCGCCGGTAAAGGTGTCTAGCGGGAGTAGGGTAGTAAAGTGAGCGCCGATCAATTTGTCGGCATGTTTGTGGCCAAGCTGGGCGGTAATAATGGCCCCCCAGTCGTGGCCGTGTACGGCGAATTTGTCGTAGCCGAGGCCCTGCATTAGCTCGACAAAAATATCGGCAGTACGCCAAAAATTAATGCCGGTTTTGGTGATTGGCGAAGAGAAGCCATAGCCAGGCAATGAGGGAATAATTAAGTCGAATGCGTCGGCGGGGTCGCCGCCGTGGGTAGCCGGATCGCTTAAGGGGCCAAGCATCTTTTGGTAATCCCAAAAGCTCCAGGGCCAGCCATGTAGCAGTAGTAAGGGCTTACATGGTGTGCCTGTCCCTTTACCTTTTATGTGAATGAAGTGAATTGGCATCTCGTCGATAACACAGCGAAAGTGCGGGAATTCATTCATTGCCGCTTCATGTTTACGCCAGTCATATTCGTGCTGCCAGTGGTGCAGTAGCTCAGCCATATAAACGCCGTTACTACCGTAGGCCCACTCGCCGTTGCCAAAATCTAGGGGTAATCTGCTGGTATTCAATTTTTGGCTGAGTTCATCGAGCTGTGCTTGATCAATATTTATTTTAAAGGCTTCAATCTTCATTATATTTTTATATCTCAGTATTCATTGGCGGTGACGATAGCCGGAGCTCAGCCCATTAATTTTTCGAGTAGCTTAAGCATTTTGTCGGTGTGCGGCGCTTTGAAATAGG
>NZ_JBFJWS010000328.1:0-3430 GCF_041623545.1 Zhongshania sp. | reverse complement strand
TCCTGCAGGCACACTTTAATTTCTAAGCGCGCGAGATGAGCCCCCATACAGCTGTGCGGCCCACCCGCAAAGGTGAGGTTGACCCGACGTTTTCGGTTGAAATCAACTTGGCGGGGGTTTGGAAACACCTCAGGGTCAAAGTTACACGTCGGCAGAATTGCCGTGATACGGTCGCCCTTCTTCATTTTAATCCCACGCATTTCATAGTCACGACTCAGAACTCGGCCAGAGAATGTCACTGAAAACGATCGAATTAGCTCCTCAACTTGGACATTGATTTGCTCTGGGTTGTCGCGCATCTCTTTGCGACGCTCTGGGTTTTGTGCCAACCACAACCAAATATGGTTCAGGGTGGCAAACACGGTGTCTAGGCCACCAATAAACAAGAAAATAACAAAGCCAAAAATTTCCGGTTCACTCATCGGCCGACCATGGACTTCGCCGTTAATAATACGGCTTATGACTTTGTCGTCAGGGTTTTTGGTCTTTTCCGCAATAACTTCCTTCAGATAACTACTGATCAGGTCCATTGACTGCGCCATTACGGCCCTGTCCTGAGAGTGCAGTAAGTCCACCGCCCACTTAACAAAGGTATCGCGTTTATCTAGCGGCAGCCCCATCAACTCTAAAAACACCAATACCGGTAGTGGCCGCCCAAATGCCTCAGTAAACTCGCATTCACCCTTATCAATGATGTCATCAATGAGTTCATTGGCCAGTTTGCGAATTTTGCTTTCTAGCGCAACCACACCCTTCGGCGAAAATACCGGATCGAGAATAGCGCGATACTGACGGTGATCCGGCGGGTCTATCTCAATCGGAATAAAATAATAATAATCGTCGGGGTCCCGAGGAAACGGCGTTGCACCCTCGTTGGAGAATATCTCTGACTCCCGAAGCATAAATAATCCGTCTTCATGCTTTGTTAACTGCCATGCATTGCCAAAATCACTGTAGCCATAGTATATCGGTGGCTTTGTATTATGTAAGTCAGCCAGAAATGCCAAGGGATCGACAAGAAAATTGGGACCAAAAGGAATCTCGTTGGGCAGGGCCAACTCCGCGGGAACATGCGCTGGAATATTCTCTTTCCCAGCAATTCGGGGATATTGTGGTGGAACGGGGTTTGCTGGATCAATCGCCACAGATCTTCTCCTTACCTAAACACGGATAATTGATTTTTTATCGTTATTTACCTAAAAGCTGACACCATTAGGTGATTGTTTTCAAAATGACGCTAAAACATTACGGCCACGTGACACCGACATAGTAACCTAGCCTGTCACTGCATTTAACGTAGAGTTAGTACAATGTCCCGATAGCGACATCACTAGTGCCCTACTGCAGAAATCGCCTCGAAACGAATCGGAACGCCTAACATCCGAGACCCGGCTTGCATTAGTTCTCAACCCTTGATCAAGCGACAGCGTGGCGAATCAAACACCTCGCTGGCGGCAGCACACCGCGCCATCTAGCATGCCACCAACGCCGTCGAGCATACTGACAACCCGCGTTGCCTAGCCCTATAACGGGTAACGAATACCGCAGAACTCCTCAGCCAATGACCATAGCCGCCCGCGCTGTGTTTCATCCTGCGCCTCAGCCCTAACCTGCACTACCGTTGCTGGCCCTTTCATTTCTTTGAGCCCGGCTGGGCCGATGGCCTCACCACCCCGCAAATCCTCCCCAAGCGCAGCATACAAGGTTGGCATTGCGCCAGCAGCGGCTGATTGCATAATGAATCGGCCAATTATTGATAAACCAAATCGGATTGGCGCCGCTAAATTCCGCGACAAATCAGACTGAGAAAACCCGGGGTGTGCCGCTAAAGCCCGAGTGTCATGTCCTGCGGCGACAAGGCGCTGGTTCAGCTCCTGCGCGAACATCAGGCACGCCAGCTTGCTCTGGGAATAAGACTTGGTGGCGTCGTATTTTTTCTTGAAATGAATATCGTCAAATTGTATGTCGCCCCAGCTTGCCGCCAAACTATACAGGCTAACAATTCGGGCTTTCTGGGTTTTATTTAAAAGCGGTAACAACAACGCCGTAAGCGTAAAATGACCGAGAAAATTCACCGCGAACTGACCTTCAAAATTATCTTCCGTTGCAAAATACGGCGTAATCATAATGCCGGCATTATTAATGAGTAAATCGAGGCGCTCATGATCGCGTATATAGGCTGCAGCGAACTCCCGAACCGATTTCTGGCTACCAGTGTCGATTAGGCGCACTTCAAGCTTGGCGCTCGGAACGGACTTCGCGATGCTCGCTTTGGCCTCCTCAGCCTTGTCGCGATTGCGGCAAGCAAGAATAACTTTCGCACCCTTACCTGCCAATGCCAAGGCTGTTTCATAACCCAAGCCGGTATTCGCGCCAGTAACAATGGCAATGCGACCAGTTTGATCTGGGGCGTCTGCTAGTGAAAAATGTTTCGACATACTTTCTTCCCTGTTTTTAATCGTGCTGGGGCCCAAGCTTTCACCAATGGGTATTATTAGTGCACGCGAATAACAACAATACTATTCCCGCCGCAGCGCCAAATCCTATCCTATATGAATAAAGTACCGATACATCTCTTTACGATTGCCGCCACAGCCAATTGATGCCCATCGCTTTAAACTTTTCGCTATCCGCCGACCACGTCCCCAAATCCAAATCACACCCCGCATAAATTTATGCGGCAGCATTACCGCTACGCCGCGGTATCACGGCCAAAATGGTCATGCTACGCCAACCACAGATAATCACGCATCCCCAAATGGGAATACTACAAAGCCTTCCGCTATGTAATCTTATAGTGCCTCGGCGGGGCTTTGCCATCCGGCGGAACACAACAAACTAACAGCACCCCCCACGATCGCCAGCACTACTGCTAGTGCCCGAATGAACAGCACTTAACAAAGAGGAATAATATGGACTTACAACTAAAGGGCCGACGTACCTTGGTCACCGGTAGTAGCAGCGGTATCGGCGAGGGTATTGCCCGAATACTCGCCCAAGAAGGTTGCAAAGTCATTGTGCATGGCCGCAACCGTGAACGTGCAGAGCAGGTTGCCGCCGACATAAATGCGGCCGGCGTCGCCCTTGGCGACTTATCTACAGACGATGGCGCCGCCAGCGTTTACCAAAGCGCTACCGCCGCGCTAGGTGGCAACATCGAAATTCTTATCAATAACGCTGGTGGCAGCTCGACAGGAAATACCACAAAGGGCCCCGCTGACATCAGCGTCGATGACTACCTCTCTAACTTTCATGCCAATGCCCTGTCGTCGGTGCGCTTGTGCCGCTTTGCCGTGCCGGACATGGTGGCCGCAAAATTTGGTCGGATCATCAATGTTTCCAGCGCTGTCGCAGTGCAGCCGAATAACCTTGGCGCTGATTATTCCGGTGCAAAAGCCGCGCTAAATAACTTCACCGTGAGCCTTGCGGG
>NZ_JBFJWS010000327.1:0-3434 GCF_041623545.1 Zhongshania sp. | reverse complement strand
TGAGTCGCTAAAGGGCCCACTCACATAAGCTTTTATCTGTTTCAGCTTGTCGCTGCCAAAGCTGACTTCCGCCATGGCTTCAAAGTTTTCAGTTGGGCCCTGCGTTGCGACGCTAATCACCCCGGCGGTGACGTTTTTACCGTGCAAGGTACTCTGGGGGCCTTTTAAGACTTCAACGGAACTCACATCTACCAAGTCGCCCATACCAATGCCGGAGCGAGACCGAAAGGCACCGTCGATAAACAGGCCAGTCGCGGGCTCAAAATTGGGGATGTTACCGGCATTGCCGATATTGCGAATTCTGAAGGTGGTGGCTAGCGGACTAATATTGGTGAGTACGATAAGCGACGGCACTTGCGCGGCGATGTCGCTAATGTCGTTAAAACCAATATCGGCAAGCTGGTCGGCTGTTAGGGCAGATACCGAGACGGGGACGGTCTGCATGTCCTCGGCGCGCTTTTGGGCCGTGACGATGACCTCCTCGAGCTGAGCGGCTGAGGTCGCAGCTGCGGGTCCGAGTAAGGCTGCGGATATACCGAATACCAGTGGCCGTAGAGAGAAGCTAACACTTGGCTTATTTTTATACATATTGAGTTCCAGAAAAGGCGCTCTTAAGCGCGCCGGACTTATAATTTTTATATTTACCGAACAGATCTAAGATGCAAGCTACCACAATGGGGCAGGAAGTAAAGTATTGGCAGTAATTATGTTATATTTATGCGGTCAGAGATTTTAGGGATGCGTTGCGACTGCGCCGCGCTTGCCTGGAGTTGTATGCTTGATGCCGACGGCCATTTTTGGAATGAATACTTCGGCTAAATTACTGGTAGCACTTAGGAGACCGAGATATGAACAAAGAAGCCCATTACCGACAACTTGAAACGATGTATAAGGCCGCTCCAGTGAATGCTTTTTACTTGCCGGAAATATGTGTGACCGACGGGGAGTCTGAGATTTCTATAGCGGTGTCTGAAAAGCTGTTTCACTCGGCTCGGGCTGTACACGGTTCGGTCTATTTCAAAATGCTGGATGACGCTGCCTTTTTCGCGGCTAACTCATTAGAGCCAGATTACTTTGTGTTGACGACATCGTTCACCACCTATTTGACAAGGCCGGTGTCTGAGGGGCGTTTGAGATCCGTGGGCAAAGTTGTTAATCGCACTAAGTCGCAATTTATCGTTGAGGCGGTTGTTTATGATAGTGACGGTAACGAGGTGGGGCGTGGCAATGGCATATTTGTGCGCAGCAAAATGCGCTTAAACGATGCGATGGGCTATGGCGAGTAGTTGGCAAGGCTAGCTCTAGCGCCAAGTGGCGCTAGAGTATCGTAAGCCACGCTTAGTTATGGGCGTGGAGCATCTCGTTAAGGGCGATGGCCGATTTATTGGTTAACACCTCAACCGCGCCATTCTTGGAATTGCGGCGGAACAGCAAGTCGGACTGGCCAGATAATTCGCGTGCTTTGGTGGTGCCGGCAACTGCGCCGTCGGAGTCAATCATAGTGAGGACGGAACCAGCGGTTATGTACAGGCCTGCTTCAATGGTGCAGCGATCGCCCAAGGGAATGCCGACACCGGCATTGGCGCCGATGAGGCATTCTTTACCCACAGAAATAATAATATTGTTGCCGCCGGACAGTGTGCCCATGGTGGAGCAGCCGCCGCCGAGGTCGGAACCCGCGCCAACCATAACGCCGGCGGAAATACGTCCTTCGATCATACCGGGACCTTCGGTGCCTGCATTAAAGTTAACAAAGCCCTCGTGCATGATGGTTGTGCCTTCGCCAAGGTAGGCGCCGAGGCGCACGCGCGCGGTGTGGGCAATACGCACGCCACTTGGAACAACGTAATTAGTCATCTTGGGGAATTTGTCTACGGACATTACTTCAAGCATTTCGCCTTTTAGGCGCGCTTCTAGCTGTCGGCCTTTGAGTTCGCTGATGTCCACCGCGCCTTTGTTGGTCCAAGCGACATTGGGTAGGGCGCCAAACAGGCCGTTCAGATTAATGCTGTGCGGCTTGACGAGTCGGTGCGAAAGCAAGTGCAGTTTTAAATAGCCTTCGGGAACAGAACCGGGTGCATCATCCGTAGTGAGAATGGTGACCACTAATGGCTGATTGCCACTGGCCAATTGCACGGCGAGCTCGGCCTGCTCTTTATTGCCAGCGGCTTTCAGTGCTTCGGCAATCTGCGCCATTTGATCTCTGTTCACCGCGCTAGCAGTGTTGCCGTGCACCGGTTCAATCACGCTGAGGATGGCATCGACCAGCTTGGCGGCGGGGGCCAGGATTGGCTTGGGGTAAAAAGTGTCTAGCCACTCGCCTTTGCGGTTTTGGGTGCCGAGGCCGAGGCCGAGTGCGAAGTATTCTTGGGTCATTGTAAGTTCTCTATAGATAAATGGCTTAAAGGGTGTGGTGGGTGAACAGCGACTGATAATGATCGGCCTTAAATCCGAGGTGTAGCTCACTGCCGGTGTCGAGCAGGGGGCGCTTCATTAGCGTCGGGTGTTCCAGGAGTAGAGGGATCGCTGTGTCTGTGTTTAGCTCATCGCGTTGCGCGGGGCTGAGCTGCTTCCATGTTGTGCTGCGCTTATTGACCAGTGTGTCTACCCCCAATTCCTGCAGCCAGATTTTTAGCTGTTGTGCAGTGAGTGGCGTATCGCGAACATCATGAAAGCTAAAGTCGACATTGTGCGCTTCTAGCCAGCGTCTGGCTGCGCGCACGGTATCGCAATTTTTAATGCCGTAGAGTGTGGTGCTCATGGTTCTGCTCTTCTTGCATGTGGGCGAAAAAATCAGCCGTTAAGGATAACAAATTCTGGCGTGTGGTTCACTGGGCCATATTGTTGGCTAGGGTTTGTATACTTTCGGGGGCTTTTTGCGTTTTGGGTATAAGGTGGTGCATATTTCGCAAACCGTGCCGTCGCAGCCTCTGGCGCTGCAGTATTCTCTGCCATAAAAGATAATTTGCAGATGTAGCGAGTTCCACTTTTCCTTGGGGAAAAGGGATTTAAGGTCTTTCTCAGTTTGTACTACGTTTTTGCCATTCGTTAGCCCCCAGCGCTGCGCTAGCCGATGAATATGGGTGTCGACTGCGAAGGCGGGTACGCCAAAGGCTTGGGACATCACCACACTTGCGGTTTTGTGGCCGACGCCGGGTAGGGTTTCCAGTGCCGCCATATCCTGGGGGACAACACCGTTAAATTTCTCAACGAGGATTTCTGACAGGCGTTTAATGGCGCTGGATTTTTGTGGAGATAGGCCACAGGGGCGAATGATCTGACGGATAATTTCCACATTCTGTTTGGCCATATCAAAGGGATTGTCAGCCAGTTCAAATAGCGCGGGGGTGATCTGGTTGACTCGCTCGTCCGTGCACTGGGCTGACAATAATACGGCGACCAAAAGGGTGTAGGGGTCTTTGTGGTCAAGTGGA
>NZ_JBFJWS010000326.1:0-3445 GCF_041623545.1 Zhongshania sp. | reverse complement strand
CCCCGGCACAAGGATTCGTAATACTCACGGTCCAGTCGCTCATAGCTTTTGGAACGAGGCTTACGAACAAAAATTACGTCATCACCCACTTCATCCAGGTGATAAGCCTCCTTGCGCAGTCGGCCTTTAACGAGTTTGAAGGTAGCCGTGGTTTCGGTCGTCGTCTGTATGCGGACAAACACCGGCTGCGCATACGCTGGCAGGTCGCGCTCGACCAGGGTTTGAAAAGCCATAATATCGAATTGGTCTGCATTCTCATGTTCGAAGGCCACCATGCCTGCACGACCTTCGATCCCCGGCACCTCCACACCGTAGACGTTGGCCATTTTGATTTGCGGGTGCTGATTCAGAACTTCAGCAACCTCATTGGTAGACACGTTTTCCGCGCGCCAGCGAAAGGTGTCCCCTGTGCGATCGACAAACTGATAATGTTTTAGACCGAACGCAAAACCTACATCAATCTGGCGGACCAAATCTCCGGTGTTAAACCAGCGATCCCCTGGTTTGAAAACATCCGTTAGTACCTTGCTATTCGTGGCTTCGGCGTTGGTATAGCCATCGAACTGCGCCTTTCTATCAATTCTCCCTAGCAGTAAACCAGCGTCGCCTACTGCGGCTTTAACGCAGCGCCCCTTTGCATTACGGATAACACAGTCGTTGTCGACATCGTACTGAACAACCGCCGCTTTAGTCGCGGGCGTGCCAATAGTGAATTCCTTATTCAGAGCATTGGCCATCACGAGATTCCCTTCGCTGGAGCCGTAAATTTCACAGATCCGCTCCACCCCGAACCGGTCTCTAAAGGCCTCCCAAATATCCGGTCGCAGACCATTTCCAATCATTTTTTGCAGCGGATTATCGCGCTCCTCTGCGCACTCCGGTTGCAATGTCAGATAGCGACATAGCTCCCCCACGTATACGAAGCAGTTGGATTTCGACGCCTGGATGTCTCGCCAGAAAGCTGATGCCGAGAAACTTCGCCTTAGAAAAATGGATGCACCATTGGAAATCGCCCCGCAGAATCCGGGGCCCAGTCCGGTAATGTGGTACAGGGGAAGGCAGAGATAAATACGATCACTCGACTGTAATTGCAGGCCCAAGCGACCCAATCCGTGGCCCGCCGCCAGTATACGTCTGTGATTGACTATAGCGGCTTTGGGTAGGCCGGTGGTTCCAGAGGTAAAAATATACGCCGCTACTTCTTTGGCAAGAATCGTCCGAGTTACCGGCGGGTTTTCCGGTGAGCAGGTGCGGTAGCCGTCACTGATATCACTTGCCCACACAGGGCAGTCGGTCTCCCCCCGGTCCCGCAGCCAATAACAGCGCATTTCACCCTCAGTTGAGAGTTGATCCAATACCGCGCCCAGCGTTATTGCCCGCTCTTCTCCTACAATCACCCGCCGATTGCCCGGAGACCGAATGCAATGTGCCAAACCGTCTCCGGTAAGACTGTTATTGATCAGACTCGCGGGCACACCCAACTTGGCCAAAGCCAAGAAAACCTTGAGAAATTCTGCGCGAGTTTCCATAAACACCGCGACGGGCTCGCCCCGTTGAAAACCAAGCGCCAGAAAGTGGTGTGCAAGCTGATTAACCTGAGCATTAAATGCCCCATAGGTCCACTCGCGGCCCTCATGCAGCAATAGCGGCAGTTCAGCATACTGTTCCGCCGATTCCTGAAATTGTCGCCCCAATGAGGCAGGATCATCACCCTCCGGCATTTTATAGGTCAGTGCGGGTAGGATGTGCCTGGCTTCCTTCAAAACCCGCCCAAACTCCTGTATTCCACGATTCCTGCGCATCACTCGCCTCTTCAATGGCTACTATCGATAGCAAAGCAGCGGACACGACTGCTCACTGCTTCAATCTCAACATATTGACACTTGCACTGCCATTTTGTAAAGATGTTGAACTCAGCGAACTAGGCGCACAACGGTAAGCCTCGCTAACAACAAAACGGACACGGGGTGCAACCTTATGACGCTGACGATCTGGGCAACCGCCGCACTTTTCTACGCGCTATTCTGGCTTTGGTATGCCAGACCTCGACGCAAAATCACGCCGCAGGAAGCCGACGATTTTCTGGCATGGGCAAGCGCGCAAGGGGTGGAGCCGGAGCGCGCACAAGGGCTGCGAGATTTTTTTGCCAAAGACGATGGGCGCGACTGCGTGATGATCAATTTAATCACGCTGAAAAAGCCTGTTAGGGAATCCAGCGCTAAACTGGCGGCGTATCAGAAAGTCTTTTTAGGGCAGCTTCTACGCAAAGCGGGCCATCCGGTCATGACGGCTCTGCGCAGTGGGACCAATGTTGAGCATATTAATTGCGAGCATAATAGCGATTGGGCGGCGATGGCCGCGATCCGGTACCGCAGTCGGCGAGACCTGTTAGAGATACTCCCAGCAACCTTCGGCAGCGATCATCACCAACTGAAACTGGACGCCATGGCGAGCACCATCGCCTTCCCGGCGTCAAAATGGTTTATCGCGGGAGGCCCCAAACTGGCGGTAGCGTTGGCTATCCTGCTATTGGCATGTGCAGCTGAGCTACTGATCTAACGCTGCATGCACAACGCGAATGCCAGCTCACTGGTAGATAAACTGGAATGAAATTTACAGTTATCGCTTATAACACGCATTATTATTGAGGGATTTTCCGGGATTAAGTATTCTCAAGGAATAGACTTGGAATCCATTAGATAACAACAGGGAATATTGTCCATGACAGCCACCGGCACTTCTTACGTACTGCCCGTCGAGCAGCTAAAAGCCAATCTGAAAAACAGGCCCAATGACACGTGGCTTCACCAGCCCACTAATGGTGTATGGAAAAGCTATACGATAGCCGAAGTCGTTGATCAGGGCAGCCGGGTCGCTAACGAGCTGTTAAAACAAGGAATTAAACCGGGCGACCGTGTCGCGATTCTTGCCAAAAACAGCTACGCCTGGCTGGCGGCTGATTTCGGTATGATGCTGGCTGGTATCATACCGGTACCAATTTATTCCACCGCCTCTTCAGAAACCATCGACTACGTGCTTGAACACAGCCAAGCCAAGCTGTGTTTTGTCGGCAAGCTCGATGACTGCAGCGCAGCGCAAGCGAGCTTGAGCAACATTCCTGTCATCAGATTTCCCGACGCCAATGCCGACTATAAAAGCGCGCGCGACTGGCAGAGCATTCTGGAGTCCTCAATACCCCTGGAAAGCTATCACACACCCGAGGCCGACGATATGGCGACGATCGTTTACACCTCGGGCAGCACCGGCAAACCCAAGGGCGTTGTATTGACCCACGGCCATCTCGGCGCCGCCGCAATGGAAACCAAGAACCGCATGGTGGGCGGTGATCAGCCACACCGCATGATGTCTTACCTGCCATTGGCTCACATCACAGAGCGCTCTGTGGTCGCCATGACATCCATCTACGGAAAGGTAGAGCTTTTCT
>NZ_JBFJWS010000325.1:0-3453 GCF_041623545.1 Zhongshania sp. | reverse complement strand
TGCCGCGCAGGAGCAGGAAACCCTCACTGCCGTGATTGAGGCGAGGTCCAAGGCAACCTCCATGCAGGTTGATGCCAGCATTTTAGATAACCCCGAGAAGCTGCAGCAGTTTGAAGCGGCCCAGGCCAAGCTCAGCGGCGCGCTAAGCCGCTTGATGATGGTGCAGGAGCGCTACCCAGAACTTAAGTCCAATCAAAATTTCTTAGCACTGCAATCGCAACTCGAAGGCACCGAAAACCGCATTAGCGTTGCCCGCCGCGACTTTATTCTGGCGGTAGGCCGTTACAACACCGAGATTCGTACCTTTCCCGGCAAGATCTGGCACAGCATGATGTATAGCGAGTTAAAAGAGCGCGAGACCTTTAAAGCCACTGCACCCAAGGCGGAAGAAGCGCCCCAGGTTAACTTTTAATGCGTTTATTTCTAAGGCCTTTAATACTGCCCTTGTTGATGGTAGGCAGCCTACTGTTCAGCCTGTCTGCCCTCGCCGCCGAGCCGGAATTTCCCAAGCTTAGCGGCAGGGTGGTAGACAATGCCAAGCTGCTCTCTGCCGCCACTGAGCAAGATCTGAATCGACAGTTGGCGGCGCAGGAGCAACGCACCGGCAATCAGATTGTGGTGGTTACCCTGCCCGACTTACAGGGCTACGAGATTAGCGACTACGGTTTTCAGTTGGGCCGCCACTGGGGCATTGGTCAAAAAGACAAGAACAATGGCGCCCTGCTCATTATTGCGATGAAAGAACGCAAGATGCGCATTGAAGTTGGTTACGGCTTAGAAGGCTTACTGACCGACGCCCGCAGCGCGCAAATTATTCAGCAAATTTTGACCCCCGCGTTTAAATCTGGTGATTTTGACGGCGGTGTGAAAGCTGCCGTTGAGGCCATGGTGCTTATCATCGACGGCAAAACACCGGCGATTGCCAAAACCCAGGAAACGAAAAAGCAGACTCCGCCAAAACTTGGTGGTCTCTTACTGCTCGCCGTTATCTTTATGATGATGGGTGGCGGTCGCGGTCGCGGCGGCCGTGGATTCTTGGGCGGCGCCCTACTCGGCGCGGCATTGGGTAGTCGCCACGGCGGTGGCTTTGGCGGCGGTGGTTTTGGTGGTGGCGGCTTCGGCGGAGGTGGCGGCGGCTTTGGGGGTGGCGGTGCATCTGGAGGCTGGTAACGAAGCCACCTTCATTCAGCAGCCAAGTCCATGAACCTAGAACCTATTACGGAATTCACTATGTCGCTAATCAATAAACAAGAACAACAGTTACTGATCGAGGCCATACAGCGGGTAGAGGGCCAGACCGACGCGGAGCTGGTCACAGTGCTGGCCCGCCAAGCCGATGACTACCGCTATATTCCATTACTCTGGGCAAGCTTGCTGGCGCTAATTTTACCGGGAGCGGTGAACTACTATCCACAGTGGCTTAACCCTCATCAACTAATACTGAGCCAGTGGGTATTATTCATTGGTCTGGCGCTGCTATTTCAAATACCGGCTTTGCAATACCGACTGATTCCCCGCCAAGTCCGTTTTTGGCGAGCCAGTAATTTGGCGCGGCGGCAATTTTTAGAGCAGAATCTGCACCACACCGCAGGTGAAATCGGCATATTAATTTTTGTCTCAGAAGTCGAGCACTACGTGGAAATTTTGGTTGATCGCGGCATTTCAGCAAAAATCCCTGATGCTTATTGGCAGGCCATTGTGAAGCAATTTACCGCCCAAGTGCGCAGTGGCAATACCGCCAAAGGTTTTGTTGAATGTATTGAAGCTTGCGGCGTTGAGTTAAAACGTCAGCTGCCCGCCACCAGCGAAAAAAATGAATTACCCAATCATTTAGTGATTTTATAATTTTACGATTGGATTTCTTCACGCTCACTTAAGCACTCGTAGGAACCGGTCGCAAACTCTCGACAAATATACGGCCGGTTCTCGTAGATTGTGCACAACATTGTTTGGCGATCTAAGGCTGCGCACCAGCCATCACTCAGCCGCGCCATGACTTCACCACCCCATTCATCACGCTGAATAAAGCGCTCGGGCACACCGGTCTCGGTAATCAGCATTACCTCCAAACGGCAGCAAGACGCTTTGCAGCTGGAGCAGCTCACCGCGGTCTGCTTAGCGGCATCAGGGACGATTGAGTGTACTGTTATCTCGTTAATATTAAGACCTATAAATAAAATTTAGCTAAGTAAGTTTGTGGGCTTGGGATTTTTTAACACCTTGTTCTGCCAGTAATATGCCACCGACCACCAAGCACAACGCCATAAAATGATAGGCCTTAAAGTCTTCAGCCAAAATCACCACTGCGAGTATCGAACCAAACACCGGCACTAAGTTAATAAATAAATTGGCGCGATTACCACCAATTAAATCGACACCGCGCATATACAAAGATTGGGCAATGAGTGACGGGAATATCGCTATATACAATACTACGCCAAAACCACGGGCGTCGGGCATAATCGCGTAACCGGCGGAATATTCGTATGCGCTGAATGGCAGTGATGAAATGAAGGCAAAAAATGCTAACACCATAATCATGCTGCGCCAATGCAGTGGTGGTCTGAATTTAAGTGCAACGGTATAGCCGCCATACAGCAGCGTTGCCAGCAACATTAAGGCATCACCGCGATTTAAATCTAACTTCAACAAACTTGAAATATCACCGTGGGCGACGGTAATTAATACACCGATTAAGGTCAGGCTAAAACCAATGAGTTGTAATTTTACCGGGCGCAAACCAAACAAAATAAAATTGCCGAAAAACACCACGAGCGGCATCGCCGATTGCTCTATGGTGACGTTAATCGCACTGGTGTAATTTAAGGCCCAATAAAACAAGGCATTAAATGCGGTAAAGCCCAGCGCCGCCAGTAGAAACAATGTAAGCCAGTGTTGGCGGATAATAGACCATTCGCGTAAGCCGTCGCGCCAAGCCAGAGGTGCGATAAATACACAGGCAAAGAACCAGCGTAAACTGGTAAGCAACATGGGTGAAACGTGGCCGACCGCTAATTTCCCCGCAACCGCGTTGCCACCCCACAGCAGGGCAACAATACTTAATAGAATAAAGGGGTTACGAATCAGGACTTTCATGGTCTATTAAATCGGCGCGAGAACAACGGCCAGTTTAACAGCATTAAGTGGGGATTACTCCGCGCGCTTTGGCGCAGGAATCGCCACCGGGAGCGAAAACTACCGGAAAATATTACGATCGGTTGATGTAAGAGTGGGTAAACGTCAAACGAGAGATGGCGAAAACAGCTGCCTAAAAGATACGCCAATTTGCGATGGGCTGAAGAACGCTTAACGCCACCTGCGCGGAGTTAAGCGCTTGTCATTTAGGCTTTTCGAGCCTAAATGACTGGCGGCACTTTTAGGAAATTGCGCCGCAGGCTTTCAACTCTTCAATACGATCCCACTCCAAACCCATTTCCATTAAAAAGGTTTCGG